>JAQTYB010000115.1 GCA_028688475.1 Elusimicrobiales bacterium
GTTCGCCGTTTTTGGTCAGCCTTACCATTCCCGCCTTGACGTGTTTGATTGACGAGCATTTTGGACATTTCATAGTGTCCCTCCTCGTCAGCATTATATCTTATATCTATGTAATTAGCAACGCCGCTAGCCCCCGCATAGGTCCAAAGGGCAACTCAAATTGGGTCTTTCAGCCCTTGAGACGGACGCCGCGCCGCCATACAATATTGCCGGATATGCACATGTGGTGGCGCAACGGGGAAAGCCATGAAAAAAGTTTTTACGGGGTTGCTGGCGGTATCGCTGTTTGGCGGCATTTCTTTCGCCATCGGGTTCAATCCTGATGTGGACAAGGAAATAGGCGGCGAACCATTCGGTTCGGCAGTAATAACCGACACCGGCAAAGGCGGACAGTATGGCGACAGCGCTGTCCGGCTGCCCGCGAGCTATGCAAAATCAAGCTGGAAATTGGGCAGTTCCCCGAAAAACTTTCGTAGGAGCCTCAAGGCGAAAGTTCCGGGGCTCGGCGCTTCAAAAACCAACGCAGCCAAAGACGGGAACAGCCGCCCCATGAGCAGCAGGCTCAAGGGCGGCTTGGCCAGCGGAGCTATAGGGGCGGGGGTAGGCGCTGTTCTTGGAGGCGGATTGCACGGCGCCGCAGCGGGTTTTGCAGTTGGCTTTGCGGTTGGATTTTCCCTTCCGGCTTACCACCCTGCCGGTCCGCCCGCGCTTTGACAGCATCTAATCTTACCCGTGTCGTGAAAAACAACAAAATAACGGCGGGCACCATTTTAGCCACGAAACACACTAAACACACGAAAAACAGGGATGGGAGGTTTGTGATGACAAAAAAACAACCCGTTCCCTGTGCCCCTTTCGTGTATTTTCGTGTGTTTCGTGGCTAAAATGCAGCCCTGTGTGGTCTTGTTGTTTTTATGACACGGTAAGATTAAGAACCTGTTTGAAATCTCCGCATTCTGCTGCAAGCGCCGCTTTCGCGACGAAAGAGATTCCAAACAGGCTCTAGGCGGATTTTCGCCGGATTATTCACTTCTTCCAATTTTTTTTGAACACGGTGGCGAGGCGCTTTATGCCCTCGTCTATTTTTTCCGGCGTGGAGTAGGAGAAATTCAGGCGCATGGTGTTGCGTCCCGCGCCGTCGCAATGGAAAGCCGAGCCGACAACGTAGGCCACGTTCTCCTTTAACGCCTCAGAGAAAAGGTCGTCGCCGTCCATCGTCTCCGGCAGGCGCAGCCACAGGAAGAGGCCGCCCTCCGGTTTGGTCCAGGTCACGCCTTCCGGCATATGGCGGGCAAGAGCCGCCAGCATATGGTCTTTCTTCGCTTTGTATATCCTGACGACTTTCTTCACATGCTCCTGATAATAACCGCCGCGCAGAAATTCCGCCGCCACCAACTGCGCGAACGGAGAGGAGCACAGGTCCATGGACTGCTTGAGTATGGCCATCCTCTTGATGATAGCCTCGTTGCCCACAATGTAGCCCAGGCGGAACCCGGGCGCGAAAGTCTTGGAGAAAGTGAACAGGCTGATGACGTTGCCGGAGGTGTCGAGCTTGTAAAGCATGTCCGGCGAGCGGCCCTCGAAACGTATTTTCCGGTAGGGGGAATCCTCAAGGATGATGACATCGTACTCCCTGGACAACCGCACCATCTGCTCGCGCCGCTCCTGCGAGAGCGTGATGCCGCTGGGATTCTGGAAATCTGGAATGATGTAGATGAACTTGTAATGCTCGCCTTCCTTTTTAAGCTTTTCCAGCTTGACTTCCAGGTCGTCCATGCGCATGCCGTCGTCGTCGGATTTCACGCCGACCATGAGGCCGCCGTAGGACTTGAACACCTGCAGCGCGCCGGCGTAGCTGGGAAGCTCGACTATAATGGGATCCGAAGCGTCTATGAAAAGCTTGGCCGCCAGGTCCAGCGACTGCTGCGAGGCGGTGGTGATGAGTATGTTTTCCGGCCTGACCACCAGGCCCTCGTCCTCGCGCAGGTTCCTGACCAGCTCGGCCTTGAGGGAGGGGCAGCCCTCGGTTTCGCCGTATTGCAGCGCCTCGCGCGCGTTCTCGCGCAGCACCTTCGCGCATATTTCCATCACGGCTTCCCTCGGAAAAGCCGCAGGGTCCGGCAGTCCGCCGGCGAACGAAATGATTTCCGGCTTGTTGGTGAGCTTGAGCAATTCGCGTATGACCGACGACTTGGCGCGGCGGTTCACGGCGGCGAGGTTTTTTGTCAAATCTATCATGGTCGGATTCTCCGGTTTGAGTGAAAGTCCCTTAAAAATTGCTGACACTTCCACCTACACGGTGCAAAATCACGACGCCTTTTGCAAGGCCGCCAGTCAACACCGCGCCGCTCCGGCGGCGCGGACAGCGTTTGCGGGAAAACAAAAATAGTAGAATAAAATGCTCTTAAATATATGCGCATTCTGCATACCGCCGACCTGCACCTTAAAAATCCCGCGACGCCCGAAGGCGCGCGGCGGCTTGGCGTGCTCGGCGAAATCTGCCGGCTGGCGCGCGGCTATGACGCGCTGGTTATAGCCGGCGACCTGTTCGACTCGGCGGGCGAGGCGCAGTACCTTGAAGGCGCGCTGCGCGCTCTCTTCACGGAGCTCCGCCCGGCCAGCGTGCTCATCATCCCCGGCAACCACGATTTGCTGCGCGGAGACAATCCCTTCGACGGACGCTATGATTTCGGCCAGTCCGGCAACGTGCGGCTGCTCGCCTCGGCACCGTTTGAAGTGTTCAGGCTCGGGCCTGCGTCCTTTTACGGCTTCCCTTTCCGGAAAGCCTCCTCCACGACAGAGCTTTTCCGGCAGGCGGGCGGACCCGCGCCCGGCGAAATAAAAATCGCGCTGCTGCACGGCATCACCGCCGACCGCGCGGAGCTGGCGGGCTGGGCCTTCGACCCGGAAAACGCCGAGGAAGGCGGCGAGGCCGTCATAAAAGACGCCGATTTGCGCTCCGCGGGATTTTCCTACGCGGCGCTGGGACACATCCACCGCGCGGCCTCCTGGTCCGCCGGGGACTGCCTGGCCTCCTACCCCGGCTCGCCGGAATCGGTGCGCGCCACGGAGTCGGGACAACGCACGGTAAATTCCGTTTCTTTCGACCCGGAGACCGGCAGGGCCGGGCTTGAGCGGGTGCCGCTTTCCACGGCGCTGAGCGCGCGGCGCGAGTATGTGTTCGTTTTTCCCGGCGACGAAGCCGCGCTGCCCGGCAGGCTCGACGCGCTGCTGGGCGCCAACCGCGAGGGAAAGCTGCTGAGCGTCGTGCTGGAAGGGATAGCGGACCTCAACCGGGTGAGGGAAGCCGCCGCCGCCGCAAAAGCGCGGTGGAAAGGCAGGCTGTCCGCCGAGCCGGAGTTCTCGCTCAGGCTGGAGGATTCGCAGCCCCGCGCCTCGGACATGATAATGTACGCCTTCCTGCGCAAGACGCGGGACATGGCCGCCGCCGCGGACACGCCGGAAAGGCAAGACATGGTGCGCCGCATAACCGCGCTGGGCTGGCGCTCCCTTACCGCGCGCAGCCTCGACCCCGAGGAACTGCTGGACCGATGAAACTTCTGGATATTAAAACGCCGGCCTTCGGCGTCCTCACCGGGCGGGAGTTCTCCTTCGGCGGAAAATCCGCCGTCCTCTTCGGGCATAACGAAAAGGGCAAGACCACTTTCATAGACGCCGTCACCGCCGCGCTTTACGGGCCGCCGCGCGCCAGCTCCGTTTTCGGCAGGGAGTATTACGTCCGCTACGGCGCGGCCGCGCGCGCGCTGGCGGCGGTGGAAGAGTGCGGCTCGCGGCTGGAAACCTCTTCGGACGCGCCGGCGGCGCCGCCGGATTTTCCGCAGGAGCTTTTCCGCGCGCTGCTGGTCATCCGCGCCGGCGAGGCGCGCATACCCAGCCAGGAAAAGCGCTTCATCGAGGTTTTCACCGCCCGCGTGCTCGGCGGCGGAGAGATAGACATCCGCCGCGCCATGAACGAGCTCAAAAAAATCTACGTCTCCTACGAGCGCAACTCCTGGCACAAGCGCTGGCTGGAAAAGCAGGACGCCCTTTTCGACGCTTCGCGCCTGCTCCAGAAAGCCGGCGAGGCGGAGGAGCTCGCGCAGCGCAAGCTGGAGCTCGCGGACGAGCTGGAATCCAGGCGCCGCGCCGCCGAGGAGATGGAAGCCGCCGCCGCCGGACTCAACCGGCAGATGCTCCACATCAAGCTGGCGCGCCTCAAGGACCTGCAGGCGCAGATGGCCGGCGCGCTGCGCCAGATTTCCGAATTGGGCAGGATAGACCGCTCTCTGTATCTGCGCTACAGCGTGGCGCAGTCCGAGATAACCGCGCTCGCGCAAAAGACCGCGGAAAAAACCGCGCTGCTCGCGGAAATCAAGCGCGCCCTCGGGGAAAACACGGCACTGAAGCAGGATATAGACGGCAAACTTTCACTGCTGTCCGCCGCCGGACTGCGCGCCCGGCTCAAAAACGCGGAAAGCGAGCTTTCGCGCAAAGAGGAAGTCTGGGAAAAGTTTTCCAGAAAAAAACGCGCACTGTTCTCCCTGCCGGCATTGCTGTCGGGGCTGGCGGGGGGGCTGGCTGCCTACGCCATAACCCGTCTCGCGGGACTTGGCCCGCTGGCGGTCGGCGCGGCCACCGCGGGCTGCGCGCTGGCTTTTTACGCGGCGCTTTTGCTGGCGGACATACCTTCGCCCGCCGTTTCCGAAGCGCGCAAAAGCCTTTCGGCGGCCGCTGAGGAATTCGCCAGGGCACTTGAAGCGCTGGGCGCCGGCTGGCGGGACGCAAGCCGCGCCGAACTGCGCGAAAAGCTTTCCGCCGAGGATGCCGCCGAAATAGCGCTGGCCGAGCGCCATGACGTGATGGAGACGCTTATCTCCCGCGCGGTTTCGCGCGCCGGCGAGGAGGAGGCCGCGCTCAGGCAGGCGGACGGGCGCATGTCCGCGCTCAAAAGCCAGCTGGAAACCGAGCTTGCCGCCATCGGCGCGCGCGACCTGGGCGATTTGGCCGCCCGCATAGAAAAGCTGGAATACCTGCACCGCAGCCTCGACGAAATAGAAAGCCAGATAACCGTTTCCGCCGATATCACGCGCCGCAGCCTGGAAACGGACCTCGAAAAACGCATACGCGAGTACGAGCGCCGTCTCGAAGGCGCGCCGCCGCCGGACCGCCTGCCCCCGCTCAACGAAGTGGAATCCGCCGCCGTCCGCGCCGGCCAGGAGCTCAAACGCCTGGGCGCCGCGCGCGAGCAACTGCACCGCGAGTACAACACCGCCACGGACCGCCTGTCGCGGCTGGAGGGCGAGCTCGGCATGTCCGCCGCCGAGGTGTTCGCCCGCGTCAAGCGCACCGAGAACGCCATCGCCGAAATAGCGCGCTGGCGCCGCGCCGCCGAGGAGACGTATCAGGTGATAGCCGAAATCTCCCGCGCCAACGACGAAATGATGAAAAACTGCGTGGAAAACGCCGCGCCCGTTTTCACCGCGATGACGGGGATTTACGACGCGCTCACCCTCGTCAAGCCGACGCCGTTCGAGCCCGCCGCCATAACCGTGCGCCATCCGAAACTGGGCGAGCGTCCGGCGGAGTGGCTTTCCAGCGGCGCGCGCGACAGCCTGTGGCTGTCCGTGCGCATGGCGATGGCGGCGTCGGGCTACAAAAAGCCCGCCTTCATGATTCTAGACGAGCCCTTCCTCGCGCTCGACAGCGGGCGCTCCGCCGCCGCGCTGGAGGCGGCGGCCAAATTCGAAAAAGACGGCTGGCAGATAATACTCCTCACCAAAGACGAAAGTCTCGCAGGGGCCGCCGCCACGCGCGGCCTCGCCAGGATTGACCTGTGAGAGCCGGCTCCGCAACTGCGTCCGCGCCGAAACCGGACGGGCGCGCCGCGGCGCCCGCCATGATTGCCGTCGCGCTGTCGGCGGCGTTCATGGTGGGCGGCTATGAATTCGCGCGCACCGCCGCGGCCAGCATTTTCATCGAAACCTACGGCTCCGCCAGAATGCCCTGGGCCATGACGGCGGTCCCTTTTCTCATGGCGGCGCTGATTTACCTCTACGCCCGGCTGCTGTCGGCGGCGGGGCCGCTCAAATCCGTGCTCGTTTCCCTGGCGGCGACGGCGGCGTTTTTCACGGCGGCCTACTTTTCGCTCTCCGCCGGCGCGGCGAAAACGACCGCCGCGTTCCTCTACGTTTTCACGGAAGTATACGTGGTCATTCTGGTGGAGCAGTACTGGTCCTTCATAAACAGCACGCTAGACGTCGCCAAAGC
>JAQTYB010000022.1 GCA_028688475.1 Elusimicrobiales bacterium
TCGCGTACGTTCTAAGTCGCTGCCGCTAAAAACCGGATGTCAAAACCCATTTTCCGAACTATTCCCGGTTCAGGGCGGAGTTTGGAAAAAACAGGACTAAAATAGAGGGGTTTTTCTGCGGAATCAATTTAGTATTGTGTCCCCTTTATTAATTGTGTCCCCTTTATTATGTCCCCTTTATTACCCTGCTGCAAGCGGCGCTTTTGGCCCTGATACTTCGCGGTCTTCGGCTCACAGGCAACAGTCCTGCTTGCCTGCGCCCGCAAGTCTCAAAGCCAAAATCGCCGCTTTCGCGGCGAAAGAGATTCCAAACAGGCTCTGACATCAGGGAATTGTGCGAAACTCGGTATATAGGGTAGAATCTCCATGATGAAGACCGACTTTCTCGGCACCAACGGCTGGTATGACAGCGCCGCCGGCAACACCACCTGCGCGCTGGTCGAGACCGCGCGCGAATACGTGGTGCTCGACGCGGGTTTCGGCATCCATAAGCTGGACGCTTATGTAAAACCCGGCAAGCCGGTGTATATCTTCATAAGCCACCCGCATATAGACCATATCTGCGGTCTGCACGTGCTGGGCAAGTTCCGTTTCCGCCAGGGCGTGAAGATATTCGTCTCGCGGGAGATGGTTTCGCCGCTCAAAAAGTTTGCCGCGCCGCCGTACAGCGCGCCGCTCTCCCGGCTTGGCATGAAGGCAGGGATAGCGGATTTCGCCGCGTTGAAACGCCTTGCGCCGCATATGTCGGTTTATTCACTGAGGCATTCCATAGCCTGCTACGGCCTGCGCATCGAGGACGGCGGAAAAATCCTCGCCTACGCGCCCGACACCGGATTATGCCCCAACGCCTATAAACTGGCGGACAAGGCGGACGCGCTCATCGCCGAATGCTCCTATCATCCCGGCGAGCGCCGCGCGGACTGGCCGCACCTCAATCCCGAAGACGGCGCTTTTCTGGCGAAAAAATGCGGCGTGAAAAAATTCTACATGACGCACTTCGAAGCGCGGCGCTATCCTGATTTAAGCTCCCGCCGCGGGGCGCAGCGCGCCGCCCGCAAAATTTTCAGGAACTCCTTCGCCGCGCGCGACGGCGTTTCATTTTCCGTGTGAGGACTGCGCTATGTGCCTGGCCGTTCCCGGTCTTGTAATCAAGCTTTCAGGGTCTCAGGCCGAGGTGGATTTCGGCGGCGGCGCGGTGCGCGCTGCGTCGGTCCAGTTCGTGCCGCAGGCGAAAATCGGCGATTACGTGCTGGTGCACGCCGGCTGCGCCATCCAGATAGTCAGGCGGGAGGACGCGCTGGAAACGCTCAATCTCCTCAAGGAGATTTACGGCTGATGTCCGGCTTTGAGCTGCAGGACGCGGCTTTAGCCGCCAAAATATCCGCCGCGCTGGCGCGCGAGGCGGCAGGTCTTGGCCGCGCGGTTTCGCTGATGGAGGTGTGCGGAACGCACACCATGGCAATCGCCCGGCACGGGCTGCGCAGATTGCTGCCGCCGAATATCAGGCTGCTGTCGGGCCCCGGCTGCCCCGTGTGCGTGAGCGCGCAGGGCGATATAGACCGCGCCGTGGAAATTTCACGGCTGCCCGGTGTGATAACGGCCTCGTTTGGCGATATGCTCAGGGTGCGCGGCACGCGCCTTGGCCTCGACGGCGCGAGAAGCGCAGGCGCGGATGTGCGCGTGGTCTATTCCCCGTCGGACGCGGTGGCAATCGCCCGCCAAAACCCGGGCAAAAACATCGTTTTCATCGGCGCTGGGTTTGAGACCACCGCCCCCGCCATAGCCGCCGCCGTGCTGGCGGCGCAAGAGGAAAATCTGGGCAATTTTTTCGTGCTGCCGCTCCTGAAACTGGTGCCGCCGGCGCTGCGCGCGATACTCTCGGACGAGTCCGCGAAAATAGACGGCTTTCTGCTGCCGGGGCACGTCAGCGCGGTCATCGGCGTCGCGCCCTACCGGATGCTGGAGTCCGAATATAAAATCCCGTCAGTAATCGCGGGGTTCGAGCCGGTGGAGATTCTCCACGCCGTAACCCGCCTCGCCGCGAAAATAAAAGCGGGCGACGCCTCCGTCGAGAACGCCTACCGCCGCGCCGTGCCCGACGAGGGGAACCCCGCGGCGCTGGAGCTGCTGTATAAAGTTTTTGAGCCGGCGAACGTTTCCTGGCGCGCCATCGGGAAACTGCCGGGTTCCGGTCTTATGTTCCGCGCGGCGTACGGCAAATTCGACGCCGCGCAAAAGTTCAACATCCCGGAAATGGAATCGGCGGAGCCCCCCGGCTGCCTGTGCGGCGCCGTGCTGACGGGCAGGGCTTTGCCGCCGGACTGCGGCCTGTTCGGAAAGGAATGCACTCCGGCGGACGCGGTGGGGCCGTGCATGGTGTCGTCTGAAGGCTCCTGCGCGGCGTGGTATAACTATGGCGGCTGACAGGATATTGCTGGCCCACGGCGGCGGAGGCGGGCTGTCGCGCAGTCTCGTGGGAGAAGTTTTCGCCGCGTATTTTGAAAATCCGATACTGCGCCGGATGGACGATGCGGCGGAGCTTCCCGTTTCCGGGCGGCGGCTGGCTTTTACAACGGATTCTTTCGTGGTGGACCCGTTGTTCTTTCCGGGCGGGGATATCGGCAAAATCGCCGTCTGCGGCACGGTGAACGATTTGTCCGTCAAAGGCGCGGTTCCGAGATGGATTTCCGCCGCGTTCATACTGGAAGAGGGGCTGGAGATAAGCCTGCTGCGCCGAATCGCCGCCTCGATGCGCGCCGCCGCCGACGAGGCCGGAGTGAGCATAGTAACCGGCGACACCAAGGTGGTGGAAAAGGGCAAGGCGGACAAGATATTCATAACCACCTCCGGCATCGGCGAGATACCCGACGGGACGGACGTTTCCGCCGCGAACGTGCGGGAGGGTGACGTGCTGATAATCAGCGGCCCGCTAGGCGCGCATGGCGCGGCGGTCATGAACGCGCGCCACAGCCTCGGCATAAAAAGCGGCATCGAAAGCGACTGCGCTCCGCTAAACCGCGTCGCCGCCGCCGTCTTGCAGTGCGGACAGGTCCATGCGATGCGCGATTTGACGCGCGGCGGACTGGCCGCCGCTCTCAACGAAATCTCCGCCGCCTCGGATTGTGAAATAGAGCTCGACGAGGCTTTGGTGCCGGTTGCGCCCGACGTTTCCGCCGCCTGCGCGCTTCTCGGCCTTGACCCGCTTTATATCGCCAACGAAGGCCGCCTCGCCGCGTTCGTGCCGGCGGCTGCGGCGCCGCGCGCGCTGGCGGACATGCGCGCGCAGCGTTACGGCGAGAGTGCGGCGATAGGTGGTTTGGTATTGTCCAAAGGAAAGGCCGGTGTCCGTCTGAAAACCCGCGCCGGCGGCCTGCGCGTCCTGCGCATGCCCGAAGGCGAGCAACTGCCCAGAATCTGCTGATATTTCCTATTGTTTGTATAGCAATTTTAAAAACGCAGGGTCCATTTTGTGTCCCAGCGCGGCGGCTTTGGCGGCGGAGGATTGGGCGCAGGCTGTGTCTCCCGAATCGAAACAGGCAATGGCCAGATTGGCCCAGGCTTGAGCGCCGCGCGGATTCAATGCGACGGCCTTTTTGTAATTCGGGATTGCGGCGGCGGTATCTCCGGCGATGGACTGCGCGGCCGCCAGCGCGTTCCACAAATCCGCCGCGAGCGGGTATTGCGCGGCCGCTTTCGCGAAGTATCCGGCGGCGAGGCGCGCATCGCCCTTTGCCAGCGCGATTTTCCCCTTCCCGGCGAAGGCGTAGCCGTAATCCGGCCTTGCCGCCAGCGCGGAATCGAAAGCGGCGTCCGCTTTGTCCAAATCGCCGCGTTCGAGTCTGACGCTGCCTTTGAGATAATGCGCGTCGGCGTTAGTGTGCAGCGCGTCCTGTCCGCCGGCCAGCGAAAGCGCTTTGTCGGCTGAGGCCTCAGCGTCTTCGAGTTTGCGCTGCGCGAGCTGCGCGAAGCCGAGTTTCACCCATGCGGCGCGCAGGGCGGGGTTTAGTTTCAGCGCGCAGTCGAAATCGGCAGCAGCTTCATCGAGCCGGCCCGCCTCCTGATACGCCGCGCCCCGGTTTATGTAGGCCAGAGTGGAATCGGGGTGCCGCGCGATACGGTCGTTCCAGAGCGTGAAACTGTTTTTCCAGACGCGGGTGCGCTGCCAGGTCAGAACGCACAACGCCAGCAGCGCCGCCGCGAAACCGGCTGCCAGCAATGCGCGCCGCGCCCGATACTTGCGCGCCGCCATCGAGAGCAGTTCCGCCAGAACGAGCGAAGGCCCTACGGAAGGCATGTAGCTCAGGTGTTCCATGACGACGCCGGGCTGGATAGGCAGCCATTGCAGGAACGGAAAAATCCAGACGGAGAAAAACGCGCCGCCGAGAATTGCGGTTCTGTTCCCCCTGAAAAAGCGCGCGAAAAGCAAAACCAGCGCGATTAGAGCCGGCGGTGCCAGCCAATAAGCCGCGGGCAGCGATTGCGGATATCCCGCCGGATACGGATACAGCGCCGACAAGCGGGCCGGCCACAGCGTTTTGCCGATATAAACCAAAAAGCCGCAGGCGGCGGCGAAAATGTTTTTCAGCAGATACGCCGGGCCGGGCGAAGCCGCGCCGGCGGCATGGTGCAGTGTTGCATAATTTATCAGTCCGAAACCCGCCGCGATTGCAAAATATGGCAGCGAGTCTTTGATGCTTTTTTTAAGCGGTATCGCGCCGGCGTGCCAGTCGAGCAGGAGAATTATGAACGGCAGCGGCACGGCTTTGGCGTTTGCCAGCAGCGAGAGCGCCAGCGCCGTTATGGAAACCGCGCGCGTCCAGTTGCCGCCGCCGCACCGCCGGAGCGCGTGAAAAACAAGGGAAAGCAGCGCAAAAAACGCGTAAAGCACGTCTTTCCTTTCCGATACCCAGGCGACTGATTCCACCCGCAGCGGGTGCAGCGCGAAAAGCAGCGTTGCCGCGAAAGCGAGCCGTTTTCGTCCCGTAACCAACGATAGAAGAAAATAAACCAGCAGCGCGTTGAAAATATGAAGCAGCAGATTGGTTGCGTGATAGACGGCGGGATTGAGCCCGAAAAAACGGTACTCGACGGCATAGCTCGCCAGAACGAGCGGCGCGTAAATATTGCGGTGCGCCGTCGTGAAAATCGCGGAGATATTATGCCATGAAAGCGAGGTTATCAGCGGGTTCTGCGTTACGTAGAGCGGGTCGTCCCAGTTGGTGAAACCGTTGGACAGCGAAGGCCAAAATGCCGCCAGCGTGAGCGCGGCGATAATAAGCGGGAAAGCAAGCGTCGCCTTTCGCAGTCTGAATTCGGGTACAATATTCACAGAGTCTATTTCACATTAATATTCCGGCGGGAACAAGCCATGCAGCGTAAAATCCGCAAAAAAATAACCGTGACCGGCATCGTGCAGGGCGTCGGATTCCGTCCGTTCATCTACCGTGTCGCGGGGGAAAACGGCGTTTCGGGCTGGGTTTCCAACACTTCCGGCGGAGTTGTAATCGAGGCCGAGGCGTCCGCCGCCGCGCTTGAAAAATTCATCGCGGAGATAACGTCCGCCGCGCCGCCGCAGTCCCGCGTAGACTCGGTTTCAACCGAAGATATCGTCCCCCAGGGTTTGTCCGGTTTTGAAATCCGGCAAAGCCTCTCCCGCGCGGAAAATTCCGCCATAATTCCCGCCGACCTGGCGGTTTGCGGCGACTGCGCGCGGGAACTGGCGGACCCCGCCGACCGCCGATATGACTATCCTTTCATAAACTGCACCAACTGCGGTCCGCGTTTCACCATCGTGAAAACTCTGCCCTACGACCGCGCGTCCACCACCATGTCGGCGTTCAGGCTTTGCCCCGACTGCAAAGCGGAATTTGAAGACCCGTCAAACCGCCGTTTCCACGCCCAGCCCAACGCCTGCCCGGTCTGCGGGCCGGGCGCGCGGCTTGACGGTTACGCGGGGCCGCGTCCGCTTGCCGAAGCCGCCCGCTTATTGGCCGGCGGCTCAATCGTGGCGGTAAAAAGTCTCGGCGGTTTTCAGTTCGCGTGCGGCGCGCTCGACAACGAAGCCGTGGGCCGGCTGCGCGCGGCCAAGCGCCGTCCGTTCAAGCCGTTGGCGGTGATGATGGCGGATATGGAAACCGTGCGCCGCTATTGCGCCGTTTCAGAGGAGGAGGAGCGATTGCTCCGCTCGGCCCCTGCGCCGGCGGTGATGCTCAAAAAATCCGTCCCCGGCGCGTTGCCGCTCGCCGCGCCCGGACTGGATACGCTGGGCGTAATGCTGCCATACACGCCGCTGCACCGCGTGCTGTTTTCGGAACTTGCCGCGCTTGGTTTTAATGAACCTTTGGTGATGACTTCCGCCAATCTCCGCGACGAGCCTATCGCTATTTCAGCGGAAAGTTTTGCCGGCGGACTTTCCGGCATTGCCGCCGCCGTGCTGGACCATAACCGCGAAATCCATAACCGCTGCGACGACTCGGTGGCGTTTTGCTCCGCCGGAAAAACGCGGCTCGTCCGCCGCGCGCGCGGCTGGGTGCCGGGGGGGATAAAACTCCCGCGCGGCGGCCCCTGCGTTCTGGGCGCGGGCGGGCAGATGAAGGGCGCGTTCTGCCTCACGCGCGGCGCGGAGGCTTTTTTGTCCCAGCATATCGGCGAGATGGACGAGCCGGAAAGCGATAACTTTTACCGCGAAAGCCTCGCCAAGCTGTCGGCGCTGTTGGGCGCGCGTCCTGAAACAGCCGCCTGCGACCTCCATCCCGATTACGCCGCAACCCGAATCGCCAAATCGCTCGGATTGAAAATCGCGGAGGTGCAGCACCATTTCGCGCACATAGCCTCGGTGCTGGCGGAGCACGGGCTGGAGGAGCCGGCAATCGGCATCGCGTTCGACGGCTCCGGGCTGGGGCCCGACAAAACGGTCTGGGGCGGCGAAATTTTGCTGACGGACGGCGCCAAATGGGAGCGCGCGGGCTCGCTGAGAAGCGCGCGGCTGCCCGGCGGAGACGCCGCCGCCGTGGAAATATGGCGCATGGGACTTTCCTGGCTGCGCGAGGTTTTTGGCGAAAACTGGCGGGACAAAGCTCCGCAAATTTTCGCCCGCATGGAGCCGGCTCCGGCGGAGACCGTGGAAAAAATGGTTTTGTCCGGCTTCAACTCGCCGCATACCACCAGCATGGGCCGGCTTTTCGACGCGGTAAGCTTTATCTGCGGCGGACCCGCCGTCGTCACTTATGAAGCGCAGGCCGCCATGGAGTTTGAAGCCGCCGCGCTTGCCCGCGCGGAGGGCGGCTGGCGGTTTGATGTTTACAAGGAAGGCGGGCTTTGGATTATGGACCCCGCGCCGGTCATCCGCGCGGCTGCGGCGGGCGGGTTGGCCGCGGGTTCGGCTTCCCGAAAATTCCACAGCGCGGTGTACCGCGCCGCGCTTGCGGCCGCAACCGGAATCTCCGCCGAAACCGGAATAAAAAAAATCTCGCTGTCCGGCGGGGTGTTCCAGAACGCGCTGCTGCTGAAGCTTTTCGAGGAAGGGTTCGCGCGCGCGGGGTTTGCGGTTTACTCCAACCTGCAAGCCCCGTCAAACGACGGCGGCCTGGCCCTGGGACAGGCCTGGGCCGCGTTGAAAACGCTGTAAAAACCGGGTTATTGAGCGAAAGCCGCCGGTATCACGAATTTGATGAAAGTGTCCACATCCAGACTGTCGCCCAGCGATTTGAACTCGGCATGAAAACCTCTTTCGAAGGATTCATGCCACGCGACGGGGTCATTCAAGGCGGCTTTGTCCGCTTTCACGGCGCCGGCCATTGCGTCCAGATAATACGGCCCGTGCTCCAGCGCCGCTTTGTGAAGGCGCAAAGCGTACCTGTCCGCATCAGTGTCCACGCGGATGTTGACGTCCGCCGCCGCAATGGCGTTTGAAATTATATCGCGTCTGGCCCAGAAGTTCAGCCATTGCTCCACATTGGACGGTTTTTTGACGTTAAACGGCAGCCCTCCCTTTATGATGCCGTATTGCACGCCGATGCCGAGCCACCAGGCGCTCGGCATCAGCGGAGACGATAATGTTATGAATTTGCTGACCCGCACGGACGAGCCTTCCTCTGCAAGCCAGTTCAGCGCGGCGTGCATAAGCAGGGTGCCCCAACTGTGGCAAACCACGTAAACCGGCTTGTTATATTTGGCCGCGGCGGCGCATATCTCCCTGGTGTGCTCCAGAAATTCGGGCAGGATGAGACGGGTCGTATCCGGGTTGCGGCTCCAGCGCAGCGGCACTATAAGGTATTTTCTGCCGGTGCCGGCCAGTTTTCTTTCCAAAGTCTCTTCCAGATAAGTATCGCTGCTGGGAATATGCGCCGGCTTTACACCATTGCGTTTGGCAACGAGCCTTTGGTATTTTTCCAGTGCCGGATTCCAGCGCGCGTCGTCTTGCGCGCCGGCGGCAAACCAATAGCGCAGCAGGCTCTTGATATGTTTGAGTCGCAGCGCCCCAAACCCCATTTCACCAAATTCCAGGCCGCAGGCTGATATTATGACAACGTCGGCATCTTTTACGGCTTCGGGGTTGAAATCGAAGTCAGCCGGAGCCGGCTTGCCCGTTTGGCCGGACTGCGCCCGCGCGGGCGCGAAAGCCGGCACCGCGCCCTGAACCGCGAATGCGGGGACTAAATCAGCGGCTTTCGCCGCCGGAAGGGCAAACGCGGACGCCGCCAGCAGAGCGCAGCCGAACGCGGCGCGCGGCGGCAAAATATTTTTCAGCGCGAAGATGTTATCCATGATGTCCGTTCGCTGTCATGTTGTCGGGCGGCCCGCTACCGGGCGAACGCCGCCGGCCGGATGAACTCGGCGAAAATATCCTTGTCCAGCTTTTCGTGCAGAGATTTCAGCTCCAGCCGGAACCCCTCGGCGTACGAACTGTGCCACGGTACCGGTGCGTCGAGGGCGGCTTTGTCGCTCCTGGCGTACCGGGATGTTTCCATTATTTTGTCGAGGCGGGCGGAATAAAAATCCGCGATTTTGTCCACACGGACGTTGGAATCCGCCGCGGCGATGGCGTTTGAGAGCATGTCGCGGCTTGCCCATACGTTCACCCACCTGTCCGCATTCCCCGGCTTCGAGACCGTCCACGGCAGGTTGTCTTTTATTATGCCGAGCGTCATCAGCGTGTTCAGCCACCAGGAGCCCGGCGTCAGCGGGGAACCCAGCGTGACGAATTCGTCCACCTTCACGTCCGAGCCTTCCTCTTTGAGATGTTGCAGCGTGGCGTGCAGCAGCACAGTCCCCCAACTGTGGCCGACCATGTAAACCGGTATGCGCCGATTGTCGGCGGCGGCGCGGTCCGAGACTGCCGCGTAAACCCGCTTTACCCACACCTTGAAATCAAGCGGCGCATCGCCGGCATTCTGTATGTCGCGGCTCCAGCGCAGCGGCACTATAAGATAGCGTTTGCCCGAACCGGCCAGCCCGCGCCTGAGCGCGTCCTCCAGATAAGTGTCGGGCGAATCCGATTTGCGGCGCGCGGAAGACTCGGGAAACTGCGCCTGGTACTCGTTGATTTTCGCCAGCGCCTGCCGCCAGCGCTTTTCGTCGCCCGCATCTTTTTCGGGGAACAGATATCTCATCGCCTCGCGCACCATGCTGTATTGAAACGGTCCCACGCCCAGTTCGCCGGGATCCATTCCGCAGGCGGACATCACCACCGCATCCGCCGTGTTGAGGGAATCGGGATTGAAATCGAAGTAAACTTCCGCCTTGCGCGCCTTATCCGCGACGGACGTCAGCGCGTCCGCCGTCTGTTCCTCGACGGACGGAGCGCCGGGGGCCGGAACCGGCGCGTTCTTAGCTATTGCCGGAGCGGAAACCAGCTCCAGCGCGTGCGCCGGAGCCGCCGGGAATAAAAAAGCCGCCAGCGCGGTGAAAACGCATAGCCGCGCCAAACCGGCGGCGTTCGCCGCGGCGCGCCGCGATATCGTGATTTTTTTCATTGCCATAGCGGAATTCCCTCAGTTATTTTGATAGCAGTCTGCCGAAAAATCAGAGCATGAAACAACGGACGCGCGCTGTTTGTAAGACAGCGCCGCCTTGAGCGCGTCCAGCTCTTCCTCGGTGTTGACCAGGTGCCCTGCGCGTTTGTCCAGCACGCCCAGCGAGGTCATGGCGTAATCCGGATTTTTGGCCAGACGTTTCACTTCGCGCGAGGTAAGCCGTCTCGACAGCATGTAGGCTATGTTTCCCACCGGCACTCCCGCCTCGGCCCTGGCCTGCAAATTAGCGGCCATCGCCGTGCCGTCAGCCAGTCCTGCGCCCTGCGTTTCGCGCGGATAGCTGACGCCTTTGGAGTCTTTAAGGTCGGCTGCGCCTTCCATGCTCAGGGCTTTTATTTCCTGCGCATTGTATTCCACGCCGCGGCCTCTGAGATAGCTTATCGCGTCAATGGCCATGCCCGACGCCAGCGGCGCCGCCATGGAGGTGCCCGTCAGGTAACGGTAGTTCGGGTTCCCCATAAGCGCTTCGTTCGATTGTTTTGCGATATGCTCCAGCATCCTGCTGCGAGAAATTTGTTCCTCTTCGGTCAGGTCATTGCTGGGTTTAAGCCAGGCTGCCGGCGTATGTCCCTCGTCGGAACTGCGTGCGGCGATGAGACCCTGATAGTATTCTCCGTCAACCGGATTGACCGGCATGGGCTGCAGACCCAACAATGCCTTGGTGTAGTCCTCGCTGGTGATTTTCACAGGGCTGTCCCGTCTGTGTATCGCGCCCGCGTAGGTGGCTATATCCGGCTTGGCATATGTTTCGACGCCGTCGCTGACTTCGCCGCGCGAGGCATAATCTGGTATCCGCTTGTCCCTGTCCACGCCGGTGACCGTGAGGGCATATTTGGAAGCGCCCGGCGCGCTTATGCCGCGGTTATCGAAATTGCCGGCGGCGGCCACCACCATGATATTGGATTCCACCATCAGGCTGTCGGCCATGCGGGATACGTTGTCGGCGGCCCCCGACCTGTTGCTGGCAATGCTCATGTTAAGCACCTGGGGGCGCACCTCCTCCGGCAGGTCTCGGGCTTTTTTCATCGCGGCGAGAATGATATCCTCCGAGGTCTCTCTCGCGCCGTTGAACACCTTGAATATCACGAAGCGGGTCTGGTCGGCGATGCCTTTGTATTTTCCGTCCGAGGCCGCGCCGGAGCCGCCGGCCAGTCCGGCGTCAAACGTGCCGTGGCCCGCTTCATCTTTCTTGTCGGCGTCGTCAGTGAGGTCGAAATAATCCAGCACGCGGCCCTTGAAATCGGGATGATTCATGTCCAGGCCGGAATCTATGATGCCCAGTATCGCGTTTTTGCCGCCCTGTCCGAGCTCGTTGAGCTTGCCGGTCTTGAGCATCTCCTGCGGGGTGATGTACGGTTTGATGTCCGATTCGCCGCCCAGCGAAAAAGGCAGCATTGCGCCCGTCGCTTTGGCGAGGGGAGACCGGTTCATCGTTGCGGCGGCCAGGCGGAAAAGCTTGCGCGCAGGACTGCTGGCTATTCCCCGGCTGTTTAGTTCACGGCCAAGATTGCGCGCCTCTTTCAGCGGCACCTTCACCGTGAGTATGTTATCGGTGGTGCGCAGCAGGCGCGCGTCGTGCGCGGCGATGATGTCGGGGTCTATGCCCGCTTCCCGGAGTATCTCGAGCGCGGTGCTTTCCGTAATCTGGGCAGGGGCCGAATAATCCTTGTCCGGCGCCTGCTTCGCGTTTATCATCACCTTCACGGTTTTTTCGCGCGTGTCAACCGCGTATTCCTGCGCAAGCTTCTTTACGGCTCTCCCGTTGAGCGAACCGGAGAAATATTTCGCGCCGTCGGCGTTCCAGTCGAACCCGCCGGCAGGGGCGGCGCCGTCGAAAAGCTCCGCGCCGGTTTTGCCGGAGAGCGCTGTCAACTGCAAATCCCGTTTTCCCGTGGGTTGTTTTGCGGTGTCAACGGACGCCGGTTCGGCGCCGGAAGGCTGTTGGGGGCCGTAGGAGCTTTTTTCGCTGATGAACCGCTGCCCGTCAACCGCAGTGATGATATCCATGACCGCATGTTTTCCCGCGGGAGTGAGGGCGGCATTGCCGCCGTCGCAGACGAAAAAGCTGCCCTGCTGCCTGCAAATATCGTCATCGCTTTCGCGCTTGGAGTTATAGGAGGCGAGGAAAAGCTTCAGCGTATCCGCCAGTTTGGCGTCCTCCCCGTTTTCGGGAAGCCTGGAGAGGAAATTGACAAGGCGCCGCGCGGTTTTGGCGTCAAGAATCCGCGGAGAGGAGGCTTTATCAGCCGCCTCGCCGGAGACCTGCATAATCTCGCCCCTGGGGCCGAGCGCGAGGCCGTATTCCTTCCCTTTGCTTTTGATGAATTCCGCGGCGCGGGGCGGGATTTTCAATTCCTGCGGGACTTGTACGGACGGCCTGGCGCTAGCGTCCGCCGGAGCGGCGGCGTTATCGGCTGAAAACGCCCGCTGCGGCGGCGCGGCCAAAACAGCCGCCAGCGACATGGCGAACATGGCCGTCAGTAAAAAATGCCATTTGCTCTTCATTGCAATCATATTCTAGCGGTAAATATATAAACAATCATGGGCCTTATGGCCCATTTTGAAGCGGTCTATGGACCTATGTTCCTTCTATTGCATTTTTCTGGGCAGGCGCAGGAAATAGAAAGTGCTGCCGATTTTGTCCAGCGCAAGGTAATCTATTATCGGCGAAGCGTCCGCGGAGGAGAGCGGCTTGAAAACCTGCCCCGCGCCGGGGGCGGCCTGAAGCGCCAGCACCAGCACGAGGTACCCCCACAGCGGCGGATTGCCCGGCATCATGGCGCGCGGTATCTCCGCCGTTATATCGCCGCCTTTCGTGACGCGGACGCCGTATTCGCCAAGCAGCTGCGGTCCCTGCGGCGTGGCCTTGAAAAGACGCGCCTTCTCGGAAGTCATGGTGAGCGCAAGCTCCCAGGCGTCCTCGCCGGAGGCGCGCAGCTGGCGGTATTCCAGCAGGCTGGTGGAGCCTGAACGCGGGCGATGGTTCAAATCCATGTAAATATCCGCCAGGAAGCGGCGCTCGAATTCCGCGCGGGACAGCTCGTCGCTGCGGCTGTTTTTCACGCGAAATTCCACGGTGTCGGGAGTCCAGCGGACGAGCACCGCCTCTATATTGAAAAATTTGGAGGGGTCCGCGGTTTTGGATTGAAAACTCAGCGTGTCCGGCATTTGCAGCGTTTTTTCGGGATTCTGGAGCAGCAACAGGCCGTCGCCCTCCGTTATGGAGGCGTTTGCCGCCTTGCCCGTCCGGGATTGGTCGGGCTGGGGCTGTTCGTCATAGACTTTGGCCTCCGCGAAAGGGCGGATGAGGGAAGTGGGCATGGCTTTTCCCATCAGGCGGTAGATATTTTCCAGCGAATTTTTGAAATCCAGCTCCGCGTCCTCCGCTGAAACGGCGTCCGTGCCGGCCAGATGCAGAAACCGGTCCCCGGTATCGAGTTCCGCGAATGATTCCTCCACCTGCCTTACCGCTGGAGGCTTCACCTGGCTGGAACTGCGGTAAATGGCGAACGTTTTTCTGGCCGCGCCGAGATTGAGCAGCGCGCCCGCCTGCCGCGCCCCGCCGGCCCAGGGGCTGTAATCTCCGCTCCACGGCGGCGGAAAGCAGGAGGCGGCCTCGGTGGAGGGCGCCAGATTTATGGCCTGCGAGACCGTCATATAGCGCACGGGCGGCGCGGCGGATTCCATGAGGCCGGCAAGCTCTCCCCGCAAAGCCTCCGCCGCCGGCCCCGCCAGAGTTTCGTCTATGACGCCGAACACCGGCGCGGCTGACACCGCCGCCGAGGACAAAAGGGCGGAAAAATCCGCCGTATCGCGCACCATTTCAAACGGCGCGAAAACGGTCCCGCTGGATAGCTGCACCATGCCGCCTGTCTGCCCGCAGCGCCCCGCCGCAGTCCATTTCAAGCCGTAAGCCCTGAGCAGCGGCGCGAAGTCGGGAGTAACGCCGCCGCCCGCCGGAACCCAGCCGTCCGGCTCTTTGCCGAAGAGTTTTTTATAGCCTTCCAGCGCGAAAAAAAGCCGGGAGGCGGCCTCGTCCATGCGGTCGTTCCAGAGCGGATAGTCCCCTTTGCCGCGCCACAGGACCAGCGGGCTCGACGGCGAAAACAGCACGGGCAGCACCGGGTCGCCCATTATGCGCAGCGCAAGCTCGGCCTTGCCCTCCGCCTCCAGCGCCAGCAGTTTCTGCCGCTCCGCGCGCGGCGCCGCCAGCGGCGACACGGCGACAGTAAGCTTGAAACCGTTGGAACTGCGCTGCAAAGCGTCCACGATTTCGGTTCGGGCGCAGTCCGCCGCCGGCACCCACAAAAGCGCCAGCCCGCCGGCCTGCTGGGCGCGGGCCGAGGCGGCAAGAAACAGCAGCGAAAAGCAAAAAATGGTTTTTTTCATTCGACTATGAGGACGGAGACTTCCCCGCCGTCCATTGTTTCCTTTTTGGGATTGGCCGGGTCCGGCAGGCGCGCGCCGTCAACCGCAAAAACATAGCGGTATTTGCCTTTGGGCAGCGGCATGGACGCTATCCAGAAGCCTTTTTCCTCTTCCTTCATCGGCAGGGATTGAGGGTCCCAGTCGTTGAAATCGGCGGCTATGGCGGCGTTTTTGGCGCCCTTTTTTTTGAGCGCGAATTTGACGAATCTGACTTCCGGCGGATAAACCCTGACGCGGTTTTGCGCGGCCTCGCCCGAGAAATGCGCCGGCGCCGGGCGCAGCCTGCCGCCGCTCCAGCCGGAAAGAAAACTGAAATAGGTTTTGAAAGCGGACAGGAAAAACACCGACGGCACTGAAATCAGCGCCATAAGCGCCGCCGCCACCGCGAGATACATCCATTTGCGCTCTATCTTCATTCCTGCTCGTACTCCGCGAGATAAGGCCGCACGCGCAGTTGCGCGCCCAGGCTCGCGGCCAGTTTGCGCGCGGCGGCTTTGTCAACCTGCGGCAAATCCACCACGGTCACTGCTGTTTCGGGAATATTTTCGACGCAGGAGCGTATGAACTCCAGCACCGCTTGATAACCCTGCTTTTCATACTCGCGGTCGGGACGCACCAGTTCGCGCCACTGCGCCGGGTCCGGGCTGTTGAGGCTTATGCACACCGAGTCAACCAGCCCCTTGAGCGCGGCGGGCACGTCCCGTTTCCATACGAGGCTGCCAAGCCCCACGGTATTGAGCCGCACCTTCCTGCCGGGTTTTTTGAGCCCGCGCGCGACGGAGATAAGCTCATCCAGCCGCATGGTGGGTTCACCGTAGCCGCAGAAAACTATCTCTGAGGCCGGTTCTTTGGCGTCAAGCTCCGCGATGCGCGCCAGCACGGCTTCCGGCGAAGGTTCGCCCGCCGCCAGATGCAAATCATGGCCGCGGAATTTCATGCCCCATTTGCTTTTGATGCAGAACACGCAGGCGTTGGGGCAGCGGTTGGTCAGGTTGACGTAAAGCGCGCCGTGATAGCGGTAAACCGTCTCCGCGTTTTTTCGCATGCGCCTATTTTACCAATTTGGCGGGCCGCGCAGTTATGCTAAACTCATTTCATGAAAATACTTTGCGCGCCGAATTCGTTCAAGGGGACTCTTTCTTCAGCGCAGGCCGCCGCCGCTATCGCGCGCGGCATGAAAAACGCCACAGGCGCCGCGACCGCGGCGCTGCCGGTTTCCGACGGCGGCGACGGACTGATGGAAGTCCTCCACGCTCATTGCGGCGGCAGGCTTGTCGGCAAAACCGTGCGCGGTCCGGCGGACAGGCCGGTGCGGGCGCAATACTGCATACTCAAAGACGGCTCCGCCGTAATCGAGATAGCGCGCGCAAGCGGGCTGGCGCTGCTGCGGGCGAACGCGCTGCGCCCGATGGAGGCGACCTCATTCGGCACGGGCGAGTTGATCGCCGACGCGCTGGAGCGCGGCGTAAGGCGGATTTACGCCGGCCTCGGCGGCAGCGCCACCAACGACGGCGGCGCCGGCATGGCGGTTGCGCTTGGCGCGCGGCTGCTCGAAGAAAAGGGCAACCCCGTTCCCCCGGGAGTCGCGGGTCTTTTGAAACTTTCAAAGATAGACGTATCCGCCCTGCACCCCGGTCTCAAGCGCGCGGAAATTTTCGCCCTCACCGACGTGCGTAACCCGCTGCTCGGCAGGCACGGCTCGGCGCGGACATACGGCCCGCAAAAAGGCGCGGCTCCGGCGCAGGTGGATATCATGGAAAGGGCGCTGGCCCGCTACTCGCGGATAGTGAAACGCGATTTGCGCGTTGATATAGCCCGCGTCCCCTCCTGCGCCGCGGCGGGCGGCATCGCCGCTGGATTGCGCGCTTTCTGCGGCGCGCGGCTGGAAAACGGCGCGGACTTCGTGCTGAAACTGCTGGGCGCGGAAAAAGCGGTGCGCGGCTGCGATATCGTCGTCACCGGCGAAGGCTGCTTCGACTGGCAGACGTTTTTCGGCAAAGCCCCGGCGGCGGTGGCGCGGCTGGCGCTCAAGCACGGGAAACCGGTTTTCGTAATCGCCGGACAGTGCCGCAGGCTCGACATAGACAAACTGGAAGCCAACGGCATCACAGCCGTCTACTGCATCTCCGGCGAGGATATCAGCGCGGCGCAGGCGCAAAAAAACGCCGCCCGTTACGTCGAAGCGGCGGCGTATTGCCTCGCAAAAAGCCTTGAAACGGAATGCTGATAACGCCGCCCGTCTGTTTCAGCCTGGCGGATAAAAGGTAAAATTATTCCGCACGGGAGGGAGCATGAAGCTTGATTTAAGCAGTCTGAAAAAAGCGGTTGGTTCGCTCGGGCAAGCGCTGGAAACCGCCTCGTCAACCGGCTTCATGAAGAAGCTGACGCGGGTACAGCGGGATTTGGTCAAGGCGGGCGTTATCCAGAATTTTGAATTCACCTACGAGCTCTGCTGGAAATTCACACAACGCTGGCTGAGCGCCAACGCAAACCGCGAGGACGCGCAAAGTCCTCTCACGCGCAAGGACCTTTTCCGCATGGCGGCGCAGCACGGACTGATAAAGAAACCTGAAAACTGGTTTGCCTACAGCGAAGCCAGAAACATCACCGCCCATACCTACGACACAAAAAAAGCCGCCCGGGTCTACGCCCAAGCCGCCCCGCTTCTGGCTGACGCCAAATATCTGCTTGCACAACTGCAAAAAACGGCAAACGATTGATACGGGAAGAATCCGGCGAGAGTATATTATAGGTTTTTGGTGAAGAACGCGCAGAGGCGCTGGCGGTATTCCGCGCCGCCGGTTTCGGCGCATTTGGCGTGCGCGGCGCCGGCCACCACCCACATTTCCTTTGGCTCGCCCGCCTTGTCGAACAGCTTGCGCGCGTCTTTTACAGGCACCAGATTGTCGTGGCTGCCGTGGATGAAAAATATCGGGCGGGGGCTTATTTTGGCGATTTCGCCGGCGGGACTGTAGGCTTCCGGGTCCGCGCCCAGTTTCATCCGCACGAAAAAAAGCGACAGCGGCACGAACGGATAATGCGGAATCTTTATATTAATCCACGCCCAGCGGCCCACCACTTTTTCGTAGGAGTCGAAGGTGCCCTCGGCGGCGACGCATTTTATTTCGGGATGGCGCGCCGCGCAGTAAATCGCCACTGACGCGCCCATCGAGATGCCGTAGAGGCCGACGGACTGCGCGCATTCCGGCTTGCGCGCGGCGAGATATTCCAGCGCGGCCTCCGCATCATTCGTCTCAAGATAACCGACGGTTGAAACGGCGCCGGCGGACTCGCCGCAGGCGCGGAAATCGAAATAGAGCAGGTTGAAGCCGGACTCGTGCAGGAAATGGGTGGCGGACAGAGTGTCGCCCCGGTTGTTGCCCCAGCCGTGCAGCAGGATGACGGTTTTTTCCGAGCCTTCGGCGGGAATGAACCAGCCGCGCAGGCGCAGGCCGTCTTTGGTGTCGAAAGCCACGTTTTCAAACGGCAGGTGGAACTGGTCGGGAAAAACCGAAAGCGGCACGCGGTGGTTGAGCGGCTGCAGCACGCGCTTGCTGTAATACCACGAGACGCCGACGATAACTAACGCCGTCGCGATGATCACCACTATAAGCCAAACCCAGAAAAACGGCATATCAGTTTATAACATTTATTCCGATTATCCTTCAACGCGCCGACGAAAAAATCATCATTTCACCGCCCAGAGGCTCAGGGCGGGCAGATACGTCACCACAAGCAGCGCGGCCAGCAGCATGAGCCAGAACCTGAACACGGCGGCGTAGAGTTTCGACAATGGCGCGTTGAAGCGGCGGCTGGCCAAAAAGAGATTGAGTCCCAGCGGCGGCGTCATGTAGCCGATTTCGAGATTGAGCAGGAATATAATTCCCAGATGCACGGGGTCTATGCCGTACTGCGCCGCCACGGGCGCGATTATCGGCACCACGATGATGATGGCGGAGAAAATCTCCACCATGTTAACCACCAGCAGGAACATGTTGAGTATCACGAGGAACGCGAATTTGCTTTCGACGAACGTGTGCAGCCAGCCGAACAATTTGGCGGGAATCTCGGCGTCTATCAGATAATTGGTGAGGCCGAGAGCGGTTCCCAGCACCACGAAAATCGCGCCCACGAGCATCATGCTGCGGCTGATTATCGGAGGGATATCCCTGAGCAAATTCAGGTCTTTGTAAACGAATGCTTCCACCGCTACGGTGTATACCGCCATCACGGTGGCGGCCTCGCTGGCGGTGAACCAGCCGCCGTAAATCCCGCCGATGACGAGAAACGGCAGCGGTATCTCCCAAACCGCCTCGCGCGCGGCGGCCTTTAACGCCGGGAGCGAAAACGGCTCGCCCTTTATCCCGGCCTTGCGCCCGGTGAAGAACGCATAAACCGCCAGTATGACGATAAGCAGCACGCCGGGCACCGCGCCCGCGGCGAACAGCTTGTCTATGCTGACTTTGGCGACTATGCCGTAGAGTATTATGGGAAGGCTGGGCGGAAAAAGCAGCCCCAGGCTGCCCGTGGTGGTGAGCAGGCCCAGCGTGAATTCCTCGGAGTAGCCGTGCTTGCGCAGCATGGGATACAGCAGCCCGCCCAGCGCGATTATTGTCACGCCCGACGCGCCCGTGAAAGCCGTGAACGCCGCCGTCGAAACCAGCGCGGCGGCGGCTATGCCGCCGGGCAGCCAGCCCAGCAGCGCGCCCGCCAGCGCCAGCAGGCGGCGCGGCGCGCCGGACTCCGCCAGCACATAGCCGGAAAACGTGAAAAGCGGAATGGCGATGAGCGCGGGCAGGCTGGCCAGCCGCAGCATCTCCACAATCACCGCCGAGGAGTTGATTTGCGCGAAATGGAAAGCGTAAAGCGCTCCGCCCGCGATAAGCGAAAAAACCGGCGCGCCAGCCAGCGAGAGCAGCACGATTATCAGGGCGATAAGGAGGCCCATCTACCTGTCTGCCTCTTGCGGCGGGATGTACAACTGGCCCGAATCGCTGCCGGTTTGCGGCGCGCGCAGCAAGCCGGCCAGGGTGTGGAACAAAATCAGCAAAAAACCCAGCGGCAGCGCCAGCTCCAGCCACCAGGAGGCGACGGCGAAATTTCCGACGGAAAACGCGGCGGAGCCCGATGCCATCTCATCCTTTATAAACGCGGCCCCTGCGGCGAGCAGCAGCGCGCAGACGGCGGCGGTGAAAAGCGCGCAGATGATTTCCGCGCCGCGCCGGGCCTTGCCGGGAAGCAGCTTTTGCGCCGCGTCCAGCGCGAAATGTTTTCCTTCGTGCGCGGCCAGCGCCGCGCCGAAAAATCCCGTCCATAGAACGAAATGCCGCAGCAGCGGGTCCAGCCAGAGTATGCTGCGCGAAAACGCCAGCCGCAGCGCCAGTTGCAGGAACGAAAGCGACACCATCAGCGCGACAAGCAGCGTCACCGCGCCTTTTTCGGATTTGACCAGCCATTCCTCGGATTTCAAAACGAGTTTTATCATCGCAAGTACAAGGTTACAAATTTCCGCCGGGCAGGTTCCAGCGAAACGTTTCCCCGCAAATAGCTGCGGCTGTCCGCTCCAAAGTGCTGCCCCCGCCAGGCAAGGGGTGTTGACCGGCGGCGACTATATTGGTAACTTGAGTAGCGATATCCGACGTTATTATGGCAGGGGAACAAAGCATGGAACCGCCGGTTCACAAAAAAGACATTTTCCGGTTTTGGACTGTTCTATCCTCCGCCGCTGTTTTTATTTTCCTGCTCACCCGCGGTTATATCATGCAGCCGGATTCGCCCACCTATATAGAAGGTTCGCTGGTGCGCGGGGCCGCTTATCCGGCGTTTCTTGCTTTGTTTCGCGCGGTTTTCGGCGGCGGCTGGCTGACGGCGGTTGTGGCGGCGCAACTGGCGGGATATCTTGCCGCGACGTATTTTTTTGTTTCCGCGCTGAAGCGGCGCGCCGGATTATCGCTGCCTGCGGCGCTGTTGTTGCATTCGCTTCTTTTACTGGCCGCTTTCAGGTTGCCGCTGGGAGAGAAGTACATACTCAACGCGATACTCACGGAGGGATTGGCATTTCCCGCCTGGCTGCTGTTTCTGGGAGTCTTTGCGGAGGCCTTTTTCAATCCGGCGCTGCAAAATTGCGTAGCGGTGGCGGGTCTCGGCGCGCTGCTGGCGTTTATAAGGCCGCAATTCGTTTTCGTATACCCATTACTTGCTCTGTCCGGCGCTGCGCTGGTTTGTTCCGGCAGGCTCAAACCGCGTTTTGCGGCGTTCGCGGGCGTTTGCCTTGTCGGCTTCGCGGCGGGCGCGGGATTGCTGGAGAGGACCTGGCAGTATGAAAAAAACGGCCATTTCGTTAGGGCGCAGCAGATGTGGACGCAACTGGCCTCCGCCGCGTTTTATATCGGGCGGGAATCCGACGCGGCGCTGCTTGCAAATCCGGCAGACGCGGCGCTGTTTGCGAAAGCGTTCAAAAAAGTTGACGAAGCCGCTCTGACTGAAAAATACCGCGGCGCCGTCAACCTGCCGCTCTCAATCCATTACGATTCTACATTCGACGCGCGGCGCAACCTGGTCCTGTCGGTCATCGCCGGGGAGCGCGGACCGCAAAACCTGTCCGGCGCCGAGAGCGCGCTGGAACTTAACCGCGGCTCGCGGGCGTTGTCGGCGCCCGTTCTTCGCCATCGCTGGAAAAGCGTGGTCAAACTGCTGGCCGCGGTATTCCTGGCGTACATGCCGGCCTGGTGCATGGCGCTGGCGTGCATTCTGTTTTTTTGGGCGGTCGCGGACTTCGCGCGCGGCGGAACTTTCGAGGGCTTTTTTCTGGCCGCCGCGCTGGCCGCCACGGCGCTGAACCTGCTGGTTGTGATGGCGGGAACTTATTTGTCCGCGCGATATACTTTCTACAATGAGGCCATGCTAGTGGCGGCTATGCTTTTGTTTGCGGACAAAAAGATGTCTGGTTCATCCCCCGGGCTTTGACGCCGAGATTAGCAGGGATTGAGAAGTTTTGTCGAGCAGCGGCGCGCGTTCCAGAATGTCGCCTATGAATATCGCCGCCGGGGCAAGTTGAAGCGGCAGGCAGGGCAGCAGGAAATCCACATAATTCACCGCGACGTTTTGAAATCCGGCGGTTTTCAACTTTGCCGTTATATAACGCCTGCTGAAAGCCGATTCCCCCGGCTCTATGCAGAATTTTTTGCGAAACCAGCCGACCTTGAAAATAAGCGCGCACATGGGGTTTACCAGATTCGGCTCCAGGAACGCTATTTTGCCGTCCGGCTTTAGCAGGGAATAAATTTTGCCGAGTGTGTTGTCCATGTCGAAATACATGTGGTGCAGTATTCCGTCGCCGACGACATAATCGAATTTGCTGCCGGCAAGCTCTTTGGGGTCGAGCAGGTCCACGACTTTATAGGAAAGATTGGGCAATTTGTATTTGCCCGCCGCTTCGTTTATGAAGAGCGCGCAGCGGTCCGTTCCCAATACGGCGGCGCGGGTGTTCCGGGCGAGGAGGTACGCGGTATATCCCGTTCCGCAGCCGATTTCCAGCACGGAAACAGTTTTGTCCGCCGGAGCTATGAGACTTGCGATGCGCGCCGCCCTGCGCCGGGTGCGGATCTCCCAGGTTTTTGTCGGCGCAAATCCCTGATTGTAGCCCCGCTCGTCTTTTATGCTTGCCATCCGCTTTTCACCTTGGCGATGATTTTGGAAATTTCGGCTTCCTCGTTGTAGACCACGCTGTTGTAGATGATTCTCTTTCTGATGAACTTCGGCCTGTTCTTGACTTCCTCGATTATCTTGGCGATATAGTCGCCTATCACGCTTATCGCGATTATCTGCACGCTGCCGAGGCCGAGTATGAGCAGCACTATCGTCGTCACTCCGCGCACGTTGCTGCCGGGGCTGATGAAATGCATGGCCAGATAAAAAGCGAGCAGCGCCAGCGTGGCCACGAAGGTGAGCGCGCCGATGGCCTGTATGTAATGCAGCGGTTTCGTGCTGAACGAAAAAACCGCTTTTTTCGCCCACATGATGTTTTTAGCGAAGCTGTTGGTGCTTTTGCCGAAAAGCCGCTCCGGCCTTGAGTAGGGGACGCCTTTCTGGCGGAATCCTATCCAGGCGCGCAGCCCCCTGAGAAAGATGTCTTTCTCTGAAAAGTTCAGCAGTTGATTGACGGCGCGCTTGCTAATCAGCGAGAAATCGCCCGCGTCCAGGGGAATGCTGATGTCGGCGAGGTTCCTGAATATTCTGTAGAACAGCTTGTAGAGCAGCTGCATGTGCAGCGGCGCTTCACGCTTGACCCTTTCGCCGTACACGATGTCGCAGCCGTTTTTCCATTCCCGGATGAAATCGGCGATAAGCTCCGGCGGGTCCTGCCCGTCGCCGTCCATAAGGACGACGGCGTCGCCCGTCGCCAGTTCCATGCCGCTTAAAAACGCCGACTGCGAGCCGAAATTCCGCGAATGCGATATGCCCACCACATGGGAGTCTTTTTCCGACAGGCGCGTGATGACTTCCTCGTCATTGTCCGGGCTGGAGTCGTTGACAAAAATAATCTCGTAATCATAGCCGGAGTTTCGCAGCGCGTCCGTGAGCCGCCGGTGCAGAACGGGAATGGACAGCGCGTCCTTGTAGCAGGCTACTATGGCCGATATCTTCTCCTGCCCGAGTACCGGGGAAATCAGGCTGGGCCGGCTTCTGGCCAGTTTTATCCAGCGGGCGGTGAGCAGCAAGCCGTCCCTGAAAGCCGTTTTAGGCGCCCAGCCGAGCAGTTCCTTCGCCAGCTTGTTGTCGCCGTACCAGTCGCAAACGTCCCATTTCCTGTTGGGCATCGAGCCGAAGTGCGGCTCCTCTTTTATGCCGAACATCTCCTTTGAAATTCCCGCCACCTCTTCAATGGTGGTCCTGACCCCCGTGGCGATGTTTATCGAAATGCCGGGCGCCGTTACGCAGGGCCCGAGCGCGGTTTTCACGAAAGCGGTTATGCAGTCGTCTATATAGACGAAATCCCGCGAAATGCTTTTGGCGACGAAATTGGGCAGCCTGCCGTCAATGCAGTTGTTGAGCAGCGTCGTGATGAGCCGGTCGCTTTCCTCCCACGGGCCGTATATGGAGTACAGGCGCAAATTCACGCCGGGGAATTGGTGTATTTTGCCATAATACTTCAGGAGATAGCCCGCGCCCGCCTTCGAGACGGCGTAATCGCTGTTGGGGACAAGCTCGCCCGTCTCGCCGGGGCCCTTGCAGTTCAGGCCGTATTCAGACGAGCTGCCGGCCTGCACGAAAGCGTCGCAGCCGGTTTCGGACAGCGTTTTGATGAGGTGGAAAGTCCCGGTGTAATTGGTGGCGTGTATCAGTTCGGCGTTGTTCTGCCTCGCGTAAGCGCCGTAGGACGAGAGATTGAAAACGGTCCTGGGCCGGAGCATGCTGAGCGTTCTTTTCACGGAGTCCGCGTCCGTGACGTCCATGCTCACGAGACTGCTTTTGGGCGCGGATTGCAGCCGCCAGCCGTGCTGCGGGAATCTGGAGCAGGCGAAAACATCGCCGCGCACGTTGCGAATGCTGTGGAACAGTTTCGCGCCGATGAATCCCGAAGCGCCGACAACCAGTATCGGGCCCTTGAGGCTTTTGATGTCCGCGATATCCTGCGCGGTCAGCATGTCGGAGAACAGAGAGTCTTCAGGCGTTTGTCGCATAGCACTACTCATGTGAGGCTCGATAGCATCTCCCCAATCAGCGTTTTTAGCGAGCCGGCGTCGAGACCGTCGCATAATTGATGGTATTTCTGGCTGCCGTAACCCTTGTGATAGCCTTTGGCGTATCTGTGGGCGAAGAAGGGGGACAGGCGTTGGCGGACCAGCAACTCGCAGATATATTCTCCCAGTCCGCCTCTTTTCACATGTTCTTCGACCACCAGCAGCCTGCCGGTGGTTTTTACGCTGTCTATGACCGGCTGCGCGTCTTCGAGAGGCATTTCCGATACCGCGAAGAAATCCACCGCCCCTTTATAATCCCGCGCCGCTTCAAAAACGTTCAGCGCGACGGGGCCCAGCGCCAGCAGAGTGATGCCGCTGCCGCGCAGCAATCTTCTTGCGCCGCTGTAAGCCGGGATACTCATATCGGACGGCTTAAGGCCGTAGCCGAGCCTTATGTAGGCCGGGCCGATGCGGTTGACAGCGCGAGATACGACCGTTTCCACATCCTCGTTGCACAGCGGTATGAAGCATTTCATGTGCTGGAACGAGGAAAGCAGGGCGATATCTTCCAGCGCGTGGTGTGAGGCGCCCATTATCCCGTAGCCGTAGCCGCCGCCGTTGCCGATTATTTTCACGTCGAGATTATGCAGGCAGACGTCGTTGCGAATCTGCTCGCACGGCCGGAAAACCGCGAAGGGGGCTATGCTGTAGCAGAGCGGCTTGAGCCCCTCCATCGCCAGCGAAGCCGCCACGGATACCATGTTCTGCTCGCAGACGCCGGCGTTGATGAATCTCCCGCCCATTGCCTTGCGCACGTTTTCCAGCGCCATGAAACCGAGGTCGCCCGTCAGGAATACGGTTTTTTTGTCGGCCAGCGCTATTTTTTCGACGGTTTCAGCGAATTCTTTGCGCATAGCTTTCTTCTATTTCCTTCACCGCGGTTTTATACTGCTCGCCGCTCAACGGCAGATAATGCGACTCCAACCTGTTTTCCATGAAGGAAAGTCCGTGCCCTTTGATTGTTTTCGCTATCAGGCATTTAGGGCGGCGTCCGCCGCGCGCGGCCAGCGCGGCGAATGCGGCGTCAAGGCAGCGGAAATCATGGCCGTCGGAGGCGATTTCCACGTCGAAATTGAAAGCGGCCCATTTCTTTTCAAGAGGTTCCAGGTTCAGGACCTCACGGGATTTGCCGAAACCCTGAAGGCCGTTATTGTCCACTATCGCGAAAAGCCCTGACATGTCGTGCTGCGCGGCGAAGAGGGCGGCTTCCCAGGTGGAGCCTTCGTTGCAATCGCCTTCCGAGAGGACTGTATAGGCGTTGAAATGCCTGCCGGTGAATTTCCGCGACAGATAAAGCCCCGCCGACAGCGACAGGCCGTGTCCGAGGCTGCCCGTGCCGAATATTATGCCGTCGGCGCTTTTATCGCAGGGAGGATGAGCGGCCAGGCTGGTGCCGTCTCTGTAAAAAGACGCCAGCGCCTCGTCGGATAGTTTCCCGCGTTGATTCAGAACGCAATAGAGCGCCGCCGCCGCATGGCCTTTTGAGAGGATGAACTTGTCGTCCGGCGTCATTCTGGAGAAGTGGAGATACAGCAGAATTTCCATGCAGGAAAGCGACGCTCCGATATGCCCCGCGTTTGCGTCCCTGTACATGCGGAGCATTTTCAGGATGGCGTCTTTTCTGACGGTTTCAAGCCCCCGCCAGTCTTTTCCCGGGTTTGCGTTCATCATGGTTTGCGGCGCGACTACTCATTTTTTCAAATATGTGCATGCCTGGCAAGCGGAAAAAAGTCAATAAAAAGCGTACCGGACGCCTGCCTGCCGCGTTTTGGCGGAGATATAATATCAGAGCAGGTTGTATCATTGCCTGTATCAGTCAACGTGGCATGCTCCGGCGCCTTGCCGGCGGCATGATTTGGATGCGGGGGAAGGAATGAAAATCACGGAAAGCGTATACCGGCAGATTGTGGAATCAGCCGCCGACGGCATCTGGATTGTGGACGGCGACGGCGAAACCGCTTTCGCCAATCCCGCCATGGCGGGAATGCTCGGCTACGACGCGCAGGAATTGGAGGGCAAAAGCCTGTTCGATTTCATGGACGAGGAGGGCAGAAAACTCGCGGCGGACAATCTGGAACGGGTTCATAAAGGCGCGCTGAAAAACTGCGATTTGAAATTCCGCCGCAAAGACGGCAGCGATATGTGGGCGATAATAAGCGCCAGCAGCATACGCGGCGCCAAAGGCGGACAGGAACAGTCGCTGGACATAATAACCGATATCACCGCGCGCCACCGCATGGAGAAAGCGCTGTTGGCCTCGGAGACCCGCTACCGGCGGCTTTTCGAAGCGGCGCGGGACGCGATACTGATTCTCGACGCGCAGACCGGGCGGATAGACGAAGCCAACAAATGCAGCATCGAGCTCCTCGGCTATCCGCCGGGCGAACTGCTGGGGAAAAAATTTTGGGAGACGGGCGCTTTCAGGGACGCCGCGGCGGCCAGGCGGGCTTTCAGCGAGTTGCAGGCCAGGGGCTATATACACTGCGAAAACATGCCGCTGGCGGCCAGGGACGGGCGGCTGATAGAAGCGGAGGTCGTCAGCAGCGTCTACGAGGTGGACCGTAAAAAAGTGGCTCAATGCAATATCCGTGACATCACCGAGCGCGGACGCATGGAGAGCGCGCTGCGCGCTTCCGAGTCGCAGTACCGCTCCATGATAGACGCCATGGAAGACGCCATAGCCGTGGTTGACCCGGATTTGCAGTATGTCAGGACGAACAGGGCTTTCAAAATGATGCATATGCCCGCCGGCTGCGGCGCCGGCGTGACCGGCAGGCGCATGGCGGCTGATTCGGAAGTTCTGCCCGCCGGTTTCGCCGCCATCTGCCGCAAAGTCTTTGCCGACGGCAAAACCATAGTGAGGGAAGACATCTGCCGGCATGGAGACAGGGAAGACATTCTGGAGGTGCGGGCCATTCCCCTGTCCTCCGGCGGGCTGGTGCACAGGGTGGTGGTCATGCTGCGCGACATTACGCAGCGCAGGCAGATGGAGCGTTTCAAGGACGAATTTTCGGCCATAGCGGCGCATGAGCTGCGCAATCCCATATCGGCCATTTCCGCGAGCATACAGGCGGTGCTTGACAGGCAGTACGGCGAAATCACCCGGCAGCAGCGCGAGTTTTTGCGCATCGCGCTGCGCGGCACGGACAGGCTGGAGAAGCTGCTCAAAAACATACTGGCTGTTTGCAGACTGGAAGCCGGAGTGCCGGCCAGCAAGGAACGGGCTGACATCGTAGGCCTGGCCAGGGAGGTGGTGGCCGCTTTCAAGGCGAAGGCCGAACTCCGCAATATCAAGCTGCTGGAGGTTTTTTCGCCGGCGAGGATAGAGCTGTTTCTGGAAAAAGAGGGCATGACCGAAGTCTTCACCAATCTGGTGAACAATGCGCTCAAGTTCACCGAAAAAGGGCATATAGAGGTAGTGGTGCTTGACAGGGGAGACCGGGTGGAATGCTCGGTTTGCGATACGGGCGTGGGCATCCCGG
>JAQTYB010000023.1 GCA_028688475.1 Elusimicrobiales bacterium
GCGGCTGCCGGGACATTTCTTTGCAGAAATTTCTCGCGAATAGCTACAGCTATTCGCTCCAAATTTTGCGTCGAACTGTCCTCGGCATCCACCGTCTCGGTTCTCGCAACCAACTGCGATTTCCGGGTTTATTGTCCGTTGCGGCGGTTTTATCAGTTTGTCTGTTCGCGCCTTCTTCCGGTTTTGCGCAGGAAGTGTTTTCTCCGGATCGTGTGCAGAAAACCATCCGCTCCGACAACCCTGAAATTCTTGCAGCGGTTGAGCGGTTGAATTCCGCGCGAAACAGCGAGCCGCAAAGTTATCTGCCGGACAAACCCGTGCTGACTTATGAGCGCATGACCGCCCCAGGAATGGGCGGGCAGGGCGTCTCGCATGAAAACAATCTGCTTTTGACCCAGACCATCCCGTTTCCTTCCGCGCTTTATTGGCGCGGCAAAGTCGCCGCCGGCTCAATTGCGATAGCCGAGCAGGAATACGCGGCTGTCGTCCGCCGCATAGCCGCCGAGGCCAGGACAGGCTATGCGCAGCTTTTTGCCGCGGGCAAAGCCATTGACCTGTTTGCGGAAAACATAGACATCATGAGGCGGCTGGCCAGTATCGCGGAAACAAAGTACTCAATAGGCCATGCCACAAAAAGCGATGTGCTTAAGGCGCAGGTGGAAGTGTCAAAAATGATAAGCATGCGCATTGCGCTGATACAGGAAAAAGAGATAGCCTCCGCCAGGCTTAACGCCTTGATGAACCGCCCCGCGCGGACGCCGCTTGCAGTCGCGGATGAGTACCAGCCGTCGGAGTTCTCGCAGACGGCCACAACCTATGCCGCGGCAACCCTGAATTATAATCCTTCGGTGAAAGCCATGCGGTTGTCCGCGGAGCAGGGCGGCAGGTCGCTTAGTCTGGCCAAATCGGACTACTATCCCGATATTATGCTGGGTTACCGCAAGCGAAATTCCTCCGACCCGGATATGGACGGCACGCAGGATTTTATGTTCGGTTTTTCGATTCCGCTATGGTTCTCAAAGCAGCGCTCACTGGTGGACGCGGCTCAGGCGCGAAAAAATGCCGCCGAACTGGAGTTGCAAAACGTCTCCAACGCCGCGCTCTACGAGACTCAGGAATACTTCACGAAGGCCAGCGCCATGCGCAGCCTGTTGGAACTTTATAAAACCGACATAATTCCGCAAGCGGAGGAAGCGCTCAAGACCGCGGAATCGGGGTATCAGTCGGAAAAAACGGGATTTATGGACTTGTTGGACGCCCAGCGCACTTTGCTCAGCTTCAAACTGGAATATTACCGATATCTGTCTGAGCATGAACGCTGGATAGCCGAACTTGAGAAAACCGCAGGGAAGATGTGAGGAGGACTCCGCAAGAGGACTCCGTAATATGAAATTAAAAATTTATCCGGCGATTGTCTTGCTTTTGGCGGCAGGCGCTGTATTTGCGGGCTACAGGCATTTCAGGCATTCGGGGGATGCAACTGCTGTCGCCGCGGTCAAGTATCATTGCCCCATGCATCCTGCTTATATTTCGGACAAGCCCGGTGATTGTCCGATATGCGGCATGAAGCTTGTGCCTCTGGAACCGCCGAAGGCGGAACGCAAAGTGAAGTATTACCGCAATCCGATGAATCCGGACGCGACATCCCCCGTTCCGATGAAAGACAGCATGGGCATGGAGTATGTTCCGGTTTATGAAGAGGCAGCCGAAACGGCAAAACCGCAGGGCGCGGTGGATATTTCCTCCGAGCGGCAGCAGCTTATAGGCGTAAAATCCGTTGCGGCGGCAAAGCGGGAGTTGAAGCAAGTCGTGCGCAGCGCGGGGCGTGTCGCCTATGACCCTGATTTGTATCACGCCATAGCCGATTACCAGCAAGCCGTCGCCGCCTTGAATAAACCCGCAAACAGCCAGTGGCCCGAGTTTCAGGAACAGTCAAAAACGCTTGTGCAGGCCTCGGCTTTGCGGCTCAGGCAGTCAGGCATTCCCGAATCGCGCATTGCGGAGCTTGCCGTCTCCACGCAACTGCCGACCAATTTGCTTATTAACCAGAATAACGGGACTATTTGGGTATACGCGCAGATTTACGAATACGAAATAGGGCTTGTCAAAGCGGGGCAGCCCGCGCGTGTTGAGTCTTACGCCTCTCCGGGGAAAACTTTTTACGGCACGGTAAAATCCGTGGACGCTATTTTGTCCGCGGAGACGCGCACGCTCAAAGTCCGCATTGAGGTTTCTGACCGTGAGGGCCTGCTAAAGCCGGAGATGTATGCCGATGTTTCCATAGACGCTTCGCTGGGCCGCGTGCTTGCGGTGCCGCGCGATGCCGTGATGGACACCGGCACGCGCAAGGTGGTGTTTATTGACAAGGGTAACGGAGAATTTGAGCCGCGCACGGTGCGCATTGGCTTTACTACCGACGATTACATACAGATTGTTTCCGGTTTGTCCGAAGGTGAAAAGATAGTTGCCGCGGCTAATTTCCTGCTGGACTCGGAATCAAAACTCAAGAGCGCGTTCAGGCAGACAGGCAGTGAATAGGCCGTCTTGTGATAGAGAAAATAATAGCTTTTTGCGCCAGAAATAAATTTTTGGTCATCATTTTCACCTTCTGCGCCTTGGCGGGGGCTTATTACTGCGTCCGCAATATCCCGCTGGACGCAATTCCCGATTTGTCGGACACGCAGGTTATTGTTTATTCAAAATGGGACCGCTCGCCGGATATTATTGAAGACCAGGTGACTTATCCAGTGGTGTCTTCGCTGCTGGGCCTGCCGAATGTCAAAGCGGTGCGCGGATTTTCCGATTTCGGATACTCGTATGTCTATGTGATTTTCAAGGACGGCACGGACATTTATTGGGCGCGGTCGCGCACGCTGGAATATTTGAGCAAGATACAGCCGCAATTGCCCGAAGGCGTCCGCGCCGAGCTTGGCCCTGACGCGACAGGTTTGGGCTGGATATATCAATACGCTCTGGTTGACAAAACCGGGCGGAACAATCTCGCCCAACTGCGCAGCTATCAGGACTGGTATCTGCGCTATTACCTGCAAGCGGTCCCCGGCGTGGCGGAAGTGGCTTCCATAGGCGGATTTCAGAAACAATACCAGGTCAACATAAACCCCAACGCTTTGTCTTCTTATAAAATTCCGCTTATGAGCGTGGTGGACGCTATCCGCGCCGGCAATAATGATGTGGGAGGCAGGCTGGTGGAAATATCCGGCGCGGAATACATGGTGCGCGGGCGCGGCTACGCAAAATCCGTCAAAGACATAGAAAATATTGTCGTCGCCAGCGACGCAGGCGGCACGCCGGTGCTGGTGCGCCAACTGGGCACGGTGGCGCCGGGGCCGGATATGCGCCGGGGCGTCGCGGACCTTGACGGCATGGGCGACACGGTTGGCGGCATAATAGTGGCGCGCCAGGGCGAGAACGCGCTGAATGTCATTGACCGCGTCAAGGCAAAACTGAAGGAAATAGAGCCCTCGCTTCCCGAAGGAGTTGAAATAACGGCGACTTATGACCGCTCCGATTTGATACACCGCGCCATAGCAACGCTCAAACGCCAGTTGACCGAGGAAATGCTGATTGTAAGCCTCGTGATTTTATTGTTTTTGTGGCACATACCTTCGGCGATAATACCCATAGTCACAATTCCGGTTGCCGTGTTTCTGGCGTTTATTCCGCTGTTTTTTATGGGCCTGACTTCCAACATAATGTCGCTTTCGGGCATAGCGATTTCCATAGGCGTGCTGGTGGACGGCGCAATCGTGGAGGTGGAAAACGCCTACAAAAAACTTGAGCTGTGGCAATCCGGCGGACGCGAAGGGGATTTCCATGAGGTGCGCCTGCGCGCGTTGCAGGAAGTGGGCCCGTCGGTGTTCTTTTCATTGCTTGTGATAGCGGTCGCATTCCTGCCTGTTTTTACACTGGTGGACCAGGAGGGCAGGCTGTTCAAGCCGCTTGCCTACAGCAAGACGCTTGCAATGGCGATGGCCGCCATGCTCGCAATAACATTAGACCCCGCGCTCAGAATGCTTTTTGCGCGCATGGAGTATTTCAGTTTCAAGCCGCGCTGGCTGTGCGCCGTCGCCAATCAGATAGCCGTCGGGAAATATTATCCCGAGGAGCGGCATCCCATCAGCAGAAGGCTTTTCAAAATCTATGAGCCGATATGCGCGTGGACGCTGAAAAATCCCAAAACGGTGATTATTTCCGCGCTGTTTCTTGTGGCGACAACCGTTCCCGTATATCTCAAGCTAGGCTCGGAATTCATGCCGCCGCTGAATGAAGGCGCCATTTTATATATGCCCTCAACGCTGCCGGGCATTTCCGTAACCGAAGCGCAGCGGCTTTTGCAGACGCAGGATAAAATCCTGAAAACCTTTCCGGAAGTGGAGCGGGTTTTCGGCAAGGCCGGACGAGCCGATACCCCAACCGACCCCGCGCCGTTTTCCATGATGGAAACGACCGTGGTGCTCAAACCGCAGGAGGAGTGGCGCAAAAAAGAGCGTTGGTTCAGCGGTCTGCCGAAATTTATGCAAGCGCCGCTCCGTCATGTCTGGCGCGACAGGATTTCATGGGAAGAGCTTGTTGCGGAGATGGATTCCAAAATGCAGTTCCCCGGCGTGACCAACGCATGGACAATGCCGATAAAAGCCCGGACGGATATGCTCAGCACCGGCGTGCGCACGCCGATAGGAATAAAAATATATGGTTCCGATTTAGGCGAGATAGAAAAACTTGGCAAGCGGATTGAGGAGGTTGTCAAAGGAGTAAGCGGCACGAGAAGCGCGTATGCTGAGCGCACCGTCGGCGGCTACTTTCTCGATTTTGATTTGAAACGCGGGGAACTGGCCCGCTACGGCCTGTCTGTAAAAGACGCTGAAACCGTGATAATGTCCGCCATCGGCGGCGAAGTAATTTCCACTTCGATAGAAGGCCGCGAGCGCTACGGCATAATAGTGCGCTATGCGCGCGAATTCAGAGACAATCCCGATGTGCTAAAGCGCGTGCTGGTGCCGACAAAGAACGGAGCGCAAATACCGCTGGTTCAACTTGCCGATATACGCCTCCGGCAGGGCCCCGGCATGATACGCAATGAAAACGGGCTTTTGTCCGGCTATGTCTACGTTGATATTGCGGGCCGGGATATCGGTGGTTATGTCAACGAGGCGAAAGATAAGGTGTCAAAAGCTGTACAGCTTCCGGCTGGATATTCATTGCAGTGGAGCGGGCAGTACGAAAACATGCTTCGCGTCAAGGAACGGCTTAAATTGGTATTGCCGCTCACTCTCTTTCTCATATTTGTTCTGCTTTATATGAACACGAAGTCAGCCGCAAAAACCATGATAGTGATGCTTGCAGTTCCGTTCTCGCTTATCGGCGCGGTCTGGTTTCTGTACGCGTTGGGATATAATGTCTCAATCGCCACGTGGGTGGGAATGATTGCGCTCATGGGTTTGGATGCCGAAACAGGCGTGTTCATGCTGATGTTTCTGGACATGTCCTGCGATGATATGGCGCGGCAGGGGAAATTAAACACTGCCGCGGATTTGCGGGAGGGCATAATGCACGGCGCGGTAAAACGCATTCGCCCGAAAATGATGACGGTTTGCGCGGCGTTTATGGGCCTTATCCCCATAATGTGGTCTCTTGGCACCGGCGCGGACATGATGAAACGGATAGCCGCGCCTATGATAGGCGGACTTTTCACCAGCTTCGCGCTTGAATTGCTCGTTTATCCGCCAGTCTATTACCTTTGGAAACTGAAATCAGAGAAAAAATATGACTAACCCGGAAATCGTTGGATTGTGGAATTTCCGGGATTTTCTCAACCCCGTCTTCTGCAAAAGTCCCAAAGGACCCTTGCGTGCAAATGCCGCCGCATGTATACTGGTGTTATGAAAAGATTTCTATTAGCAGTGATGTTTTGTGGTTTATATGCGCAATCCGCGCTTGCCGGCGGCTGGGACGGCTGGAAGGATTCAGGGCGGGATTTCGGCTATCTGCCGGGCGCGGAATTCACGGAAAGCGGCAACAGGGGATTCAAAACCTACTACAGATGCACAGATATGCAGGCGGTTGCTGTTGGCCGCGGCAAATGGAAAGTCGGGATGGACCTGCAATACGGCAACGATAAAGGCGGCGATTTGGAGATAATCGCCTGGAAAAAAGGCCAGCCCGATTCGCCTCCCGCCATCCGTTTCAGGGGTTATGCCTCGGTCTCCGGATTGCCTGACGGCGCGCAACTCGGCGAAGTGAACATCAACGCGGAACAGCTATGCCAGGCTCTTTACGAAACGGTGGAAAACCAGCGCGAGTTGGTAAAACGGCATTTGATGAGGAAAAACGCGCTGGCGCTGGGCCGGTTTTATGCCTCCATGGCATATGTTCCGGGGCAAACGGGCATGTTCATAGGCGCCAATTTAACTGTCCACAACCTGACCCATAATGAATCGGGAGACGTAGTCGGGCCGGTCGAAGCGGTCAAATCGCTTATTCATAAAACGCTGCAGGGCGCAACCGATGATGCGGAACAGAAAATCAGGCCGGGAAGCATAGTTTGCATGGCGAGCGCCGTTCTTCTGCCAACGGCCGCGTCGCTCGCCCATCTGGACATTCCCGATATGACGAAGAATTTGATTTACCTGGCCTGCGCCGGCAACGAAACTGTGACGAGCGTGGTTGACGCCAAAGCCGCCGCCGACAAGGCCGCCAAAAATCCGCCGATGCTCGCAGGCGCGCTGAAAGCTGAATTGACCGGCTTATACCCGTCATCCGCCGCTTCCGCTGGCAGGCCGGAAAAGACTGAAAATTCCGGCCCCGCTGCGCGTCAGCGCAAGGTTCCCGTAAAGCTGGAAATCGGTTATGCGGAGCCTTTTGTGAAAGTGAAAAACGTGTTTTTCGAGGATTGGCGGTAACGCCGCGCACCGCGTGATTCGCTGATATGAAAAAACCGGCGGGATTTTTTTAATCCCGCCGGTTTTTCGTGAGTTTGCGTCAAGGCTTACCCCAGAAATTGCAGTTGAGTAGCGGAATTCGACGAAAAACGGCTTCGCATCTCCGACACAAAAAAGCGCTCACAGGCAACAGTCCTGCTCGCACTTTTTTGTGCCGAATCTGCTTCGCCCTTTTTCGTCTCGGTTCTCGCTATCAACTGCAATTTCTGGGTTACAGCGCGCAGACGGGTTCTTTTTTGGGAGCCTTCAGGCACAGCGCGGCGCGGATTTTGGCCGCCATGTCGGTTTTTTCCCAACTGAACTCGGGCCGCCCGAAGTGGCCGTAGGAGGCCGTCTTGAGGTATATCGGGTTGCGCAGTTTGAGGTGGTCTATTATCCCTCTGGGAGTGAGCGGGAAAACCTTGCGGACGACTTCGGTGATTTTCTCGTCGTCTATGATGCCGGTGTCATGCGTGTCCACATAGAGGCCGACAGGTTCCGCCACGCCGATGGCGTAGGCCACCTGCACGGTGCATTCCTCGGCGCAGCCCGCCGCGACGATGTTCTTGGCGATGTAGCGCGCCATGTAGGCCGCGGAACGGTCCACCTTCGTGGGGTCTTTGCCGGAGAACGCGCCGCCGCCGTGCGCGGTCCTGCCGCCGTAGGTGTCAACGATGATTTTGCGGCCCGTCATGCCGGTGTCGGACTGCGGGCCGCCCACCACGAATTTGCCGGTGGGGTTGACGTAAATCGTCGTATCCGCGTCCATCCATTTTCCGGCGACGGGTTTTATTACGGCTTCGATGATTTCCTTGCGCGCTTTTTCGGTGATGCAATCGCCGGTGCGGTCGAGAATCTGGTCGGTGTGCTGGGTGGAGATGACCACGGTCTCGATGCGTTTTGGCTTTCCGTCAACGTATTCCACCGTGACCTGGGATTTGCCGTCCGGGCCGAGGTAGGAGAGAATGTTTTTCTTGCGCACTTCCGCGAGGCGCATGGTGAGCTGGTGCGCCAGCATGAGGGTGAGCGGCATAAGCTCTTTGGTTTCGTTGCAGGCGTAGCCGACCATGAGGCCCTGGTCGCCCGCGCCGCCCACATCCACGCCCTGGCTGATGTCCGGCGACTGCTTGCCGATGACGTTGATAACCGCGCAGGTTTCGTGGTTGAAGCCGTATTTGCTGTGGGTATAGCCGATGTCGCGGATTACGCCGCGGGTGAGCGAGTCTATGTCAATCCAGGCTTTGGTGGTCACTTCGCCGCCGACCACCACCATGCCGCGGGTGATATAGGTTTCGCAGGCGACACGGGCGGTTTTGTCGGTTTTGAATATCGCGTCAAGCACCGCGTCTGAAATCTGGTCGCATACCTTGTCGGGATGCCCCTCGGTAACCGATTCGCTGGTGAAATAGCACTTGCCTTTTTTTATCATTGTTTTTCCCTCATAGCTGCGCAGTTTCGCCGGTAAAACCGGCTTTCCAGATTATACAAATTATAGCCCGCGTGTTCTCCCTGAAACCGCATGACTCAGCCCGCAAATATCCGATGGAGACGGCAAATGAGGTTATGTATAATATGTTCATGCTCAATTTCATAAAGGAATACCGTGCCGAAATGGCGCGCGCGTTTGAAAAAACCGAGTGTTACGATTTGTCCGGCGCGGCGCTTGACGCCGCAAAAGGGCTTGAGGCGGCATATCAGCTTGTCCGCAAAAGCGCCGCCGGCGGCGGGAAGGTGCTTATTGTCGGCAACGGCGGCAGCGCGGCCATCGCCAGCCACATCGCCGAAGATTTCATGAAGAACGCCGGCGTCAGGACGCTGGCGTTCAACGACGCGCCGCTCCTTACCTGCCTGGTCAACGACCTGGGCGCGGAAAGGATGTTCGAGTTCCCCGTCTCCCTGTTCGCCGAAAAGGGCGACACGCTTATCGCGATAAGCAGCTCCGGCAAATCGGTCAACATACTCAACGCGGCCAAAGCGGGGCTGAAAAAAGGCTGCTCGCTGATAACATTCTCCGGCTTTTCGCCCGACAATCCGCTGCGCAAACTTGGCGCGGTAAACATCTATGTCCCCGCCAGCGGCTATGCGGCGGTGGAATCCGTTCACGGCGCATTGGCTCATTGCCTCGTTGACTGCGCGATACAAGACAAAAAAGCGCTCACCGCCTGAAGCGGAGTTTTCACCGAATCGCAACAACCGCGCTTTTGGCGCAGTTGTTTTATATTCTTGTAACTTTTCAAACCGCCGGGCCGTAGGCATATACAGAAGTCAGATAGCACAGGAGCGGATAAATGAAAAAAACAGCGATGGCGATAATACTTGCGACGGCTTGCGGCGCGAACGCGGCGGAAACCACGTTCAAGAAAGAGGTGGCCTCCAAAGGGCTCAAAAACATCGAAGTCAACACCGCCAGCGCGGATGTCGGTTTTTCCGCCGCAAGCGGCGCTGTGCGCATTACGGCGACGCAATATGACGAGGCCAAATGCAGACTGGAGATTGACGAGAGCGGCGCGGCATTGCGCGTGCGACTGTCTTCCGTTGACCGGTACGGCTGGAAGATTTTCCGCCTCGATTCCGGCTGCCGGGCGAATCTGGAGATAACCGCGCCGGAGCAGACCGCGCTGAAGATTAAAACCGCTTCCGGCAGCGCCGCCGTGAAAGGGCTGCGCGCCAAGCTGGATATTGACACCGCTTCCGGCGATGTTCGGCTCGACAATGCGGACGGCCCCGCGAAAATAGAAACCGCGTCCGGCAGTATCGCAGTCGCCGGCTTGAAAGAGGCGCTTGAAGCCGTGACGGCTTCGGGAAACGTTCGCATTGACGGCGCGCGCGGCGCGGTCAAAATAAAGACCGCGAGCGGCAGCATTTCCGGCGAACTCTATTCTCTGGCGGAGTTGGAGACCGCCAGCGGCGACATTTCCCTGCGGTGGCCGCAGACTCCCGGAAAGGGCGAAATCAGCTTCCACACCGCGAGCGGCAACGCGAAATTGATTTTTCCGCAGGGCACAAAACTGGATGCGGATTTCGACTCCCTGTCCGGCGAGTCCGCCAATGCGTTCCCTTCCGCGGACGGCAAAGGGCTGCAAGTGCGCGGTCACTCGGCCTCCGGCGACCTGAGGATAGAAGCCGCGGACTCCGCCTCCTCCGCTAAAACCGCAGGGTAAAAGCGTAAAAAGTGAGCTGACGGAGGTTTTTTCCCGCGCCGGAGCAAGCCGCAAGTTTGATATTATTTAGGAAATTCACGCGGAGAGCGAAACCATGTCAACTGCAAATTCGGCAGCCGAATTCGAGCCGGTAATCGGGCTGGAGATTCATGTCCAGCTTAATACCAATTCCAAACTTTTCTGCTCCTGCGCCGCCGGCGCGGGCGACGCAAGGCCCAACACCTATATCTGCCCCGTCTGCACCGGCCAGCCGGGCACATTGCCGGTCCTCAATAAAGGCGCGGTGGAACTGGGGCTCAAAGCGGCGATGGCGCTGAGCTGCAAATTGAACGAGCGTTCTGTTTTCGCCCGCAAGAATTATTTTTATCCCGACCTGCCTAAGGGATATCAGATTTCGCAATATGAACTGCCGCTGGCGGAGCATGGCCGCGTGGAAATAGAACCCGCCGGAGCGGCGCCCAAGACAATCGGCATCACGCGCGTGCACATGGAAGAAGACGCGGGCAAGCTGCTCCACGCCATAGGCAGCGAGGAGCTGGATTATTCGCTGGTGGATTTCAACCGCTGCGGCATCCCGCTCATCGAGATAGTGTCCGACCCTGACATGCGCTCGGCGGAGGAGGCCTACGCCTATCTCACCGCGCTAAAAGCCATAATGCAGTGGTCCGGCATCTCCAATTGCGACATGGAAAAAGGCGAACTGCGCGTTGACGTGAATCTTTCGGTGCGGCCGCGCGGGCAGGAAAAATTCGGCACGAAAGTGGAGATAAAAAACCTCAATTCCTTCAAAGCGGTCAAAGACGCCATCCAGCACGAAATTTCCCGCCAGTGCGCCGCCGTCAAGGCGGGCGAAATAATCACCCAGCAGACCCGCCTCTGGAACGACAAGGACGGCAAAACCGCCCCCATGCGTTCCAAGGAAATGGCGCACGACTACCGCTATTTCCCCGACCCGGACCTCGTGCCGCTTGCCCCCGCCAAAGAGCTTGTGGAGAAAATGCGGGCCGGCATTCCCGAACTGCCCGCCGCCCGCCGCGACCGGCTGATGAAAGACTACGCGCTCACAGCGTACGACGCGGGCGTGCTGGTGACGGACCGCGCGCTGGCGGATTATTTCGAGGACGCGATGAAGTCCGCCAAAATTCCCGCCAAGCCGCTGGCGAACTGGCTGACCACTTCGCTGCTGGGAATGCTCAACGCGGATAAAAAAACCATTGCCGCCTCGCCGGTGAAACCGGCGCAGTTGGCGGAACTTGTCGGACTGGTGGAATCCGGCAAAATCAACGGCAAAATGGGCAAGGAAGTTTTCGAACAGTCCTATAAAACCGGCAAATCGCCCAAAGAAATAGTTGAAGCTTCCGGCCTCTCCCAAATCAGCGACGAGGGGCAGCTTGAGACCTGGGCAAAAGAGGCCATCGCCGCCAACCCCAAAGCCGTGGAAGATTTCAAAAAAGGCAAAGAGACTGCGGCGGGTTCAATGGTGGGTTTCGTGATGAAAAAGTCCAAAGGCAAAGCCAACCCCGCCAAGCTTAATGAAATCATCCGGCGGTTGCTTTCGGCATAACCGGAGCGTCGCCTTCCCCCCGGGAACGGTTTTCGCGCCGCGCGGTTCAGGCGGAGTCTTCTATATCCATGACCTGCGTGATGGGACGCGCCGTCAGTGTCACCTCCCCGTTTGAAACTTTCATGTTCCATTCGGGGTAGCGGGATATTTCCTTGCGGTCTATCGTGTTTTGCAGCGGCGTGCAAAAAAGCTCGTCATACTTTATGCGCAACTGGCGTATGCCCAGTTCGCTGGAGTAGCCCTCTTCCAGCAGCAGCCGCTCCACTTCCCGCGACACGTGTATTTCCACGCCGTGCTTTTCCCTTACGGACTGGCGGGCCTGCTCTATCCAGCCGACCAGCACGCGCAGCGCCATCTGCTCGGTAAGCGGCTTGAAAACCACCGTGTCGGTGATTATTTCCATCACGGATTTCGGCAGGTAACTCTGGAGACGCCTGGCCATTTCGCGCGACGCCGAGGCATAATCGAAAGTTTTTTTCGCGGTCTCCTTCGGTTTTGAGAACATGGCCGAGGTGAGGATGAAAATCGTGTTTGCAAGCGGCAGCCCGCCGCCGGCCTTGCCCCGCCGGTCCGCGCCGGCGATGAAATTACTGAATTCGACAAAAAACAGCGGCGGCGTCTGGTCCGTGTTTTGAAACAGCACCACGCTGCAGGGTTTCAGTTTCAAATGTTCGGTTACTATCCCGGAGTATTCCGTGTTGAAAAGCCGTTTTATGCCTTCCTCGCGGCTGTACTGGACCATATCCACGCTGAACAGGTCGTCTTGCGAGCCGAAAACTCCCTCCGCAATCCTGCGCGCCATCTCCTCCTCGCCGGCGCCGCGCGGGCTCAGAAACATCAGCACGCAGGGCGCCCGCGCCGCGCCGCGGGCCGACAGCCTGGCCGACAGCAGCTTGAAAATCCTGTCCGCCGCTTCGGGCTGGGCGGAGGAATTGTCCCTGAGCAGACGCTCCAGCCCGGCTATGCGCGCGCTGACGGCGATTGCCAGTTGTCCCGCCAGCGAATCCAACGGCAGGGCAAGCCGCTCGGACAGCGCCTGCGCTACGCACAGTTCGTCCACCTCCCAAGTCCTGCGAAAACCTATTTTGCGGGCCGCGGCTTCAAGACTGAGCGCTATTTCTCCGTGAGGATTCTCCACGGCCTTTTTGAAGCATCCGCACGCGCCTTCCAGCACGGCCAGCGCTTTTCTCGGGTAACAGCCTTCGAGCGAATATTTCTCCGAAAGCTCCAGCACCGCGCCCGCGGCGCCGTCCGTTATTTTCACGCCGTGCGCGATTTCCAGCCGGGATTTCCATTCCCTGAGAATTTCCAGCGTCTGCTCCGGTGTGGGCTCCGGAACCTCAATGCTCTGAAAATTTTGGGCGAACCCGGCGTCTCCGGCGGCCATCGCGGCATAGGATTGAGCGTCGGAGGAGGCGATAAGCCTCAGTTCGTTTTTGAGCAGCGCAGGACGCAGCAACTCCGGCGCGGCTTCCAGCCTGGCGCATTCGGCGTCCGCCTCCAGCAACTGCGGCAGCCGGTCCAGATAGAGCGTTATATCCTTGCGCCCGAGGACCGGCCCTATGGTCTCCTCCAGCGCTTTTCTGAAATCCGCCGGTTCCGCCTTTTTTTCCAGCAGCGCTCCGGTATCCGCTTCGATTATAGTCTTGGCGGCGATGCGGCCCGGCGCCCTGCCGTCCCAGATGCGCATGGCCAGAGTTTCCACCAGCGCGCTTTTTCCCACGCCCGCAGGACCGACGAGCACGGGGATTTTGCCCTGGCCTATCCAGAGTATGGACAACAGCCGGGTTATCTCGGATTCGCGGCCTACGACGGCGGAAAGCCTGCCCTGGCTTGCCAGCGCCATCAAATCCCTGCCGCGCCCGATAATGGCGCCGAGGCCTTCGGGCGCGGTGTAAACCTTCCGGCGGGCAGGCTCCTGCGAGGGCTGCTCCGGCAAATTGAAGTCCATGATAGCCTGCGCCAGTTGCGCGGGAGTCACGGAACACTCGGCCAGCGCTTCCGTGATTACCGTGCCGGGATTTTCCATTATAGCCCGCAGCAGGTCGAACCCAGTCACCCTGCGCAGTCCGGCTATAGCGCGGGCGCGGACCAGCAGGGCGCGGCTTTCCTCGCTGCGGTGGATATCGCCGCGGCGGCCCGAATAGCGGCCTTCGCCCAGCTTGTCGCGCACGGCGCGGCGCAGTTTTGTCAGGTTCAGGTTGAATTTGGAGAATAGCGCTTCTATGCTCTGGAACTCAGCCTCGGCGGCGGCGGTCTGCTCGGGGCTGAAGTTGAGTTTCGGCGCGGTAAGAGCGAGCAGCTTCCTGATTTCGGTCAGGCTGATGAAAAAATGCTCGCGCTCGATGAACTCGAAATTGGCGCTGATAGCTTCAGCCCCCGCGATATTCCAGGCGAGAGTGACTATTTCCGAAAGTCCCTTCATGACGCGGCGCCCCTGTGTTATGCTACAATTCGGACTATCCAGCAATATCTTGACTACTATTAATACCATTTTTAGGATTTGGCGTGAAAGCCGACACTGAACTTTCCGGTCTGTTAAAGCGCGTTTCGCGCTCGCTCTATCTCAGCATCCGCGCGCTGCCTGACTCCCTGCGTCCGGTTTTTTCCGCCGCCTACCTGTTGTGCCGCGCGGCGGACACGATTGCGGACACTCGCCTCATGCCGCCGGAGCGCCGCATTCGCTGGATACGCAAATTCCCGGGACTGCTCGATGACGCCCGGGCGCGGGACGCCGCGCTGCCGGAGCTTGCCGGCGAGTTAATCCCCGCCGCCGATATCGCCGACGAGCGGGAACTGCTGCGCTCGCTCGGCGCGGTGTTCGCGCTGGCGCAGCCGCTGTCCGATATGGAGCGCCGCCTCGTGCGGGAGGTTGTCGGCGAAGTATGCTCCGGCATGGAAACGGACCTGCGCGTTTTCGGTTCGGACGCGGCCTCGCTGAAATCGTTTTCGACCGGAGAGCAACTGGAGGAATACTGCCGCGAAATCGGCGGCGGGCCGGGGGTTTTCTGGACCAGGGCCGCCGTCCTGAAAGAGCGTATTCCCGAAAACGGACTTGCCGATAAAGGCCGCCGGATAGGCGAGGCCCTGCAAATGGTTAATATCCTGCGCGACACTCCGCGCGATTTGCGCATAGGCCGCTGCTACTGGCCGCGGACTGATTTGGATTCGGCGGGACTTTCATTGGCGGACATGCTCAGGCCGGAGCTGTCGGAAAAATTCAGGCCGGTCGCGGAAAAATGGATGCGCTGGGCGGTGGAGCGCCTGTCCGCCGCGGAGGAATATGTCGCCGCGCTGCCGAAAGCGCAATTCGGGCTGCGCGCCTCGGTGATATGGTCGGTTTATTGGGGATTGGACACTATGCTGGAGGTCTGGAAAACGGGCCGGTTTCTGGACCCGGCCGTGAAGGCTAAGGTGCCGCGCGCGCGGATTTATCTCACAATCGCCAAAACGCCCGCCGCGCTGGCTTCAAACGCCGTTTTTCTCGGCGGCTACCGGCTGCGCCGGGACGCTTTTCTCGACTCGCTGGGCAGGAAATCGCTCTGACTCCACTCAAACTCAAGTCCCGCTATCCTCACCGTATCGCCTTCCCTGACGCCTTGTTTTAACAGGGCTTTATCCAGCCCGATTCTGTGGAAAAGATGCATCGTCCGTATCACGGCTTCGGGCTGGGAGAATTTGGTCATCTCCACTATGCGGGTGACTTCCGTGCCGGTGACAAGGAAAGAGCCGTCTCTCGCGCGGGCGAGCCGGAACGCAGGCTCCACCGAATGATAGGCGATTTGCGGCGCGGCCTCGGTTTTTTCCCGCCGGACCGGAATGGTTTCCAGCAGGCGGACGGCCTCGTCGAGCACTTCGTTGACGCCTTCGCCGGTCACGGCGGACATCAGGAAAATCTTTCGGGTCCGGTAGCGTTTTTTAAGCTTCGCGTAAACTTCCGCCGCTTCCGGGATATCGCTTTTGTTGACGACGATTATGCGCGGCGTCGAAGCCAGCTTCGGATTGAACTGCTTGAGCTCGCCCATGATTACATCCACGGATTTGAGCGGCCCCGTCCCGCCGAAGCCGTGCGGGTCCACCAGATGGATAAGCACGCGCGTGCGTTCGATATGGCGCAAAAACTGGGTGCCCAGCCCCTTGCCTTCGTGAGCGCCCTCTATGATGCCGGGGATATCGGCCAGCACAAAACTTTTTCGCTTGTGGTAGACCATGCCGAGGTTGGGGTTTAAGGTGGTGAAAGGATACGCCGCGATTTTAGGCCGCGCGCTTGAAACGCGCGACAGCAGGGTTGATTTCCCCGCGTTGGGAAAACCCAGCAGCCCCGCGTCCGCCAGCACCTTCAGCTCCAGCTCCATTTCCACCGCTTCGCCCTTGTCGCCCTGCTCGGCGATTTTCGGCGCGGTGTTGGCGTGCGTCTTGAAAGCGAGGTTGCCCCGCCCGGCCTGCCCGCCTTTTGCGATGAGAAGCCGGCGTCCGTGCTCGGTAAGGTCCGCGAACACGCGCCCGTCCTTTTTTACGACGGTGCCGCAGGGCACGAAGACCGTTATGTCTTCGCCCGACAAGCCTTCCTTGTTATAGCTGCTGCCGTTGGAGCCGTCTTTTCCGCGTATATGCGGATGGTAGGAAACCTCCACAAGCGTGGTAAGGTTGCGGTCCACCTGAAGGTAAATGTCGCCGCCCTTGCCGCCGTTGCCGCCGTTTGGGCCGCCGTTGGGTATGAACTTCTCGCGGCGGAAGGAAAGGCAGCCGTCGCCGCCGTCGCCGGCGCGGACGTGGATTCTTACGCGGTCTATGAAACCCTGCTGGCGTGTGCTGTCGGTATTCATGTCGGAGCCTGTACTATAAAAGCCTCCGAGGCGGCATCGCGAAGATGCCGCCTCGACGGAAAATCCCTGTGCCCGTTAATATGCTGATTCAGGCCTTTTTGGAGGCCGTCTCGGGAACTATGGATATCTTCTGCTTGCCGCGGTAGGCCCATTCGAACTTTACGGTGCCCGTCGCTTTGGCGAACAGCGTATCGTCCGAGCCGAGACCCACGTTGAGGCCGGGGAGGAACTTCGTGCCGCGCTGGCGGACGATGACTTCGCCGGAATTCACGAACTGGCTGCCGTAGCGTTTCACGCCCAGGCGCTGGCCGTGGCTGTCCCTTCCGTTGGTTGAGGAGCTTTGCGCTTTAGTATGTGCCATTTAATCGCTCGCTTGGAAAAACCTGTGTTTCAGGAAAGCTGGATTTCTTTTATTTCCAGCTCGGTAAGGTCCTGGCGGTGCCCTCTCATCTTTTCATAGGCTTTCTTCGGACGCTTCCTGAAAACGAGTATTTTCGGGCTTTGCAGATGCCGAAGCACGCGCGCTACAACAAGCGCCTTCGGCAGCTTGCCGGCCTCCACCGCGGCGCCGTCAGTCGCGCCGGAAGCGGACCAGAGGGCGCTTATCTTAACGTCGTCGCCCTTTTTGGCTTCCAGCTTTTCGACAGTCAGCTTTTCGCCCGGTGTAACCCAATACTGCTTTCCACCAGTTTGAATGATTGCGTACATAGTGAACTTATAATACCAAATGGCAAGCCGGCTTAGCAAATGCTAATAGCGCATGGAATCCGCGGCTCGGGAAAAGCTATCATAGTTGCGGATGAACACTGAAAGCGCGTTGCGGGATTCCATTGTCGAGGTTGGGCGCAGGCTTTACGCGCGGGGCTATCTCGCCGGCGCGGACGGCAATGTCAGCGCGCGGCTCGGCGCGCGGCGGCTGCTTGTCACCCCGTCGGGAGTGTGCAAGGGTTTCATGAAGCCCGCCGATTTGGTGGTGACGGACATGTCCGGGGGCCCCGTGTCCGGCAACGGCGCGCCGTCGAGCGAGCTTAAAATGCATCTTTTGATTTACGCCGCGCGTCCGGACGTGGCCGCCGTGGTGCATGCGCATCCGCCGGTGGTCACCGGCTACGCGGCGGCGGGGCTCAAGCCGGACAGCCCGGTAATAGCCGAAGCCATACTGACGCTCGGCAAAATCGCGCTGGCGCCCTACGGCACGCCCGGCACGGCGGAGGTTACCGACGGGATGCGCGCGTTCGTCAATGACTGCGACGCCATCCTGATGGCCAACCACGGCGCGGTAACCTGCGGCGCCGACGTGGAAAAAGCGCTTTTCAAAATGGAGACGCTGGAGCACATAGCGGAAATCAACCTCGTGACCGAGGTGCTGGGCCGCAAAAGCGAGATTGCGGGCGGCAATCTCAAAAAACTGCTCGCGCTGCGCGCCGCTCTGGCCAAAAAAACCGCCGCGCCGCCCGACGGTCCGGGACGGCTTGCCTCGCTCATCGCGGACACGATAGCCGAAGTTCTGTCGGAACACGAGCGGCGCAAATAGTATAATTTAGGCGAGTTTAACGGGGGTGCGAAATGGCGGAAGCGGCTCATATTCTGAAAGTCGTCGTCGGGTTGCAGCAGAAAGATTCGGCGCTGGACATGCTGCTCAGGCAGCGCCAGGCCCTGCCCGCGGAAATTGAGCGGGTGAAGGGGCTTTTGGCGGAAAAGCAGTCCGGCCTCAACGCGTATAAGGAAAACCACAAAAAATTGTTGCTGGCGCGCAAGGAGCTTGAGCGCAACCTCAAGGAAAAAGAGGACGCCATCCGCAAGCATCAGGGCGAACTCAACGCGGTAAAAAGCAACGAAGCCTATCGCGCGCTGCAAACCGAAATAGACACTTTGAAAAAGCAGGCTGACGAGTGCGAAACAGGCATTTTGTCCAACATGGAAGCCGCCGAGGTCTCCACGGCGCGCGAGCGCGAACTGGCGGCGCTATACGCTCAGGAGCAGTCCGCCTCCGCCAAAAGCGTGGCGGAGCTTGAGGCGCAGCTTGCCGCGCTGGACGAAAAATTGTCCGCCGCGCGGGCCGAGCGCAAGACTATGGCGGATTCCATAACCCCCGCCGAGGCGCTCGATAAATACGAGAAGCTGCGCGAACTCCGTGAAGGCCTGGGCATTTGCGAAGTGAAAAAAGACCGCGACGCTTTCATCTGCACCGCCTGCAACATGCGCGTTCCGCCGCATCTGACGGTGGATATCCGAAAGCCGGGCGCGCTTGTCTATTGCGACAGCTGCCAGCGCCTTATATTTTCAAAGGAAGCTCTGGGTATCTGAAAATGCGCGTGAAAATCAACATAGACGGCGGCTCGCGCGGCAATCCCGGTCCGGCGGCGTCGGGCTTCGTGATAACCTCGGCGGACGGCGGAATTATCGCCGGCGAAGGCGTCTGCATAGGCCGCGCCACCAACAACCGCGCCGAATATTACGCGCTGCATCTGGCGCTGGAATGCGCGCTGGCGCGCGGCGCGCGGGAAGCGGAAGTATTTTCCGATTCAAAGCTGCTGGTCTGCCAGTTCAACGGGACGTACAGGATAAAGGACTCCGGCCTTTTCGGGATGATGGTGGAGATAAAGCGTCTCGCCGCCGGATTGCGGGCGGTGAAGCTTGTCCACGTGCCGCGCGAATTGAACAAAAAGGCCGACGCGCTGGTGAACGCGGCGCTGGACGCGGAGGGAAAAAATCCGCATCATAAAAAGGTAACGCTGCCCGCGGGAGAAACAGCCGGCAAACCGGTTTCCGCGCGCGGGGCGCATGCCGCGGGCGCGCCGGGCATGGATTTGAAAACGCCGCCGAAAGGCGGCGCGCAGTTGGACCTGTTTTGAGCGGCCGGAGGGCCGCTCCGTTTCTTCTGGAAACGGGGAGGAACTTCCGAACTCCACAGGGCGGGACGCTCGTCGAAAGGCGAGGCCTGCGGGGCCATACCCCCGCGGGACGGACAGTGCCACAGAGAACATACCGCCTCCGGCTTGCCGGCGGCAAGGGTGAAAAGGTGCGGCAAGAGCGCACCGCGCGGGCGGCGACGCCCGCGGCACGGAAAACCCCGTCCGGAGCAAGACCAAATCAGCGCATGGGCTGCCCGCCCGTCCGCCGTGAAGGCGGCAGCGCTCAGTAGGTCGCTTAGACTAATGGCCCTCTCGGCGGGCGCAAGCCCGTCCAGACAGAATTCGGGGTACAGGCCGCTCTTATTTTTAATTCAGCAAGGAGTGCGTCAGCGGTTATGCTTAGCGAACAATTCCCTGAGATAAAAATGTCGCAGAACCCGGCGGACGTGCCGTGGTACGACGCCGTAACCTGGATTACCCATGAAAACGGCGTCCGCCATTACCAATGGGTGGACGCGGCCAACGTGGCCTATGTGGTGTGGACGAACGGCAATCTGTCGCTCAGGCCGCATCCGGATTCCAAGCTCAACGGCGTTTTCGAGAACATCATCATACAGGGCGCCACCGTGTTCGTCGGCAAAGGCGTGCGTGTGGGATAACATGATAATAACCAAAACTCCGCTGCGGATAAGCTTCGTGGGAGGCGGCTCGGACATGGAGGAGTTCTACAGCCGCAAAGAGGGCGCGGTGCTGAGCGTCGCCATCAACAAATACATGTATCTCTCCTCGCATCACTTTTTCGACAGGGATAAAATCAGGGTCAAATACGCCAAAACCGAAACCGTTGCGGACATAAGCCAGCTTCAGCACCCGATAGTGCGGGAAGCGCTGCGCCAGTTCAGGATAAACGGCGCGCTGGAGATAAGCTCCAACTCCGACGTGCCCGCCGGAACGGGACTGGGCTCCTCGTCGGCTTTCACGGTGGGGCTTTTGCACAATTTATACACGCGCTCCGGCAAATTCGCCACGAAGGAAACTCTCGCCGCGCAGGCTTGCGATATTGAAATAAACCGTCTCGGCGAGCCCATCGGCAGGCAGGACCAGTACGCCTGCGCTTACGGCGGACTCAACGTAGTTCGCTTCATGCAGTTGGGCGATGTGATGGTTGAACCGCTGCATCTGGGCAAGCAGATTTACAAGACGCTGCAAAGCAACCTGCTGCTTTTTTACACCGGCGACCAGCGTCTCGCGTCGGCCATTCTCTCCGAGCAGAAAAAAAACGCCGCCGCGCCGGACAAGGCTGAAATTCTTTCGCGGATGGTGGAACTTGTGTGGAAGCTGCGCGACGCGCTTTATAGCGGCGATTTGCGCGCCTTCGGCGGCCTGCTCCACGAAAACTGGCTGCTGAAAAAGCGCCTCGCGTCAGGCATCACAAACCCCGCCATAGACGCGCTTTATGAAAAAGGCCTCGCCAACGGCGCTTCCGGCGGCAAGCTGCTGGGCGCGGGCGGCGGGGGCTTTCTGCTCTTCTACTGCGAACCGGAAAATCAGGCGGGGTTGCGCTCCGCCTTCTCGGACCATATTGAAATGAAGTTTAAGTTCGACAGCGAAGGCTCTAAAGTAATCTACGCCGCGGACGAGTATCTGGAACGCTGAGCGAATCCGGCGGCGTTTTCTCCCTGCATGGACGTGTTCAAAAAACTATTCGGCGTGGCTCCGGGAGAGATAAGGCCGGCGGTCATAATGACGCCGCTCGACGAGGCGCAGCTATTCGGCGGCGGGCGGCGGGCGCGCGGCGATTATTTCCGCGTGACACAGACCGGTTTCGCCACGGTAATCGGCACGCATTACAGCCTTCTCGCAGGCGACTGCGCGCTTGCGCTTGGGGAAACTCCCTGCCGCGAAATATACCTTTTCGGCTGCTGCGGCTCGGCCTCCCCGCTGACAGGCGTCGGAGAAAAACTGCTGGTCGAAAAAGCCTTCGGTTTTGAAAGCTTCACGCAAATGCTCAACCGCGCCTCTCCGGCGGACTGTTTTTTCCCCGACAAGGAGCTTCACGCGAGCCTGTCCGCCTTCTGCGGCGGCAGGGTTTGCCGCGGCGCCGCCGCCAGCGTTTCCTCGCTGGCGCTTGAGCCAGATTATCTGGCGGAATTCGCCCGGCTGGGCGTGAACTGCCTCGATATGGAAGCGGCTCAGGTTTTCGCCGCCGCAGCAGCGGCGGGCAAAAAAGCCGCCGCGCTGTTTTATGTCTCCAATTCGGTGCCGGACAAGTCCTGGCACGAGCAGCTCTCGCGGGAGGACGTGGGGCGCCTCTCCTGCGCGCGAAAAAGCCTCGCGGCGTTGTTGTGCGATTTCATCAGGACGCGCGCTGTTTGATAAAATTTTAACCATGGCAGACATTCCCGCCGCTGCGCCGAAAAATTCCAGCTTCAGCCCCGCGTTTTTTTTCCTGAGCGGCGGGCGCAAGGAGGCGTTGTCGGCGCTCTACGCTTTCTGCCGTGCCGTTGACGACGCGGTGGACGAGCCCGGCGGCGCCGACCCGCGCGAAAGCATCCGGCTCTGGCGAGCGGAGCTCGACAGGCTCTACGCCGGCGAACCGACGCTGCAAATCGCCAAAAACCTGCTCGTTCCGGTCAAAAATTTCGGCCTGCGAAAAGAGGATTTCCTGCTCCTGATAGAGGGCGTGGAAAGCGATATCGCCCCGCGCCGCTACAAAACGCTGGCGGAGCTGGAATGGTACCTGGCGCGCGTCGCCTCGGCGGTGGGCATGCAGTGCGCGCGCATATTCGGTTGCAGGCATGAGGAGCAGGCGCGGGAATACGCCAAATGGCTCGGCTACGGCATCCAGCTCACGAACATAATACGCGACGCGGCGGAGGACTCGCGCGCCGGCAGGCTCTACCTGCCGCTCGACGATTTGGAGAGATTCGGTCTTGCGGAAAATGATATCCTCAATCCTGGACGCGCCGCCGCCCTGGCGCGGCTGCTGGCGTTCGAGGCGGAGAAAGCGCGCGGGTTTTACGCCAAAGCGCGCGCGGCGCTTCATCCCGCGGACAGGAAATGCATGTTTCCCGCCATGATAATGGCCTGCGTTTATGAGGGACTGCTGGGTAAAATGGAGGCGGGCGGCTTTGGCGTGTCCGCCGAACGTCCGCGTCTGGGCAAAGCGGAAAAAATCTGGTGCATCATAAAAGCCTGGAGGAACAGCCATGTTAAAGTCTGATTCGTGGATACGCAAAATGTCCTTGGAGCGCAGGATGATAGAGCCGTTCTCGGATAGCCTCGTCTGCGAGGGGAAGATTTCCTACGGCCTGTCCTCCTACGGCTACGACATCCGCATCGCCGACGAGTTCAAGATTTTCACCAACATCTACGGCGCGCTGGTGGACCCGAAGAATTTCGACAGCAAGGCCTTTGTGGATTACAAGGCCGGCCACTGCATCATCCCGCCCAACTCTTTCGCGCTGGCGCGCTCGGTGGAGTATTTCCGCATACCGCGCGATGTTACGGGACTGTGCATCGGCAAAAGCACCTACGCCCGCTGCGGCATAGTGGTCAACATCACGCCGCTGGAGGCCGAATGGGAAGGCCATCTGACCATCGAGATATCCAACACGACGCCGCTGCCGGCGAAGATATATTCCAACGAAGGCATCGCCCAGCTGATATTCCTGGGCGCCGACGAAATCTGCAAGATTTCCTACAAGGACCGCAAAGGCAAGTACCAGTCGCAGACGGGAGTTACGCTGCCGCGCATTCTCGCCTGCGGGGGCAAGTAACGCGCGCAACCCGGCTTCTCGCCGCCGCCGCGCTTGCCGCGGCGTGCGCGGCGGTTTCTTTCGGCGCGGACACGCGGGGGCTTGAAGCTTCCGCCGCGAAGGCCGCGGCAAAAAAAGGCGGAGTTTCCAAACGCATTCCCGCGGCATCCAAAACTAAAAAACTTGAAGAGAAGAAACGGGCCGCGCTTTCCGCCTGCATCAGCGCGGGCCAGGAGGCTTACAACGACGGACGCAGCGCCGCCGCCGAGGCGCAGTTCAGAAAATGCCTTGAAATCGAGCCGGAAGACGACAACGCGCGCATCAGCCTGGCGGGAATACTGCTGCTGAAAGGCCTCCTGTCCGACGCGCGCAAAGAATTCCTCGCCGGGCTCAGGCATCTGCCGCCCAAATCGCCGTTGGCGGGCTACTGCCATTCCCGGCTGGGAGATATCGCCATGAAGCTCTCCAGCCAGGAGGAGGCGCGCAAGGAATATGAGAGCGCGGTAGCCCTGGACCCTTACGACGCCAACGCGCTTGTGGGGCTGGGCCGGTATCACGAACTGCGCTCCGATTGGAAGAGCGCCTCCGGCTATTACCGCAGAAGCCTGGAGCTCGAACCCGGCAACTCGGTCGCCCGCGACGGATTGCGCAAGGCCGAAGCGAACACGCTCGACGACGCCGGCATACTGGCGGAGCTCAAGCTGCGCGGCGTCCTGGCGCCCCAGAAAACCGCCGTTTCCGAGGAGGACCGCGCGCTTTTCCGCCAGTTGCGCCAGGCGGAGGAAATGGGCGCCATAGATTATCTCGTCAAAAAATTCAACCACATGCCGCCGGGATATTCGGTGGAAAAAGACCCCGGCACCGGTTTTTACCGGCTGCTGCTGACCGCCAGGGGATTTGCGGCATATCGCGGCCTGCTGACGCGCGAGGCCATGTCGTTTTTCGAGGGCAGGAAGATTCCGGCCAAAAAGGCGCTGCGCCTGCGCGACACGAACGGCAATCTGCTGTTCGACAAGGAGACCGGGCTGCTCACCCCCGACGGCATGACCGTCTACTATTTCGCGCAGGCGGGGCAGAAACGCTATCTTCTCCCCTCGGAGCCCTTGCCGGCGAAAGCGCTGACGCCGTCGGGCGAAGACGATAAAATTGCGCGCAACGAAACCGGAAAAAAGTACATGGAGATTACCGAACCGGAATACCTCTGGCTCGTCCGCGCGACCGACTGCTCGGACGAAACCTTCGTCAAGGATTTGGCCATGGATATATTCACCAATACCGGCGCAGACGGCAAAAAGACGCGGCGCTATTTCGTGGACAACGCCGGACACCCCCTGCCCTGCTGCGTGCCTGCTTCCTATGTCGCCAGGTACCGCCTGGGAGATGCGACGATACCCGGCATGCAGGGCAATTCGTTCTTCGGCACCGGCGGCGTAAGCGGGCACAAACTCTGCAAGTCGGACGGCAAACTCTGGAAGGGGGAGATTGAGTAGATGCCCGTTTTTTGGATAGTCTGCGCCGCCGCCGGTTTAGTTTATTGGACCGTTCAGCTATTGCTTGTAAAGCGGGTTCTGTCAAATGTGGCGGGACTTTCCCGCGCGTGCCGGACGCAAACCGGAGCTTCGGTTTCAGTGATAGTTCCCGCCAGAAACGAGGAGGCTGATTTAGAGGCCGCCTCCCTTTCCAAACTCGCCGATTGCGGCTCCGCCTGCGAATTGCTTCTGCTCGATGACCGCTCCTCGGACAAAACCGGCGGGATAGCAGACCGTCTCGCCGCCGGCGACAGCCGCGTCAAAACGATTCATATAAGGGAGCTGCCGCCGGGCTGGCTGGGCAAGGTGAACGCGCTAAACGAGGGCGCGCGTCTGGCGCGCGGCGAGTGGCTGCTTTTTTCCGACGCGGACGTTTATTTCAGGCCGGGCGCTGTCGCCGCCGCGGTGGAATACGCGCAGTCGCGCGGATTGGACCATCTGGCGGTTATACCGCGCCTTGAAAACGCGGGGCTGCTGACCGATTCGGCCATCTCGGTTTTCGTGCGGCTGATGGCGCTTGCGCCGGGGATATATAACGCCGGCAAGCCCGGCGCAAAATCCGCCATCGGCATAGGCGCGTTCAATCTGGTGCGCCGTGAATTTTTCGCGAGAACCCCGGGATTTGAGTGGCTGCGGCTTGAAGTGATTGACGATATGGGGCTTGCGCTGCTGGTGAGGACTCACGGCGGCAAATCAGCCGTCGCTGACGGGACGCAATTCGTGTCGCTGCATTTTTACCGGACGCTTTCGCAACTCCGCCACGGCGTGGAAAAAGGCGTTTTCTCGGGCGCGCAATACAGCCCCGCCGCGCTTTTCGCGGGGACGGCTATTTTCTGGCTGGCGGAAATGTCGCCCCTGGCGGGACTGGTTTGGGGCGGCGCGGCGGCGAAGCTGGCCGGCGCGATTGCGCTCTGCGCCGCGGTGTATTGCTGCGTGCTGATGAACAGTTGGAACGGGCGCGGCGTTTTTTCCGCAATCCTTTTTCCGGTCGGCGATACGCTGGGCGCCGCGCTGGCGCTGTGGGCCGGATTGCGCCCGATGTTATCGGGCAGAATAAAATGGCGCGACACCGAATACTCCCTCGCCGAACTGGAAAAAAACCGGCGGTTTTCGTTCAGGGGGTAACCTTTTCATTGTCAAGCGCTTCAAGCAAAAGCGCTGTGAATTCAGCTTCTGACATCGGATTCTGCCCTGTTATAAGCTCGCGGTCCCGCACCGCGCGGCTGGTCCACGGCGCGGCGGCTTCCACGAGCCCGCCCGCTTTGGACAGTTCGTCGCCGGGGTAGAAACGGACATGGCCTTCAAGGCCGCCGCCGTTTTCGGATATTTTCTCTTCCTCGGTGGAAAAGACGGTCATCTTGTAGCCGTCGTAAATCCATTTTCCGCCGCCTGTGGACGAGAGCAGCGCCGCCGGGCCGTGGCAGATGAGCGCGGTCGGTTTTTTCATGGCGTGGAAAAACCTGAGCAGGCGTCCCATATTCTTGTCCCGCGCCAAATCCTCCATCGGGGCGTGTCCTCCGGGCACGAACAGCGCCTTGAACTGCCCGGCGTCGCGCTTTGTGATGGAATCCAGCCGGCGCGGTTGTTTGAGCCCTGCCGAGTTGGCTGAGAACGCTTTTGCTTCCTCGTATTCCTTTTGCGTCTTGAACCAGCGCGCGTTGTCGCTGGACTGGTCCATCGCGGGTTCCTTTCCGGTCGGATTGGCGAAGACCAGTTCGTAGCCGGCTTTTTGGAGAGCCAGCGCGGGGCCGGTCAACTCCACCAGGAAATAACCGGTTTTATGCTGTTTGCCTTCTTTGAGCGTGAGATAATCCACGCCGGACATCACAACCAGCACCTTCCCTTTGCCCGCGGCGGCGCAGGCGGTCCCGGACAGGACGGCGCAGGCAAGCGCCAGCATCAGCAGTTTTTTCATACCAATTCTCCTATTTTCCTAAATGCATCACCAGCCCCTGAGTCATGGTGAAGTCGTTGTTTTTCACGCCCATGAACGGACGGTTTTCATATTCGTCGGTGAGCGTTATCCTGAAGGAAAGCTTTTCGGGCTTGATGGCGAACTGGATGTAGAACTCGTTGTATATCCGGTAATCGGAGAAATCCGCCATGTCGCCGAAATAGATGAAGTCCTCGCCGATGGTCGCGGTATCGCCCAGCGGAATCCTGAAATTCAGCCTGCCGTTGGCGCGCAGAAACCGCTTCTCGGTGTTGTCCCCGTAAAGCGCGTATTCGAAAGCCGGGCCGAAGGCCGCCAGAAACTGGCTGAAAACCGGCGGCATGAAATTGTGGAAACAGAGTCCCGCGCCGTTGGTGGTACGGTATTTCAGGTCGAGAAACTGGTTGCGCCCGTGGGCGGTCCAGCCGTAAATATTAAGCGACGGCTTGACGGCGTGGAGATACAGCGCCGAGCCCCGCGTGTTGTCGAGCTTGGTCTCCCTGCTAAATTCGGTGTACATCCCGTCGGCGTCCACGAACAGCGTGTTGCGCTGGTTCATTTTCAGCGCGTAGCGCAGTCCGCCGTTTACGGAATAGCTGTCCACATTGCCTCTGAGATAGCTGCTGCCGGCGATGATATCGAGGCGCTGTTTTTCAATATCCGTGCGGTATTCCGGCGGCACGACAAGCTGGTCGTTGGTGCGCGCGAACTGCGCATGGCATAGCGCCGGCAGCAACAGCGCCGCCGCGCCCAGAAAGCATTCTTTCATC
>JAQTYB010000024.1 GCA_028688475.1 Elusimicrobiales bacterium
CCTTCCTCTAAATGACAAATCAGGGCGGACTTTTCGCTAACGGCGCGCAATCCGGCGGACAGCCGGACGGCGCGGGGCGCGACATCCCGCTTTCCGCGCGTTTCGTTCCTGAAAGTTTTGAGGATTATTCAGGACAGGAAGCCCTGCTCGGCGAGGGCAAGATGCTGCGCCGCTTTGTGGAGGCGGACCGGCTGCGCTCGGCGGTGTTTTTCGGCCCGCCCGGCTCTGGCAAAACCGCGCTGGCGCGGTTTATCGCTTCCAAAACCAAAGCCACCGTCCACGAAATAAACGCCGCCGCGACGGGCACGGCGGAACTAAAGGAAATACTAAAACAGGCGAAGATGACGGCGGACGGTTTCGCCGCCCAGTCCCGCATTCTTGTCATATTGGATGAAATCCACCATTTCAACCGCAGCCAGCAGGATATCCTGCTGCCGTCGGTGGAGCGCGGCGATATAATACTTATAGGCCTCACCACCGAAAACCCGTTTTTCTATATCAATAACGCGCTAATCTCGCGCTTCGGCGTGTTCGAATTCCAGCCGCTATCCACTGAAAACCTGATGGCTATAGCCGGGCGCGCCGTCGCAAACAAAAACACCGGCCTCGGCGCGTTCGGCGTGGAACTTCAGCCCGAAGTCGCCTCTCATCTGGCGACTCAGTCGGCGGGCGACGCGCGCAAAATGCTCAACTCGCTTGAACTAGCCGCGCTTACAACAAAGCCGGACAAAAACGGCAAGCGCGTCATCACTCTGGCAGTCGCGGAAGAATCCATACAAAAACGCTCCATCCGTTACGACCGCTCCTCCGACGACCATTACGACCATATCTCCGCTTTCATAAAATCCATGCGCGGCTCGGACCCCGACGCCGCGCTCTACTGGCTGGCAAAAATGCTCACTGCGGGCGAAGACCCGCGCTTCATCGCCAGGCGAGTTTTCATCTGCGCCAGCGAGGACGTGGGCAACGCCGACCCCGTCGCGCTGATGGTTGCGCAGTCCGCGTTCAACGCCGCCGAAGTGCTGGGTATGCCGGAGGCGCGCATTCCGCTTGCGCAGGCCGTGACTTACGTCGCCTGCGCGCCGAAATCCAACGCCGCCTATCTCGGCGTGGAAAAGGCGATTGAGGAAGTGAAAACCGGCCCCGCGCGCGAGGTGCCGCTTCACTTGCGCGACGCGAATATGGACGGCAAGGCGCGCGGACACGGGAAGGGTTACAAATACCCGCACGATTTTCCGGGGCATCATGTCGCGCAGGAATATATGCCGGACCATAAAATTTTCTACGAACCGACCGCCGAAGGCCGCGAGGCCGCCATCGCCGAACGCCTGAAAAAATTGCGAGGCAAAAAATGAGCGCGCAGGGTTTTTTCCCGCCCGACAAGGTGTTCACCGTTACCGAGATAAGCGGCGTCATAAAGAATATGCTTGAAGGCGCCATCGGCTCGGTTGTAATCGAAGGCGAAATATCGAATTTGAAGGTTGCCGCGTCGGGCCACAGCTATTTTGACTTGAAAGACAGCCAGTCGCTCATAGCCTCGGTGCTTTTCAAAGGCTATTCGCGCGCGCTGGAAGCGCCGCTTTCCGAAGGGCTGCTTGTGCAGGCTACCGGCGAGCTCACCGCCTACGCGCGCCAGAGCAAGTACCAGCTTATAGTCCGCAGCGTGAGCCCGAAGGCGCAAGGCTCGCTCTATCTCGCTTTTGAAAAACTTAAAAAGAAACTCGCCGCCGAAGGGCTTTTCGAACAGGACCGCAAACGCCCCATCCCGCAATTTCCAAAACGCATAGGCATAGTAACATCGCCATCCGGCGCGGCGTTGCGCGATATTCTGTCCATTTTATCCCGTCGCGGTGCGGGACTTGAAGTCATCATCGCGGGCACGCTGGTGCAGGGTGCCGGCGCAAAAGAAGAAATCGCCCGCGCCATCGCCGACCTCAACGAACTGCAACCCCGTCCCGACGTGCTGCTTGTCGGGCGCGGCGGCGGCTCGATGGAAGATTTGTGGGCGTTCAACGAGGAAATTGTAGCCCGCGCGATATTCGCCTCCGATATTCCGGTAATTTCCTGCGTGGGCCACGAGACGGATTTTACCATCGCCGATTTTGTGGCCGATTTGCGCGCGCCCACCCCGTCCGCCGCCGCAGAACTGGTAGTCAAAAACCGCGCCGACGTAAAAAACCATATTTCGCACCTAAAAAGCAGCCTCAGCCAGAGCCTGAAACTGTTTTACGAAAACACCACCCGCCGCTACGAACGCGCGCGCGGCCCGCTGGGACATTCGCTGGAAAAACTCTGGCAGCGCAGAGCGCAGGAAACCGACCGGATTTATGAAAGGCTGTTCTCATCCGCACGCGGCAGGGCGGACGTTTCCGCGCGGCGGCTGGAACTTCTCGGCGGAAAACTAGCCGCGCTCGCGCCCAAATCGGTGCTCAATCGCGGCTACGCTATCGTGCGCTCAACCCAATCCGGCAAGGTGCTGACCGAAGCCTCCGGCGCAACGGTGGGCGACAGAATCGAACTCGAATTTAGAAAAGGCAGTCTCGACTGCGAAGTAAAACAGGTAAAGGGGTGATTTATGGCGATAAAAAAGAACGGCGAAGGCTTTGAACAAAAAATGGCGCGGCTGGAAGAAATAGTAACCAAACTGGAAACCGGCGCGGCGGGCCTTGAAGAATCACTGTCCCTGTTCGAGGAAGGCGTAAAACTCTCCAACGAACTTTCCTCCAAACTGGAAGAAGTGCGTCTCAAAATAGAATCCCTGACCCGCGACGCCCAAAACACCCTAAAAACCGAACCCTTCGAAGGCAAAGCGCCTTCGGATGATGAAGTGGGAGAATAAGGGCATTGCCATAGGTTAAAATAGGAAAATGGTATGATTTCGCTATAGACATATGCAGGCTTACTACCAAAAAGACCGCTTCGAATTGCATTTATCAGATGCACTGACCGTATTGGCTGAACTGCCGGAGAATGCGGTGGACATGATTTTCGCCGACCCGCCTTATTTTCTTTCCAGCGGTTCTTTTACCTGCCAGAACGGGCGCAGGGTAAGCGTAAAAAAGGGCGATTGGGATTTGAGCAATGGCTTTAAGAAAAATTTTGAGTTTCACGGCGCATGGATTAACGCCTGTAAAAGAGTTTTAAAGTCGAATGGAACTATTTGGATTAGCGGCACATATCATTCCATCTATCAGTGCGGATTCGCATTACAAATGGCGGGGTTCCATGTGCTTAACGATATCGCATGGTTTAAGCCTAATGCTGCGCCGAACTTGAGTTGCAGATTTTTTACCGCAAGTCATGAAACACTTATATGGGCCAGAAAAGACAAGAATTCCAGGCATGTTTTTAATTATTCGCTGCTAAAAAACGGCAAGTGGCCTGAGGACCAACTGAAAAAAGAAGGATTGCAAATGCGTTCGGTGTGGTCAATCCCTACCCCCAAGCAAATTGAGAAGAAATTCGGCAAGCATCCCACTCAGAAATCCTCTGCTTTGCTAAGACGGATTGTTCTCGCAAGCACAAATAAAGGCGATTTGGTTCTGGACCCATTTACGGGTAGTTCGACGACTGGTCTTGCAGCGTATTTATATGGAAGGAGATTTATAGGTATAGATATTGAAAAAATGTATTTGGATTTGTCCATAAAAAGATTTGAGGAATTGGACAGAAACATAAAAAGGAAACGCATGGAATCTCAAGCAACGGAGGTTACTACAGTATGACGACATCATTTGATGTTTTTTTCAAAGATTTAGTTTCCAAAGTAGGGGTATCTCATGAACGTGATTTGGCAGAGGGCGAACTTCGTGGTATTATTTCGGCAATTAATGAGTACTTTTATACCACACATAATGATATAGGAACAACAAGAACGCTAGATGAGGAATTTGCATATTTCTCTGAATTCCATAAATTCTGGGAAAAATATCACGAGAAAATTTTAAATCCCGAAATAGGCGAAGAAAAATGTTCACAACTCGCGAATATTCTGAATGATATCAATATCGCAACTTCAGGCAAAGCTTTCAACGAATTATATGATACCTTTGAATTACAGCCGGAAGAAATATGTAAAATTAGATATTTCGCTGCAAATCAAGACTTTAGGGGATCGCGGGATTTTGAAGTACTTTTCCAAAAATATTCTGACGATCCGACCGTTTTTGATAAAGAGAAGATTCGTAGCGCTCCCGAAGACTTCCTTAAAAGTATCGGAATTACTTCGTTGTCTCAGAACGACAAGCGTGTCAAATTTGCCACTACTGCGGCAAGGATGTTGATTGAGAAAGGGATAGAACCGTTTAAAATCTTTAATTTTTTTGAGAAAGATTTACTTAGAGTTCGCGAGTTTTTAACATCAAATCGTGGTTCTGGTTTTGGCAACAAAAAAACGGACATGTTTATTCGGGATATGGTTGTTTTAGGAATATGGCAGGACCCAGCTAATTTTGACAAAATCGATGTAGCCAGTGATATAAACACAATTAAGGTTGCTTTGCGAACTGGAATTTTAAGGACTAAAATACCGTTGGTTTCAAGTTTTCTGGACATTTTTTGCTATCAATATGGGTTAATTGATCGCACAAATGCTTTAGCGTGGCGAAAGGTATGGGAGAAGTGGCAACAAAAACATCCTGCTACATGTATAGCAAGCCCGGCACTAATTGATTATTTTGTTTACAGGGTAATAGGGAAAGACTTTTGCAAAGAATCCCTATGCATTTTCAAATGCGAGTCTGAGGAACATACATTCGTATGGCATTCAAGCAGAAATAAAACCTGCCAGATATGTAGAAATAAAAAAGCTGAGTTGATTAAGAAAGTTCTGCCATGTACTCACGACAATGGCGATGTCGTAATCAAAAAGTCAAAATTTGTTTCAGGATCCGATGCGTTGTTACCTAAAATTACGCAATGCCCTTTCGTCAGTATCTGCAACCCCCAATCCCACTTCTTTAGTGCATTAAATCCGCCAAAATCAATCAGTATTCTAGGGCAGACGGGCTGGGAAAGTGCCCGAACACTGAAAGATTTTGGTGGGGGCGGATTGATGTCATGAAATTCGTCCAGCGATTTTTAACTATATTTCCCTCAAAAACTTATTTTGCTTGTACCTTAACCAAAAAACATGAGACTACGGCTTGATGCTGCGTTGGTGGGGAGGGGGCTTTCGGAGACCCGTACCAAGGCTCAGGCTGCTGTCATGGCGGGGCTGGTCAGCATTAACGGCGTCGTCGAGACGAAGGCGGGCAAAGCGGTTCGCGAGACCGATGTTCTGGAAATCGCGGGGCCGGCTTGCCCGTATGTTTCGCGTGGCGGAATAAAGCTAAAGGCCGCGCTGGATAGTTTCAAAATTTCAGTCGCCGGGAAGATTTGCGCCGATATCGGCGCGTCCACCGGCGGGTTTACGGACTGCATGTTGCAGTCCGGCGCGGCGAAGGTTTACGCCGTGGACGTGGGGCGGGGGCAACTGGATTGCAAGCTGGTAAAAAACCCGCGCGTGATTTTCATGGGCGATACCAACGCCCGGTTTATGACGGCGGACTCATTCCCCGAAAAGCCCGTGTTCGCGGCGATAGACGTTTCCTTTATTCCGTTGAAACTTGTGCTGGGGCCGGTGCTAAGCGCGTTGGCAAGGCCAGCCGTGGTTGTGGCGTTAATCAAGCCGCAATTCGAGCTAACGCACAAGGAAGTTCCCGGCGGCATCGTGAAGTCCGACGAATGCCGCCAAAAAGCCGTAGCCGCATTGCGCGGTTTTTTCGCCGTCGAACTTGCCAAAAAATGCAACGCGAAAGATTGCGAAATAATCCCTTCGCCGCTTAAAGGCGCAAAAGGCAATACGGAATTTCTCTGGTTTATTACTTTGGAATAGCGCGTTCAGTCGTTTCAATAGACGCCAACAAGGCGGCGGTGCGCGGTTTCGGGCGGGGTGGTGTTGAGCGGGCGCTCGAAATGCGACGCGGTGAAGCGGCGCAGCACGGAGTCGGCGCGGGAGAGGTACTCCGCATCGGCTTCGTCGGAAAAATCCAGCTTGTTAAAATCTTCCTCATGCAGCGCGCGCCAGAAGCGCGGCTCTATGCCCAGCACGGGGCGCTCGAGGCCGTAGCCCGCGAGTTTCATCAGCCGCAGCGTGAACGCCTGCCGCAACGCGAGCGGGGTATCCGCGCGGGAATCCAGGCAGGCCAGCGCGGAATAGAGCAGTTCGTATTTCCCGGGATTGGGCTGCGCCTGCGGCGTCATGCGATAGACCAGCTCGCAAAAATGCAGCGCGAGGCTGAGCCTTCCGAAATCGGCCCGCACGCCGGGAAACACGGTGAGCAGTTTCCCGCCCGCCGCCACGCCGGTCAGCGCGCCGCCGCGCCAGTGGATGCGGTACTCCCCGCAGGCAAGCGGCTCCGCCAGCGCTTTAAGTTTCCCCGCAGCGCGGTTGACCCCCGGAAACCGCACCATCAGCCGCCCGCGCGTTTTGGTGTAGACGCAGGCGATGCGGTCGGTCTCGCGCGTGTTGGCGCGCCTCAGCACTATGGCGTAATCGTTGAAAATCATCTTTGTTCGCGGTCTTAATTTTATTATAATAGTTTATCATGCTACCTACATACAGACCAAATAAGAGAAAGAGAGCGAAGCATATCGGTTTTCGCGCGCGCATGAAGACCGCTGGCGGCCGCAAAGTTCTGAGCAGCAGGCGCAGAAAAGGCCGTTACAATCTCATCCCCAAGGCGTGAAATTAAACGGGCATCCCCGCAGCCGGCGCATCGTCCTTAAAAAGGAATTCAAGGACGTGCTTGATACCGGCAGAAGGACGACGAACGGGGATTTCACCCTCTGGCATAAAACCGGCGAACCGGACAGAGAGCCCAGGCTTGGGATAATCGTCGCGAAGAAGGCGCTCGGCTGCGCGGTGAAGCGCAACAGGGCGCGCAGGCTGGTAAGGGAGGTTTTCAGGCTCAGAAGGCAGTTGCTGGCAGGGGGCGTGGACATAATTCTCTACCCCCGCACGGACAGGAACCTCGATGATTTCGGCAAGATGGAACGGGCTGTGCTCGGCATCTGGAAAAAGGCCGGCATTTATAAAGAAGCCGCTTGAGCGCGTTTCGGCTGCGGCGGAGCAAGGGCTTTGTTTCCTGCTGCGGACTTTCAAATTTGTCAGGCCTCTTTTAGGGCCGAGGGCGTGCCGTTTCGCGCCCTCATGCACGGATTACGCCCTGGAGGCGGTTTCCCTGCACGGGCCCGCAAGAGGCTTGTTGCTTGCCGCAAGACGAATTGCCCGCTGTCATCCGTTCAGCCCCGGAGGGCTGGACCCCGTCCCCAGATAACCGTTGCCGGCTGAGCGCTGCGACCGACCTCCCTGAATACTATTGCAGGAGGCTTTTGCCGCGTATGAACAGAAACCTTATATTGGCGTTCGCGCTTTCGCTGGCGGTTTACGCCGGCTGGGCGTTGTGGGTTGAAAAAAATTACAAGCCTCTGCCGCGCGCCGCGCGCCAAAGCGTCCCGGCAATCGCGGGCGCGCAGCTGCGTCCCGACGACAAGCGGACAGCGATAACGGCGCAGACCGTGACCGTGGCGGGTGCCGGGCCGGGCGAAACCGTGAGCCTGCCCGCGATAGCGTTCCACACCCCCGAGGCGGAGGTGCTTTTCAATCCGCGCGGCGCCGCCATATCCAGCTTCAAGTTCTTCGGCCCCGCAGGCATAGCGGAACTGGTGCCGCATTCCAACCCCGGATTTTTCGCCACGATGTCCCAGACGGAGTTCGCCCTCAAGGAAAAAACCGACAACTCTCTGACGTTCTCCGCCGAGCCGATGAAAGGTTTTGTCATTGAAAAAACCTACAACTGGGTGGAGGGCGGCATAGGACGCATTACTGTCACGGCGCAAAACCGGCTGCGCAAGACAATCGAAATTCCAGAGTGGGCGCTGCGCATCGGCCCCGGCATAGGCACGGTGCCCAGCGAAAAAGAGGAGAATCCCAAGCTCTGGCAAGCTTCCTTTGCGGTAAACCAGGCCGACAGGAAACTGCCGGTGGCCAAGAATCTCTCGAAGGAAACTCCCGCCGGTCCCTGGCTTTGGGCCGGGGTGCACAACCGCTACTTCCTCGCCGCCGTTATGCCGGACAACTGGCCGGCGGAAAAACTGGTTTACGAACCGAAGGCTTTTGAAAAGGAAAAAGCCCCCGGTCTCGCGGCTCCGGTGGAAAAAATGCTGCTGGCGCCCGGCGCCAGACAGGAATGGTCGCTTTATTTCTACATCGGCCCCAAGGATTACCGGCATCTGCTGGCGCTGGGGCACGGGCTGGACCGCTCGGTGGATTTCGGCTTTTTCGGGCCGATAGGCAAGGCCGTGCTCAAAGTGCTTTACTTCAACCACCGGCTTACCGGCAACTACGGCTGGGCCATAATACTGTTGACGATTTTCGTTCAGATACTGATGTCGCCGCTGACTTACAAGGGTTTCAAGGCGACGATGATAATGAAGCAGTTGCAGCCCAAGCTTGCTCAGATTCAGGCGAAGTACAAGGATAATCCCGCCCGGCTCAATCAGGAAATGCTGGAGCTTTACCGAAAGCACGGCGCGAATCCGTTCAGCGGCTGCCTGCCGATGGTGCTGCAAATACCGATTTTCTTTGCGCTGTTCACCGCGCTAAGAAATTCCTGGGACCTGCATGGCGCGGTTTTCACGCTGTGGGTGACGGATCTTTCCGCCAAAGACCCCTACTACGTGCTTCCCATAGTGATGGGCGCCATAATGTTCTTCCAGCAGAAATTCACAATGTCCGCCCCCGCGGGCGGCGACCCTGCCCAGATGGCCGTCATGAAGTGGATGCCGGTGATATTCACCTTCATGTTCCTCAGTTTTCCGTCGGGGCTGGTGCTGTATTGGCTTACAAGCAGCCTGATCGGATTCGGCCAGCAGATGTATCTGCAAAAGCGCATGGCCGTCCCGGTTTAGCCGCGCTTCAAGGAACGACATCATGAGACAAGACAACAATCGCAATCCGGCGGGCGCGCAGCGCCCTCGCCGCAACGACTTCAGGAGGCCGACAATGCGTGAAGTGCAAATCGAAGCTAAAAGCGTGCAGACAGCGGTGGAGAAGGGGCTCACAGAGCTGGGCCTGCGCCGCGACCAGGTTGAAGTGGTGGTGAAAAACGAGGGCTCGTCGGGATTTTTCGGCATAGGCGCCAAACCCGCCACCGTGATAGTGCGCGAAAGGAAATGGCGCGCGGACTCGTCGTCTTCCGGCGAAGCCGCCCGCGCCCCGTCGCGCGAACAAAATTCCAGGGGATATACAAGGCCGGGCGGCGGCGCCGGCGGGCAATCCCGCGGCGGCGGCAACAGGTGCCAGGACCGCAGAGGCGGCGGTCCCGGACGCAATGGCGGCAACAGGCCCGAACGCGGCGGCAACAGGCAGGGCGGACGCCGCAACGCCGACCCCAATGGCAATCCGAGACAACGGCGCAACGACGGTTTTTACTCCGTGAACGCCGAAACGTTCGAGAAAATCCCCACCGCCGCCATAGCCGAGCAGGGCAGGCAGCAGTTGCAGCAACAACAGCAGGAATTGCAGGCCGCGCAGGCTCAGCAGCCGCAACCGCCGGTCGCCGTGGAAACGGCGTCGGCGCAGACACCGCCCCAGCCGGCGGCGCCTCAAATCAATTACGAGGCGGTTCCGGCGCAATACGCCGAAGCCGCCGAAAGCGCGAAAACAGCGTTGGGCGAGATTCTCACGAGAATGGGCGTGGAGCATTCCGACATAAGACTCGGCTGGGACGCCGGGCAGGGCCGCATCATGCTGGATTTCGATTGCGGCTCTCCCGAAGTCGTAATCGGCAAGGATGGCCGCACCATTGAGGCGCTGCAATATCTCATAGTGCTTATGCTCAGCCGCAAGACCAACGCCCCCATAGCCGCGCAGGTTGACACCAACGGTTACTGGCGGCAGCTCGAATCGCGCGTAACCGGCGAAGTCAACCGCGCCATCGCCGGCGTCGAAGGCGGCGGGCGGGTTTACCGGCTTGAGCCGATGCCGGCGGCATTGCGTCGCTTCGTGCACAAAATGCTCAGCAATCATCCGAAGGTGGAAACCTATTCCGAAGGCGAGGGCCAGTGGCGCAAAGTGGTGATAAAATCGAGGCAGGAGCAGAAAATATAAGCTTCGTTGCAAACTTGTCAAAATCGCCCGCAAGCCCCTGCCGGCCTGCGGGCGCTTTGCAAAAATGAAACTTCCTTCACGTTCCGATACCATCGCCGCCGTGGCCACCGCCGCCGCGCCGGGCGCGATAAGCGTTATCCGCGTTTCGGGGCCGCGCGCCGTGGAAATCTGCGCCGCTTTTGTCAGCCCTCAAAACGGCGTAAAAACGCTTTTTTCGCCGCGCCGCGCCGCGCTGGCGCGCGTCTCGGACGGCGACGGGCCGATTGACGACTCCGTCGTTACATTTTTCAAATCTCCGGCCAGCTATACCGGCGAAGATGTGGTGGAAATCGCCTGTCACGGCTCTCCTTATATAACGGCGCGGATATTGCGCGCGGCCGTTTCCGGCGGCGCGCGCGCGGCGCAGCCGGGGGAGTTCACGATGCGCGCCTGCCTCAACGGCAAGCTGGACCTCGCCCAGGCGCAGGGCGTCTGCGACCTGATAACCGCCGAGACCGCCGCCGCGCACAAGGCCGCGCTCAATCTGGCGGAGGGCAAACTTTCCGGGCTTTGCCGCCGGATGCGCGCCGCCGTCATTGAGCTGCTGGCCCAACTGGAGGCGTGTCTCGACGACCAGGACGAGGATATCGAGGCATTCGCCGGCGCGGAGATGCTCTCCCGTGTAAAAGCGGTTGGCGCGCAATTGCGCTCGCTGGCGGGCACTTTCCGGGACGGCAGGCTGGCAAAGCACGGCGTGCGCGTCGCGCTGGCGGGCGCGCCGAACGCCGGCAAGTCCAGCCTGCTCAACGCGCTGCTGGGCTATGGCCGCGCCATAGTATCCCCTTCGCCGGGCACCACGCGGGACACGCTGGAGGAGGCGGTGGAAATAGAGGGCGTTAAATTCCTGCTCACCGACACTGCCGGAATACGCGCCCACGCGCTGGACCCCGCCGAAGCCGAGGGAATGGCGCGCACCCGCGCCGCGCTTGGGCGCTGCGATATCGCGCTTTTCGTGCTGGACGCTTCGCGCCCTGCCGGCGATTGCGATGAGCTGGCGCGCGCCGCTCTTGCCGCCGCCGGAGTCAAAACCATAGCCGTTCTCAACAAATGCGATGCGGCCGGAGATGCTCCGCGCGGCTTCGCGCCGCAAGCGGTCAGGATTTCCTGCCGCACGGGCGAAGGCCTGCCGGCGCTCAAAACCATGCTGGCAAAAGAAGCCCACGGCGAATCTCAGTCGGAAGAAACCTGCCTGATTACCTCGGAGCGCCACCACCGCTGCCTTGCGGATGCGGCGGAGCAGGTGGATAAAGCCGGCGCGCTGCTGGCCGGAGCTAATCCCCCGCTCGAACTTGCCGCCGAGCATCTGCGCGGCGCGCTAGGCGCTCTCGCGGATGTGGCGGGGGAAACCGCCGCGGACGATGTTTTGCATGCGGTGTTCAGCAAATTCTGCGTGGGGAAATAATATGTCAAACAACCGGCCTGCCGAAATAATGGAATTCGTAAAAAGCGCCTTGTCGCTTCTGGCGAAATTGGTTGCGGCGCCGGACGCGGCTTTCGCCGAAATGGATTCGGACAAAAACGCGGGGCTGGGCCGCTCATTTTTTCTCTACGGGGTTTACCTGCTGGTGTCGCTGGCTTTTTACGCGCTCAAACCCGCCGATTTTCCTCCCCAGCCGCTTTATCGCGCGATGACCGCTCATTTCGCCATTCGTTCCTGGCTGGTTGCGGAGTTCGGCCTGGGTTCCGCGTTTCTCGCCTGCTGGGTATTTTTGCTTTCCATAATGGGGCCGCTCGCCGCCAGGATGCGCATATCGCTTTTCTGCCTTGCCTGCGCGGCTATAGCGCTTTTGCCGGCGGGAGTGCTTGCGCTGTTCAAAGCCTGCGGCGCGGGCGGCTTCCTGCTTGCCGCCACGGTGTTCTTTTTATTTGCGGGGCTCTGGTTTATGGTTCACACGCGCGGGTTCCCGTACAGGAAGCTGCTGTCTCTTCTGGTCGCGACAAGTTCGCTGGATATGATGTGCTCGCTGGCGCAGATTCCGGCGGTGCTTATGCGGCTGGAAGCGGTTTACTCCGGCCTTGAGGTTGCCGCCGGCCTCTGGATTTTAGTGCTGACCGTGCGCGGCGTGCAGCGCTTCTGCGAAATCGGAACCGAAAAGGCGGCGGTCTCGGTGTTTTTCTCGCTGCTGGCGGGCGTCATAATAATAGTGGCGCTTTCCAGCGCCGGCATAATACCGCCGGGCGCGATGGAGCTTTTCTTTCCCGCCTAGACCATGCGTTCCCACAGCGATGCGTTTGAGATAATCGTCGTCGGCGCGGGGCACGCCGGCTGCGAAGCCGCGCTGGCCTGCGCGCGCATGGGCGCCAAAACCCTGCTGATAACCCAGGACCTCGACACCATCGCCCAGATGTCCTGCAACCCCTCAATCGGCGGCATAGCGAAAGGCCAAATCGTGCGCGAGTTGGACGCCCTCGGCGGCGAGATGGGCAAAAACGCCGACGAAACCGCCCTGCATTACCACATGCTCAATACCGCCAGGGGCGCGGCGGTGCGCTCTCCCCGCTGCCAGTGCGACAAGAAGCTTTATCAATTCGCCATGAAGCGCGCCGTGGAGGCCGAGCCCGCCCTCGCGCTTATCCAGGACGAGGTTTCCGCCCTGTGGACGACGGACGGCGCTCTCTCCGGCGTGGAAACGCTGCGCGGCGTCCGCTACCGCGCGGGCGCGGTCGTACTCACCGCCGGCACGTTCTTAAAAGGCGTAATCCATATCGGGCTCAAGACTTTCCGCGGCGGCAGATACAACCATTTTCCCAGCGACCCCCTTTCGGACTCGCTGCGCTCGCTCGGTTTCGAGCTGGGCCGCCTCAAAACCGGCACGCCGATGCGCATCAACGGGCGCGGCATAGATTTCGCCAAATGCCGTCCCCAGCCTTCGGACGAACCGTGGCAGCCGTTCACCCATTTTTCCGCGCCGCGCCCGCGCGAATTCCTGTCCTGCCTGATAACACGCACCAACGGGCGCACCCACGCGGTGATACGCGATAATCTGGACCGCTCGCCGCTTTATTCCGGCAAAATCAGTTCTGTCGGGCCGCGCTATTGCCCGTCCATCGAGGACAAGGTGGTGAAGTTCCCGGACCGTGACTCGCATATAATTTTTTTGGAGCCGGAGGGGTTCTGCACCCGGGAATATTACGTGAACGGCCTCTCGACCAGCCTGCCCGAGGACGCGCAGCGCGCCATGCTCAAAACCGTCGCCGGACTGGAAAACGCGGAACTGGTGCGCCCCGGCTACGCCATAGAGTACGATTTCGCCCAGCCCACCCAGTTGAAGCCCTCGCTGGAAACGAAGCTGGTGCCCAACCTGTTTTTCGCCGGGCAAATCAACGGCACCACGGGTTACGAGGAGGCCGCGGGGCAGGGCCTCATGGCGGGAATCAACGCCGTGCTGAAACTGCGCGGCGCGGAGCCGTTCGTGCTGCGACGGGACGAGGCGTATATCGGGGTTCTGATAGACGACCTGGTGACGCGCGGCGTCACGGACCCGTACCGCATGTTCACCTCCCGCGCGGAATACCGGCTGCTGCTGCGCGCCGATAACGCCGACGTGCGGCTGTGCGGGCGTGGGTTCGGGCTGGGGCTTTTGCCGCCGGCGCTGCGCGCTCCGTTCGACCGGTATCTGGAGGCCGTCGAACAACTCAAGGCCGGCAGGGAGCCGCCGCCGGACGGCGGAGCCATGCGGCCCTGGACGATTGAAACCGCGCGCCGCCATGCCGCTATCGAAAAAGACTATGCCGGTTATATCGGCCATCACCGTCGGGAGGCCGAGAAGCTGGGGCAAACCGCGCACGTCAGAGTGCCGCCGGATTTCGATTATCAATCGGTGCGCGGGCTGCTGGCCGAATCGCTGCAAAAACTCTCGCGCATCCGTCCGCTGACGCTGGGACAGGCGGCCCGCATCCCCGGCGTTACCCCCGCGGATTTGCAACTGCTGCTTGTGCATCTGGAAAGGCGGCATATTCGCGAAAACCGCGAAAAATGTGAAAAAGGCGAAAAAGCATGAAAACCATTGCCACTCCGGCGGCGCTTGACGCGCTGGCTAAACTGGGCATAACGCTCGCCCGCGCGCAGGTGGAAACGCTGGAATGCTACGCCGCGCTCTCCGCCGAAAAAAACGCGCGGATGAACCTGACCGCCGCCAAAAGCGCGCGGGACATTTTCGAGCGGCATTTGTGCGACGGCCTGTGCGCGTGCCTCGCGCTGCGGGGGCGTCTGCAAAACGACGCGCCGGCAATAGCCGACGCCGGGGCGGGGGCGGGTTTCATCGGCGCGGCGTTGAAGACGCTGCTGCCGCAAGCGCAGGTTTATTTCATCGAAAGCGTCGAGCGCAAGTGCGCGTTTTTGAACTGGGCGCTGCTGCGCGCAGGATTCAAGGACGCGCACGTGCTGTGCGCGCGGCTTGACGCGCATTCCGCGCCGCCCGTTCTCGCGGATTTCGTTTTCGAGCGCGCGATGGGCAAGATAACGGATGCCGCGCCGCTGTGCCTTTCGATAACCAGACCGGGCGGGCGGTTTGTCGCCTATTCCAGGCCGGGACAAGGCGGCGCGGTGCTGCCGCCCGCGCTGGCCGGGGTTGTGGAAGAGGAAATCGGCTACCGTCTGCCGCATGACCCCGAGCCGCGCAGTTTGATAGTATTTAGAAAATAAAATATGGATATTTTAGGGCGGCTGAGGCTCATTTTCTGGATGCTGGTGCTGTTTTTGTGGAGCGCCTTCATGGTCCAGTTTCTGCGCGCGGATTTTCCGGCGCTGGCCCCGCAAATCGCGCGCATTAAAAACCCTTTCGCCCATCTGCGCGCGCGTCATTACGGGGAGTCCGCGCTTGCCGTGCAGGAGGAGCCGGAAACTGCGGCTCGGGAGGAGGAATCCGCTTCCACGCTCTATCCCGAAACCGTGCGTGTCCCGGAACAGACCGTGATTCCGCCGCAGTCATCCCTTACAGGCGCGCTGGGGGCCGGCGATATAGTCGGCGTGGCGGAGCCGGAGCGCAAAGGCGTCGCCTCTTTCATAAGCGAGTTCCGCTCGCTGCGGGAGCGCGAAGAGGACTTTAGAGGCCTGCATTTACCCCAGCTGCCGCAGTTTCCCGCGCCGCCTCCGGGGTTTGCGTCGGCGGAGACAAAGAATTTCCTGATTTACCGCGAACTGCCGCCAGTTTCGCAGACGCTGCTGGACGCGCTCGAAACGCTGCACGGCAACCTGATGCTGGACCTGATTTCCTTCTCGCCCTGGACGCGGGACGCGCGCGTGCTGCTCTATTTTTTCATCTCGCCGAAAACCTACCTCGCGATGACCGGGCGGCCCGCCTGGTCGGGAGGCGCCAGTTCGGTCAGCCGCCGGCTGATTTACGTGCTGGAGGAATCAGATTCGCTTGACATAATATCGCACGAGCTGACGCATATTTATTTCGACAGTTTTTTCAACGCCGCGCGCCCTAACCCGCTCTGGCTCTCGGAAGGAATGGCGGTGTTCATACAAACCGGGCGCGGCCAGTCCCCGCCGCCGTGGCTAAAAGAAAGCCTGGCGGTCATTTCCGCGGGGGGGGGGTACAAGTTCAGGGAGTTGATGAAAACGGAAAGCCTCGAAAACCTCGATTCCGCCGGGGTCAGGTTGTGGTACGCGCAATCCTACAGCGTGGTGCGCTTTCTCATGCGCATGAAGACCGGCGACGAGTTCTACACTTTCTGCAAACTGTTGCGGGACGGAATGCCCGTCCATCAATGCCTGGTGCGCGCCTACGGAATGCCCTTCAACCGCTTTTCCGCCCTGGAATACGCCTGGCGGCACGATATCCAGACAAATAAAGCCGCGCAGTAATAAAACAGAAAATAATTTTGCCTGCCGTTATCTATTATTACTGTGCCATAAACAGCTATTTCTTTATGAATACGAGCCGCGAAACACACGAAATACACTAAAGAGGAACAAACAACACAAACAACGGAATTTTAGCCGCAGATGAACGCAGATTTTCGCGGATAAAGGCGGACAAAAGCAGTTTTGTTTTTAATCTGCGAATATCTGCGTTCATCTGCGGCTGAGTTCCGTTGTCGTAATTGAAAAGGCTCCTCATTTTTCGTGTATTTCGTGTGTTTCGTGGCTAAAATGCAGCCCTGTAGCTTTGTTGTGTTTATGACATAGTAAGACTATGCAAATCCGCGGACAGGGTATGGTTTCCTTCTCTCACGAATTTTCTTCCCATTTCCGTGCGAGCGCTATCAGCACGCGCGCCGCTTTTTCCATCCCGTCGAGCGATACCCATTCGTGCCGTCCGTGATAGTTGCCGCCGCCGGTGAAAATGTTGGGCGTCGGCAGGCCCATGAATGAAAGCCGCGCGCCGTCGGTGCCGCCGCGCACGGGCTTTATTATCGGCTCCACGCCGGTCTCGCGCATGGCTTCCAGCGCGTATTTCATCACCAGCGGATGCTTGTCGAGCACGATTTTCATATTGCGGTATTGCTCGCGGAACTTCACGTCAATTTCGGCGGCGGGATACTCAAGGCGTTTTTGCGCTGCGATGGCCTCCAGCAGGCGCTCCATTTTGCGCAGTTTTGACATGTCGTGATCGCGCACGAGGCCTTTGACTTCGGCCTTTTCAATTCCGGCCTCGCAGGAGAGGAACACTATGAAGCCCTCCCTTCCCTCGGTGGTTTCCGGCAGCATGTTGGCCGGCCAGGCGGTTATTATATCGGCGGCGATGCGCGCCGCGTTGGCCAGTATGTTCTTGGCCGAGCCGGTATGCACGCTTTTGCCTTTGACGGAAAGAGTGAGCGCGTCAGCGTTGAAAGTCTCGTCCTCGATGGAGCCCGTCCTGTCGCCGTCGAAGGTATAGGCGTATCTGGCGCCGAATTTTTTCAGATTGAACAAATTCGCCCCCCTGCCTATCTCCTCGTCGGGGGTGAAGGCGGCTTTCAGCGGGCCGTGCTTCACTTCGGGATGGGCCCTGAGCCACTCCAGCGCGGAGAGTATTACCGCCATGCCCGCTTTGTTGTCCGCGCCCAGCAAAGTATCGCCGCCCGCGGTGACGATATCCTCGCCCGCGCAGTCCGCCAGGCCGGGCGCGTCCTGCGGGCGTATGACGACGCCGAGCTTTTTACTCACGACGATAGCGCCGCCGGAGTAATTTTTGTGCAACTGCGGCCTGACGTTTTTGCCCGGCGCGTCTGGCGCGGTGTCGAGATGCGCGATGAAGCCGATGGCGGGAACTTTTTTGGACGTATTAGCGGCCAGCTCGCCCATGACATAGCCGTTTTTGTCAACGGAAACGTTTTTGAGTCCGGCCTTTTTCATATCCTCCGCCGCGATTTTGGCCAGTTTCAACTGGCCCGGCGTGGAGGGGCAGGTTTTGGAGGAATCGTCGCTTGTGGTTTCCACTTTGACATAGCGCTCGAATCTGGAATAAAGCCCGGGTTTCAAATCATCCGTCATGGCGGTTCTCCTTTGCGCGAAATCGCTGAACTCATTATACAAAAGCGCCTGCCGCAACTCATGTTTGAGTTTTGCGTAACTTTTGTAGAATGAAACCGGAATGGCGGGTTTTCCAAAGCAGTCTGCCGACCGCCGGGGAGAGGACATGAAAGCTCTGGTCAAAAGCAAACGCGAGCGCGGCATCTGGCTCGAAGACGTGCCGAAGCCGCAAATCGGCGAAACCGATGTCTTGATAAAAATTAAAAAAACGGCAATCTGCGGCACGGACGCGCATATTTACGACTGGAACGACTGGGCGCAGAAGACCATCCCCGTCCCCATGCACGTGGGCCACGAATTCGCCGGCGAAGTGGCGGAGCTGGGCGCGTCGGTGCGCGGCCTCGGTATCGGCCAGCGCGTTTCCGGCGAAGGCCACATAGTGTGCGGCCATTGCCGCAACTGCCGCGCGGGGCAGCGGCACCTGTGCATAAACACCAAAGGCGTCGGCGTTACGCGGCCCGGCTGCTTTGCGGAATATCTGGCAATGCCCGCGGAAAACGTATTCCCGCTTCCCGACGATATCTCGGACGACGAGGCGGCTATTTTCGACCCCTTCGGCAACGCCGTCCATACCGCGCTGTCCTATGACCTCGTCGGCGAAGACGTGCTGCTCACCGGCGCGGGGCCCATAGGCATCATGGCGGCGGCGGTGGCGCGCCACGTCGGCGCGCGTCACGTCGTGCTGACCGACATAAGCGACTACCGGCTGGAGCTGGCGCGCAAGCTCGGCGTGGAAACCGTGGTGGATTCCCGCAGACAGACGCTGGAAGACGTGATGAAGCGGATAAAAATGACGGAGGGCTTCGACGTCGGCATGGAAATGTCCGGCAGCCCCGTCGCGTTCAACGACATGCTGCGCACGGTGCGCATGGGCGGCAAAATCGCGCTGCTGGGCATACTCCCCGACGACACCAAAATTTCCTGGAGCAAAATGATATTCAAAGGCTTGCGTCTCAAATGCATCTACGGACGCGAGATGTTCGAGACGTGGTACAAAATGGTTGCCCTGCTGCAAAGCGGCCTCGACATAAAACCGGTTATCACCCACCGCTTCCCGGTAAAAGATTACAAAGAAGCCTTCGAGCTGATGTCGTCGGGCAAATCCGGCAAAATCGTGCTGGACTGGACGAACCTGAACTGATTCGGCGATATCCAAAGAAAAAACCCGCCTTCCGGCGGGTTTTTTCGTTCAGGGTCCAGCTCATCGTCAGAACTTGTGCCAGAGCATTTGGTTGGTGACCTCGTGGTGGAAAAGCACTTCCGAGGATTTCACGATGGTGCCCAGCTCCTTGGGGCTCCGGTCCGCGGCGGTCTGTTTGTAGGCGACATATTTCTCGTGCGCGGCCCCGCCCATGACGCTTTTGAGGAAATCGCTGGCGCGGAACAGGCGTATCGCGTCGTGGATATTGCCGGGCAGGTAGCGCACGCGGTCGCGCTTGTTCTCGTCTTTGGTGAGCGGCGCGCCGTCCAGCGCGGTGCGCAGCAGCGCGTAGAGCGCCAGATAGGGATTGGCGTCCGGCCCGACGGAGCGTATCTCTATGCGGGCGGAGGTTTCGTTCCCTGCGGGGATGCGTATCATCGAGCCGCGGTCCACCGACGAAACTTTTATCTGGTTGGGCGCCTCGAAATGCGGGTCCAGCCGGCGGTAGGCGTTCACGCTCGGGTTGAGCACCAGCGAAAGCTCCGGCGCGTGGTTGAGTATCCTCGATATCACGTCCCACGCCGCGCAAGACAGGCTGTCTTCGCCTTTGCTGTCGTGGAAAATGTTTTTGCCGCTCTTGAAAAACGACAGGTTCAGGTGCATCCCGCTTCCGTTCACGCCGGCAATCGGCTTGGGAAGGAATGTCGCCGTCATGCCCATGTTGGCGGCCACCTGGCGGCAGAGCAGCTTGTAGAGCTGCACCAAATCGCACGCGCGCACGGCGCTGGCGTAGGAGAAATTCAGCTCGAATTGCGAAGGCGCCACTTCGGGATGGTCCTTTTCGTTTTTGAACCCCATCGCGCGCTGCGCCTCGGCGGAGGCGTCAATGAACATTTTCAGGCGGTCCAGCGGCAGCGAATGGAAATAGCCGCCGGTGGAAATGAGGGTGAAGCCCACGCTCTTGTTGTAGTTCTGCTCGGCGTTGAGCCCGCTTACCAGAAAGCCCTCCACCTCGGCGGCGACATTGGCGGTGATGCCTTTTTTCGCCAGCTCCGCCGCAAGGCCGGCGAGACGGGCGCGGAAATCGGACTCGTACACCGTCTTGTCGCGGTTCAAAACGGTGGCGAACAATATGACCTTGCCGGGGCCGAAAACATCGGCGGGAAGCCAGAAAATGCTTTCCCAGTTGATGCCGAGCCGCAGGTCCGATTCCTTCTGCGCGGAAAAACCGCGTATGGAAGAACCGTCGAAAGTCAGGTTGTCGGCGGCGCGGAGGAAAAACTGCTTGTCGTAATCAAGCATCTGGAAACGGCCCTCGATGTCGGTGAAGCAAAGCGTCACCGCCTTGAGGCGCTTTTCCTTCAGCAGATAATCGCGGTATTCCTTTTCCAGCTCCGCCGGTGACTTGGTTTCTGCGTCCAGCGCGGCCTTGAGATTCATCACCTCAAGCTCGTCGTAGGGTATTTCCAGGAAATTTTTCAGCACCGCGGGGTCGTCTGTTTTCGCTTTAAGCATACCGCCTCCTTTTTTACTTTTGGTGTATCTAATAAATCAAATTTACCACAAATTAATATAACAAAGCAACTATTTATTATAAATATCTATATAAATATAAAAACCAGGCTGGCCGACTACTGAGGCAGGCCGTTCTGCTGGACGTACAGGCGGGCATTTTCGAGGGTTTCGGGACGGCCTATGTCTATCCAGTCATAGCGCGAAGCATCGAACATCCCTATTTTTTTGCCTTCGCCCGCGAGTCGCAGGTAGGGGGTCAGGATTGAAAACGCGCCGGTCTCCGATATAAGCGGCAGCAACTCCGGCGAAACCGCATGCACGACGTTGAAGGCGAATTTCCGCGCGCTTTCACACGGCGCGCCTCCGGCCCAACTTGTGCCCGACGCGGATTCATGTCCGCAAAGCCGTCCGGCTCCGTCGAAAATAAGATGACGGGTCGAGGATCGGCTCGACACCGCCAGCGTGGCGAGATTGCCGCCGTGTTCGTGCGCCGCCAGCAGCGCGCGCAGGTCCATGCGGGTGACGATATCGCCGTTATGGAGGAGAAACGGTTTCCCGTCGTCGAAAAACCAGGCCGCTTTTTTGAGCCCGCCGCCGGTGTCGAGCAACTCGGACTCATGCGATATTTCCATGCGGATGCCGAAATTGTTTTTGGCTTTCAGAAAATCCGCCACCTGTCCGGCGAGATGATGCGTGTTTACTATCAGTTCATCCACGCCCGCGTTGATAAGCCGCCGGATGATTATTTCCAGCAGCGGCGTTCCGCCGATTTCAATTAGGACTTTCGGGGTCTTGTCCGTCAACGGGCGCAGCCGGGTTCCGGCTCCGGCGGCCAGCACCATGGCTTTCATGCGGTCCGCGCGGCGAATTCCGGCGATGTCGCCGGGCGCAGCGCGGCGTGCGTGATTTCCACCTCCACGTCGTATTTTTCGCGCAAATGTTTCGCCAGCGTCTCGGCGCAGTAAACGGAGCGGTGCCGCCCGCCCGTGCAGCCGAACGAAACCAGCAAATCGGTGAAGTTGCGTTTGCGGTAATTTTCCACGCTCTGGCCGGTCAGCGCGCGGACGTTTTTAAGAAACCGCGCCGCCTCCGGCTCGCCCGCGAGAAATTTTATCACCGGCGCGTCCATTCCGGTGAACGGCGCATACTCGGCGCAGCGGCCCGGATTGGGCAGCGCGCGGCAGTCGAAAACAAAACCGCCGCCGTGGCCCTTGTCGTCGCGGGGCAGCCCAACGCGGTAGGAAAAACTTTGCACGCGCACGGTGAGGCCGGGTCTCGCCGCGCCGAACTGGCGGAGATAGGAGGAGGCGATTATATTGCGCCATACGCCGTCGAACGCGGGCAGTTCCAGCGGCAGCTTCGCTTTGCGCGACAGGTATTCCAGATTCTTCACCGCGTAGGGAATGCTTTGCAGGAAGTGCAGTTTCTTCTCGTAAAAGCCGCGCAGGCCGTAGGCGCCCATAGCCTGCATGATGCGGATATAGACGTAGCCGTAGTAATGGGCGCGGAATTTCTCCCGGTCTATTTTTATCATGCCCGCGGCGGTGTCGAGATAAAGCTCCAGCAGCTCCTCGCGGATATCGAACGGAATGTCGGCCTTGGCGTCAAACAGCAGCGAGGCTATGTCGTACTGGAGCGCGCCCCTCCTGCCGCCCTGATAATCTATGAACCACGGCTCGCCTTCGCGCACCATGATGTTGCGGGACTGAAAATCGCGGTACAGGAAGTATCCGCTTTGAGCCTCCAGCAGGAAATCGGTGAATCTGTTGAAATCGTCTTCCAGGGCCTGCTCGTTGAACGGGATTTTGGCCAGGCGCAGGAAATAGTACTTGAAATAGTTCAAGTCCCACATCATGGACTGCCTGTCGAACTCGGCGCGCGGATAGCACTTGCTGTAATCAAGCGTCTGGCCGGCGTCAATCTGGAATTTAGGCAGCAGTTTCACGGCTTTGCGGTAGACCTCCAGCGCTTCGCGCGGAAACAGGGCGGAGCGTGGCGCGCCGGCGGCGCGCAGCTTCGTCAGCAGCTGGAACAGATTGGCGTAGCCGAGGTCCTCCTCAAGATAGATTCCTTTCTGCAAATCCTCGGCGTATATTTCCGGCACCGGCAGGCCGCACTTCCTGAAATGGCGCGAGAATGAAATGAAGGCCGCGTTCTCCTTCGCGTCCGCGTTGACCGCGCCTATCACGCTGCGGCCTGCGCCTGCAAGACGGAAAAGCTTCCGGTCCGAGCCGTCGCCCGGCAGCGCCGCCGCGGACGCCGGTTCGCCGTATGTTTTGAGGAACAACTCTTTCAAAAGTTCCTGCATGGAAGACCCCTTTGCCGAAAATGCACGCCGGAAATATTGTAGCAGACTCAATGCGGCGAAAAATACTTTTCCCGGAGTTTTAGCGCCACGTTGACCAGCATTATCAGCACCGGCACTTCAAGAAGCGGGCCGATTACGGCGGCGAAAGCCTCCTGAGAGTTAAGGCCGAACACCACCACCGCCACGGCTATCGCCAGCTCGAAATTATTGCTGGCGGCGGTAAAAGAAAGCGTCGCGGTCGTCTTGTAATCCACGCCCAGTTTGTACGACATCCAGAAGCTGACAAAAAACATCAGCATAAAATATATCGCCAGCGGCACTGCGACGCGCAGCACGTCGAACGGCAGTTGCACTATGTACTCCCCTTTGAGCGAGAACATCACGACGATGGTGAAAAGCAGCGCGACAAGCGTGACCGGGCTTATGCGGCGCAGTATTTCGCGCTGATACCACTCCTCGCCTTTCGCCCTGATCGCGCCGTAACGGGTCAGCATTCCCGCCAGAAACGGTATGCCGAGATAGATGAACACGCTTTTTGCGATAGAGCCCATCGTGATGTTGACCGCCGCGCCTTTGCCGATTCCCAAAGCCGGCGGCAGCACGGTGATGAACACCCAGGCGTAAAACGAGTACAGAAACACCTGAAACAGCGAGTTGAGCCCCACCAGCGCGGCGCAATATTCGCAATCGCCCTCGGCCAAATCGTTCCAGACTATCACCATCGCGATGCAGCGGGCAAGGCCTATCAGTATCACGCCGAACATCAGATGCGGCCTGTCATGCAGGAATAGCGCCGCAAGCGCGAACATAAGCGCCGGCCCTATAATCCAGTTTTGAATCAGCGACAGCGATACGACTTTTTTATCCCTGAACACCTCATGCAATTTTTCATACCGGACCTTCGCCAGCGGCGGATACATCATAAGTATAAGTCCGACGGCTATCGGAATCGAGGTGGTCCCCACGCTCATGGCGGATATGGCGCTGTTTACGGACGGGAAAAAGTACCCTACGCCCACGCCAAGCGCCATCGCCGCGAAAATCAGCGCGGTGAGGTAACGGTCCAGCGCGGAAAGCTCTTTATGTCCGCTCATTTTTATTCCTCCAGATTGTCCGGCATGGCTTCCACGAATTTGCGTATCTCGTCGCGCACGCGGCGGTAATGCGCCAAAGCCTCTTCTTTTGTTTTGGCGGATTGCGCCAGAAACGGCGGGTCGTCAAATCCGGCGTGGATTTTTTTCGCCTTTCCCCAGTACAGCGGGCATGACTCCCGCGCGCGGTCGCAGACGGTTATCACATAATCGAATTCGATATCTCTGAATTCATCCAGATGTTTGGCGCGCTGGGAGGAAATATCCCCCCCCGCCTCTTTCATTGCTTCAACGGCAAGCGGGTCCACGCCTTTAGGCGCGGTGCCGGCGGAAAAAGCCTGAATGGAACCTTTATGAATATGGTTCGTCCACCCCTCCGCCATCTGGCTGCGGCAGGAATTTCCAGTGCAGAGAAAAAGAACTTTCAGCATTTGCCTGCCTTATGGCGCAGCACGCCGCGTCCGCCCCTCGCCGCGAGAAGACACTCCAGCAGCCTTTTCGCCTCAGCCGCCGGCTTGTCCGGCAGGCGGCAATGCACCCAGCGGCCTTTCTTTCGCGTTTCGACAAGACCCGCCTGCTCCAGCAGAGAAATATGTTTTGACACGGTGGAAGGCGCGAGTTTCAGCGCGGCCGTTATCTGGCAGACGCAAAGCTCCCGGCCTTTGAGCATCAGCGCTATGCGCAGCCGGTTTTCGTCCGCCAGCGCTTTTATCATTTGCACAAGCGTTTTCATAATTCGTTATTTCGCCACATGACGAATTATAGTATAATACCCTCATGTACGACAACGCTGATTTGGCGGCGGTTCGCGGGCGGTTCGGCACGCCGGCGGGTTCCGTGCCGGAAACTTCGCCCGAAATGCGGTTTCGGGACACGCTGGCTTCGTGGCTGGCGCGCTGGGGCGTCCGGCGCTATGGCTGGTCGGTGCAGCCGGGGCTTTACGCGCTGGGGCGTCCGACGGACGCGTCGCCGGTTTTCGTGTCCGCGAACTACAAGCTCAGTTTCGACGCGCTGCGCGCAAGTCTGAAAGGCCGCGACGCCTGGCTGTTGGTTCTCGACACCAAAGGCATCAACGTCTGGTGCGCGGCGGGCAAGGGCACCTTCGGCACGCTGGAGCTTGCGCGCTCAATCGCGGAAACGGAGCTGGACAAAATAGTTTGCCACAGGACTGTCATAGTCCCGCAGCTTGGCGCGCCGGGCGTTTCGGCGCACCGCGTGAAATTTTACAGCGGCTTCAACGTCGTCTACGGGCCGGTGCGGGCGGAGGATATACAGGACTTTTTGAGCTCCGGCAACAGGGCCTCGCCGGAAATGCGCAGGGTGCGGTTTAATTTCGCGGACAGGATTGCGCTGGCCCCGCTGGAGTTGGTCTCGTTCGGCAAATATCTGCTGCCTGTTGCTGCGGCGCTGTATTTTACGGGCCTTAAGGCGGACGCGGTTTTGACGGCGGGCGCTTTGCTCGCCGGAGCGGTGGCCGTGCCGGCTTTTCTTCCGTGGCTGCCGGGGCGCGCCTTCGCGGTCAAAAGCGCGGCGGCGGGCGGCGCAGTCGCGGCGGGACTGGCGTTGGCTTTGGGGCTAAGCCTGCCCGGCGCGGCGGCGCGGGTGCTGATTTACTCGGCTGCGGCGTCATTTATAGGCATGAACTTCACAGGCGCGTCCACCTATACTTCCCTGTCGGGAGTGCAAAAGGAAATGCGCGCCGCGCTGCCGGTTCAGGCGGCTTGCCTGCTGGCGGGATTGACAATCATGCTGTTGCGGAGGTTTTTATGACTCTTAACCCGGAAAGCGCAGTTGATAGCGAGAACCGAGACGAAAAAGGGCGAAGCAGATTCGGTACAAAAAAGTGCGAGCAGGCTTGTAGGCCTGTAAGCGCTTTTTTGTGCCGGAGATGCGAAGCCATTTTTCGTCGAATTCCGCTACTCAACTGCGATTTTCGGGTTAAATATCTCTCAGGCGTGGCGACGCTGGCGCTGGACAACGAAAAATGCACCGGCTGCGGGATGTGCGCGGCAGTCTGCCCTCACGTGGTTTTCAGGGTTGAAAACGGAAAAGTGTCAATTACCGACAGGGATTTGTGCATGGAATGCGGAGCCTGCGCCGAAAACTGCCCCGTCGGCGCCGTCAGCGTGAAAAAAGGCGTCGGCTGCGCCGCCGCCGTCATAAACGGATTCCTGCGCGGGACCGAGCCGGACTGCGGCTGCGGCGGAAAATCATCCTGCTGCTGAAAAGCGAAACGCCGCCGGTTTATCGGCGGCGTTTCGCGGAGTGATTTTTACTTCGCACGCAATTTATTTGATTGCAACCGCCACAGCATCCGCGACGCAAACAACCTTTTTAACAGTCCACACAACCGGATCCTGTTCTGTAACATTGCAATGCTTACTCGAGACAGTGGAACTAAAACAGGTTGTCTCGCCGGCCTTATGGCACTCATTCAAGGCCGCAATTTCAGCCTTCCGTTCCACGCCAAGCTGCTCAAGGTCCGAAAAGACAGTCCACAAGTCACATGGGGAATCATTTATCGGCTTTGACAGTTTTATCGTCGCTTTGTACATCTTGCTTTTGACACTGTCCGGCAAGGGTTGCGACGCAGCTATTCCGGCAACAGGTTCCGCCGCTGCCTTAACATTTGCATTCCTGTCAAGTTCCTTGAAAGTTGCGCTCTCCGCCGCTGAACCGATTGCGGCAAATGACAGACCGACTGCAACTGCAAGCATAGCTTTTTTCATTTGCATTTCTTCTTTCATCTGCGAGATTTCGCCGGATGGCACCCATTTGAATTTCATACTCGGGACCGGCGGTTGCTTCGGGATAGCTTGCTATCTGGCAAGCTGCCATTTCCCCCCTTTTACGTCTAAGTAGCGGCCTGTCGGCGTTGACATCAGATATACCTTTTCGCCCTCATCCGCGCTGCCTAGTATGACAGGAAAACCTTCCACCACGACTTCGTCCGGTCCGATATAAGCACGGCCGTGGTGCGGACCGTAGCCGTTGGCGTGAAACTGATTATATGTCTTGCCATCCGGAGTCGTATAGGAGTCAGCCGATCCGTTTTGTCTGGCGGCCACGAATTTCGCGCAGCCCCCGTCATCGCATAAAACAAGCCCTTCGGCGCGCTGGAAGCTCCTTTCGCGGCCATCAGGTCCAGCAAGCTTGTATATTGGAGCCGGCGTGAGGTCCGCCGCTTCCAACTCATCACGCCGCTGTGGTCCCGCAAGCTCGTATGCCGGGGCTTGAGGCTTAACAACCGGACTCCCCGCTGTCTTGCTAAGCGCGCTAATAATGGGAGTGCCAGCCGCTGAACCAAGCGCGGTAAAGATCGCGATGATTGCTGCTGCAAACATTGAGGTTTTCATTTTCGTGTCTCCTCGTCCTTTCGGACTGTTGCGGGCTCGTTCCCACAGTGCTGCATGCGGCGTAAGAAACTAAGCTTACCAATATTATAGGCCAGGCCAGGCCAGGCCAGGCCTACAAGAGTCTTTGGACCTATGCGGCGTTGCTAATTACATAGATATAAGATATAATGCTGACGAGGAGGGACACTATGAAATGTCCAAAATGCTCGTCAATCAAACACGTCAAGGCGGGAATGGTAAGGCTGACCAAAAACGGCGAAC
>JAQTYB010000025.1 GCA_028688475.1 Elusimicrobiales bacterium
AAAAAACGCGCCGAGACAGCTTCAAGACTGTTGATAATCTGATAGAAAGGACAACAGCAAGGAAAACGACAACTACATGACATTTCTAAAAAACGCAAACCATGACATTTCTATAAACTTGCAACACCGTCCGTCGGAGCGCTTGCCAAATGCGGCGGAATTGGAATAAAATGTATTTATTCCCCGGTAGCTCAATGGTGGAGCGACCGGCTGTTAACCGGTAGGTTGCAGGTTCGAGTCCTGCCCGGGGAGCCACCTCTTCGCAAAGATAGAACTTCTGCCCCTTTTGCGCCCGGCGCGAGGGGCATTTTGTATATTATGTGCCCGCCGCCCGGCGTGTCCAGCTCTATGCGCTTCACCCAATTCGCCAGAAACGATTTTGTCTCGGTTATGGCGGAACTCTCTAAAAACCCGCACAATTCGTTGGCGTAATCCTTAAGCTCGCTGTCCGACACGTTTATCGTTTCTTTAGCCAAATCCGCGCCCAGCGCGGTTTTTACGGCCTCCAGCGCGTCTATCTGCGTCCGCAGGTCTTTTATGCGCGGTGCGAGGTCCTTCAGCTCCAATTGCCCCGTTTCCAGCGCGTTATAAAGCTTTTGCAGCCGTTTGTTGGCTTCCACTATTTGCAGGTCCTGTTCGTGCAGCCGGTCGCGCAATCCGCCCTTGGATGCCACCAACTCCTCGTTTATGTCCTCCACCAGTTTGCCGAGATTCTCCTTGGTAATCACCCGCTCGCGGATTTTGGCGATTACCGCGTCCTCCAGCTTTTTGCGCGGTATCATGTGGCAGTCGCAAACGTGTTTGCCGCGCTTGAGGTAATTCTGGCAGGCGTAGTAGAAAAACGTGCTTGATTTGGCGGCGCTCCCGACCAGCTTCGCGCCGCATTTGCCGCAATAGACGATGCCTGACAAAAGGTATTCGCTGGCGACCTCGCGCGGATGCATGATTTGCGGAGCGCGTGATTTCATAAGAGTTACCACCTTGTTAAAGGTTTCCTTGTCTATAATCGCCGGATGCGCGTTGTCCACGCGGACCAGCTTGTCCTCGGGTTTTTTGCGGCGGACTTCCTCATGTTTTGCGTAGCGGTTGAATATCACCGCGCCGGTATAGGTTTCGTTGGTGAGCATATAATGGACGACGGTTTTGCTCCACGCAAACCCGGCCCGCGTTTTGACGCCTTCGGCATTCAGGGTTTTGGTGATTTCCTTTGTGCCGAAGCCTTTTGCCGCCATCTCGAACATCCGGCGCACTACGGACGCCTCCGCCGGTTCCACGTCCAGTTTAATCTTCTCGTTGCCGTTTACCAGCACCTTAACGCGTTTGTAGCCGTAAGGCGTGGTGCCGCCGTTGCAAAAGCCGCGCGAGGCGTTTTCGCGCATCCCGCGAATAGTGTCGCTTGAAAGGTTCAGCGAATAGAACTCGTCCACCGCCTCAAGCATCGCTTCCATGAGGTGTCCGGACGGCGTATCGTCTATTGGCTCGTTTATTGAGATGACGTCAATGCCATGCTTACGAAGCAGTTTTTTGTAGAGAATCGAATCCTCGCGATTGCGCGCGAACCGCGAAAACTTCCAAACAAGAATAGTGTCAAAAAGACAGATTTTCTGTTTCGCGGCGTAAATCATTTCCTGAAACTTCGGGCGGTCGGCGGAGCGGGCCGATTCCGCCTCGTCTATAAATTCAACTACGACACTTCCCCCCTTTTTCAACGCGTATTCGCGCAGAGCCTTCAGCTGGGCAGGGATGGACAAATCCTTGTCCGCCTGCCCTTGCGAAGACACCCGCGCGTATAATGCCGCTTTCATAATCGTTCCGTTATTTCGCCGCCTTGAAGTATGCGACAAGCAACGTGGCGGTCATCTCGCTCTGCCCGCCTATGTGCCAGTCGGTGTTTTGCTTTGGGTCTACCGGGCTTTTCCAGTCGTAAATCGTGAATTGAAGGCCGTTTATTTTGCCGGCCCATTCGGCTTTGGTTTTGTTGTCGCCGGATTCGCCGTACTGTGGTCTGCCGAATACGCGCACGAGGTCGGCGTAGGTCGTGCCGTCCGGCATGTAGCCGATTAGGCCGTTTCCGGAGCTGAATACATTACCCATCCTTACGGTTACTTCCATAGTCAGACGGATTCGCATAATATCTCCCGTTAGTAAACCGATTCTTTGGTTTCGCCGGTTTCGACGTCCAGCGTTTCGTATTTGTGGCGTTTCTGTATGCCGTAGCCTTCGTACCATTGCTGTTCTATGTTGCCGGTGAACTTGGCGGTCGGCAGAGCTTTCGCGGCATCGGTTATGCGTTTTTTCAAGAGCGGCAGGTAGTCCTTCATCTCGCCGTCGAGCGGCAGGTTTTCTGTGTAGATGTCGAAGCCGTTGATTACCACCGTCAGATACCGGTGCCAGAAGTTGCGCTTTTGCGCTATCATATTGCCCCCTTGCGCTCCGGCTCTATCCGGGCCACCGTCAGGCCTTTGTGCTGCACGGTGAACCGTATCCGGCTCTTTGCATCTATTACCTCCGGGCGGCGGGCCTGCGCCTCGGCGAACTCCCGCGCAGCGTCCAACCCGTCAAACGCGCCTATTGCCATGCGCACCGTGCTTTGGAATTCGGTTCCGGCGAGCGCCGTCGAAACCGCCGTGACGTAAAACTTCGCTTTTTTGACTTTCTCCGTCGTATTCGCGTTCATATCCATTTCCTCCTCAGGATGAAGGGTACAAGGACTTCCGCCTGAAATCAAGGCCTTTTCGAAGCCGTTTTACCGTCTGAGAAACAGGCCTTGATTTATTCGCATATTCGCTGTACCTTCCTTCCTGATGTGAAGCTGAATCCACGCAAAACGGAGGCGTACCATGAAAGCGAGCGAAGCTAAAATCGGGCATAAATACCTGACGCAAAAAGGCGCGACCGTCACGATGACCGGCGAAAAAGACGGCAAAATCGTGATGGCGCTGCCGAGCGGAATCGTGTTCCGCTGCGGGCCGGACTATGAACTGGAGCCTATTGACGGCAAGGCGCATAAACCGAATGCCGCGCATAGAACAAAAGCTGCCGCCGCGCCGGAACACAAACCTGCCGTTACATTGACCGTCGTCCAGCCGCACGTCGTATCGCTGGCGTCCATTATCGACCCGCTGCTTATGTCCGGCGGACATACCGTTAGCGACATCGCCGTCGAGGTGCGGGACAAGGCCGGTGACGCCGTCAACGGCAAAGATGTCGAGGCCAACGTGCGCGCGCGCATGGTTACCTACACGCGCCGGGGCTGGCGCGTCGTCAAGGATGCTGACAAGCGCGTCAAGGTCATTCAAGGCAAATGAAGTCCGCATAAACCGAATACGTCCCGCCCGGTTTTTAGGCCGGGCGGGTTTCGTTCGCCTCATGCCAACTGCAGTTTCGCCAGCCAATCGTTGCCGACCAGCTTGTTGAGCGCGGCGACTACCGCGTCTATCGCCCAGCCGATGAGCATTCCCTCGACGCTCTCCGGCAGGAACGGGATGTCGATGAGCGCGTTCAGCACCGCGACCGCCAGCGCTTTCTTGTCCGCGCCCTTGATATCCTCTTCCTGACCGACGCCTTCGACCAGCTTCACGACATCCGGCACGACCGCCAGCGCGCCGCTGAGGTTTTTTACTGACTTGATTTCGTCCGCCACCGCGCCCAGCTTCGCTATCAGCTCTTTCGCCTTCGCTTCGTAGTCCATACAGCCTCCTGTGGTTTTGAATAACGGCAAATCGAACGTCCAGCCGATATGCCATTTCACGTCGCCCTGCCTGCCGATAAGCAGGTTCAGAATATTTTCAAGCCAGCCGGGCATAGACGCCATCCTTGAACGCCAATACCTCGCGCTTGCCGCCGGTGCTGCAATGTACCCACCGTTCGCCGTTACGCCGTTCGTCTATCAGTTGCCCGAACGGGATGCCGGACTCGTGCCAGAGCCAATTCAGTACATCGTCTATGCTCACGCCGTCCACATGGAAATCCACCGCTTCGCCTACCATGAGCTGACTGGTAACGCTGCCGCCTACCGCTTTGTTAAGGTCCGGGTAGCGGAAACCGGAATTTACGATGACCAGCTTGCCGTAATGCGCCCGCACCGGCTCCAGAACCAGCTTGCACAGGTCGGTCAGTTCCGGGGTATAACAAAGCCCCTTTTTGCGGTTGACCTCCTGGAATTCGGTCTTATCCGTGCGCGTCAGCTCGAAGAACGTGAAATGCTCCGTCAGTTTGAAGTCGTTCATCTTGCACCCCACTTTGCTGCCAGTTGGAACGCGGCGTTGACCGCAAGCGTGATGCCGCCGACGAGCCATGATATTTTCGCCTTCATACTCCGCAGCTCTTCGGCAAGGCCGACCTGACCGTTGCCGTTTACCGTATGCTCAAGCCGGGTAACGCGCCCGTAGTTGGCGGCTTTCTCTTGCACGTATGCGGCAAGATGCGCGTCCTGCTTTGCCTCTATGCGCGCCAAGCGCTCAAGTATCTCGTCGATTTTGCTCATGTTATGGCCCTCCTCCGCTGCGTTGGCTCTGCCATTGGCATACTGCTGTTCCGGTCGCCGCAAACACTTCATACGGCGCGTCTGACGACAACGCCATACACGGCAGCGCGGCGCAGGCCAGCGCTTTCAACTGCGCGTGGGTTTTCGCGCCGTAGAACGTCGCGCCGTTGATTTTCTCGTTGCCGCCGTAAACCTCGAACATTTGCGCCGGTGAACTCGTCCCGATTCCGACGCTGCCGTTGCTGGTTATGGTCGTGGTGCCGGTTACCACGCCGGAACCGTTCACGCTGAAGAAACCGAAGCCGCCGAAGTTGCTGAAAAAGTCGGTCTCGCCGGTACCGACAAGGTAATTCCAGTCGGGCCAGAAACCGGCGGTGTTTTTTATCGCCGGGTTCAGCACCCCGTTGGCGTTATGGAAAAAGTGCGCCGTTCCGATGCCTGTGTTCCCGCCGACATCCAGAATCGCAGCCGGGGACATCGTGCCCAATCCCATGTAGCCCGACGTGTTGATATAGATGGTGCCGGGAAACAACGCCGCGCCGTTGATAGTCGCGCCGCCAGCCGTAATCCCGCCGTTAAATGTGCCGGTGTTGGCGACCATGTTGGAGCTGGCCTTGATGTTGCCGTTCACTTCCAGTCGTTCCGTTGGCGAAGCCGTGCCTATGCCGACGTTGCCGCTGGTGTCAATTCGCATGGATTCCGACGGTGCGGTGCCGTTGCTGCTGAAGACGATATTTCCCGTATAGCCCGGCATGGTTTCCAGCAGCAACCCACCGTTGCTGTACGGCATTATGGTGTTGGCCTCCAAAATCGGGCCCAAGACGCCGGAACGCCCGACGACATAGCCGTTGGCATCCAATGCTTGGGTAGGATTTGTCGTCCCGACACCGACCTTGCCGTTGCTCAGCACCGTCATGACCGGCGTGGTAAACGCGGTGCCGCCGACCGACGAGGACGGGGTTATTTCCAGCGCGTTGGCGACATGGTCCTGCACGCCGATTTCCCAGTTGGTAAACGAGCCGCCGGAAGCAAGGCTGGCGTTGCCCATCAGCACCAGCCGGGTTCCGTTACTACCGGATATTCTGGCGGACTCCGTGGTGTTGCCCATCACGGAAAGCGATACGGGAGGCGACGCCGTGCCGATGCCGACGTTGCCGCCGTTTTGCTGGTAAAGCCCCTGCGTCCCGCCGCTTGACGTAAATGACAGGTCAGTCGAATATTTCACCTTGCCGATTGCGGTTCCCGTGTTTCTGAAATAAAGCGACTGGCTCGTCGTATTTGAGCCGTTTGCGTCAACTATCAAAGTCGCGCCGGTGGCCGAGAAATTGCCGCCGCCCGCGACATCCAGCATGTACTGCGGACTTGCAGTCCCGATGCCGACGTTGCCGTTTTGCATCAGCCGCATCGCCTCGTTGGTTCCCGGCGAGAGCTTGATAAGGTTGCTGGCGCAGTTCGGTGCGGTGCAGTTGGTTCGTATATCAAGGCTGTTGTCGCCGGAGTAATTGAACAGCAACTGCGCGTTTTGCGAGAGGGTGTTGTTGCCCAGTTGGATGCCGCCGAACGCGCCGTTGGCAGTTGAATGCCTGGATTGAAATATCGCCTGAACGCCCGATTCGGGCTGTCCGGTTACATCCAGCGTCGCTCCGGGACTGGCGTTGTTTATGGCGACGCTGCCCGCCGCCACCACAAATTCGTTGCCGCCAACGCTGAAGGTGTTGCCGGTGATTGTGGCGGTGTTATTGACGGTCAGTTGGCCCGACATTGCGTTGGAGCCGTCAGTAGACAACTTGCCAGCAAGCGCAACTGATACCGTAGACAAATTCACGGACGACGGCGAGACGTTCCCGGTGAAGACGCCCGCGCCGGATATTGTGGTCGTGGCGGTTACGACGCCGTTGCTGTTCACGTTGAAAAATGCGAATCCGCCGTTTACGCCGGTGGGAACGCTGTTGAAAAAGTCGGTTTCGCCCGTGCCGAGGAGGTAGTTCCAGTCGGGCCATAAACCGACGGTGGACTTGACCGCCGGGTTTAGCGTGCCGTTGGCGTTATGGTAGAAATGCGCGCTGCCGATTCCGGTGTTTCCTCCGACGTCCAGAATAGCGGCGGGCGACGTGGTTCCAAACCCCATATATCCCGACGTATTTATATAGATGGTGCCGGGGAACAACGCCGAGCCGTTGTTGATGAGACCGCCTGCTGTGACGGGGCCGTCGAAATTCGCGTTGTGGCCGGTTACGTTGCCGCCGTTATCCACCGAAAACATCATGGTGCCGCCTTGGTCTGCGGTTATGAAATTCTGCCAGCCGGGGCCGTTGGTATACGATTGGCCCGATATTTTAAGCGCGGTTCCGGCTGAATAGTTCGTCTCAACGCCTGTGGGCCAGTTCTTGAGGTTGTGAATCAGCACGCCGACGGTGTTGGGCGCGGCCTGCACGTCGGGATGAACGCCCACCTCAAGCCCGAAGCCGGAACCCGGAGCGCCCGCACCGGCGTTCCAGCCGATGTGAAAGTCGCCGCCCCATAAACTGTTATTCGGGCCTGAGCCGGGGTCAGCCAAAGTCCACCCGGAAAACGCGGTGTGCTGCGTCGGCGATGCGCTGTTGCCTCGCACGCGGATTTCGGATTCCAACGCTTGTGTGCCGTGGTTGAAGCCGGGGTTTAGCGTCAGTATCGAACGCAAAGTCCGTAAGGGGTCGGACATATTTGTCTCAGTCGAGTTTGTCTCAACCAAGATGGTGCCTTTGTGCGCTTCGTCGGAAACAATATTGCCGCTCACGGTTTTGCTGATATACAGTTTCGGCGTGGAGGTCGATGTTCCGATAGCGGCGTTGCCGCTGATTGTTGCCGTCGTCGTCTGCAGCGAAAACGGCGCGACAAGCGGCAGCCCCGCCGACTGCGCCGCCGCCGGAAAACCTATCAACGCGAACCACAGTATTCTTTTCATAGAGCGCCTCCCAGCGCGATAAATCCGTTCGTTCCGATAGAACTGTCGCCGGTATAAAGCATCGCCTGCCTGTTGTCCGTCGCGTAGCACAAAAACGGCTCCGCCGGAGCTGCCGCCGCGCAGGCAAGCAGGTTGTCATAGGTGTCTTTTTTGACGCCCTTGCCAGACGCCAGCCAGTTGAAATTCGCCATCAAATCGTCGGCGTCTGGCATATCGCCATTTTTGATTTGTTTCGGCAGCGGCATCAGATTGCCTCCGTCAGGTCGAAAACCGTGTTCCAGTTCTCAAGGTCAAGCTCGATACCCTCGACGCGGAATATGACGAGGTATAGCGGCAAGAGCGCCATCAGCCAGTTCGCGCCGTACCACACGAACCGCCGGTTGCCGTAGCGCACCCGCGCGTCGCCCCAGACCCAAGTCGTCAGGAAATCCAGCGGTATGTATTTCAGTTGAACCTTGTCGCCGAGTTCCAAGTCGAGGAAGAAGCGGGTTTTCAGGCGCAGCCTGCGGCGCGCGCCTTTGACGTATTGATAAACCGTCAGCGCGATTGCCTGCGCGAGGTTTGCGGTGTTGTCCGGCAGGAAATTGCCGGAATCCACCTCGTATTGCAGGGTGCCGAATATGTCTATGGCGTTTGGCGGCGGCTCGCTCTGCGTGCGGCTGTTGACGACGGCGGTATAGTCGCCGAAATTGACCACGACTTGCGTATATACCCTGTCCGCGCCGGTGGTGAGGCTGTCCAGCGAGGCGATATCGGCGTTGGCCAGCATCCGCACCGGCGCGGAACCGTCCGAACGCGGACGGAATATGAAGGTGTCGGTGGAATCAAACCCGATTTCGTAGCAGCACATTTCCGCCAGCGCGGCGAGCGCGCCCATGCAGGACAGGCCGGTCATGTCCACGACGGGGATTGTCGTGCTGCTGTAGTAGTAATCTATCTGCCACGAAGTCAGCGTCGTGCGGTAGACCGCGCTGTTTTGTTCCCATGCGTACCATTTCAGTTGCAGATACCGCTTCGTCGCCGGGCAGATTTGACCGGAGGTAATCACCGTCCACTCGCCCCATGCAACACCGTCTGCCGATTCGCGCCAGTAAAATATCGAGGTGGAACCAGTCGGGTTTGAAAACGACGCCGAGAATTGGCCCCAGTGGCGGAACGCCGCCGTGCCGTCTATGACCGGGCTGACGTATGTTCCCGAACTGGGGTAGCCCATTGTCAGGTTAGGCGTCACGCAGCCGACCCAGTAATAGAAGGTGTTGTCGTACGTCCCGAGGTTGAAATCGTTCTCGGTGAGCTGCGCAAACGTGTTCTTGATGCTGTTTGAAAATATCGCCGGGCTGATATTCGTGGACATTATGCCGCACAGCGCGCAAATCTGCGCGACGACCCATTCCAGCGGCTTGTCAAGGTGCCAGTAGGTGTACGTTACCCAGAGCGACTGCCCGGATACCAGCGGGGCGTTAAGCGTAATCGTCGCGCCGACGTCGTGCATGTTGAGGTTGCTCGTGTTGTAATCCAGATTCGGGTTCAACGGCGTTGCGTTTTGAGGCCCGCCGCTTGTCGTGCCCTTCAAGACCGTCGTGATAATACCGGCTCCAACATGCGCGGTCGTGAATTCGTTGCCGGAATTTTGGCCCACCACCTCATTGACCGCGACCGTTCCGACGGGCGCGTCGCCGCCGGTGCCGTCGGCCATGCGCTGGTCGAAAATGGACAGGTGGTCCTGCACGGATAACTGGATTGTCTTTGCGTCGGGATACTGCGTCGGCGGTGCGGACAGATAGCCGGTATACACATACTGCGGGTCTTGGGTTCCGTCCAGGCGCACGACACCGGCGATAATCTGCACCCGCGAATTGAACACCTGTTTTCCCGACGGGAAATATCCGTCCGGGTTCCCCGGATTCCATTGCTGTTTGTCGTTGCGCACCGTAACGGTGCAGTTGCTGAAGGTCCACTTGTTGAACTTTTCGGTATCGAGTTTGATTTGGATTTTGCCGACCTCCGCGACATCCGGCGTGAGGTCTATCGCGGCGTCATAGGCAAACGCGGAACCGTTCCACGCGCGGCGGTATAAATACACGCGCTTGAAATACTTCGGTTTCGGCGAGTTGAACGCGTTCTGCGACGCGGGGTCTAGCGTTTTCATAAATCAGCGTTCTTTCAATGACAGTTCCAGCGAATAAAGCCGCGTCCTGCGGTCGAATGTTTCCGTCGGTGGCTCGGCTAGGCAGAACACATACGTCTGCGCCGGGTCGTAGTCCGCAAAGAAGGCGAACGTCAGGAAGTCGTAGTCCGCGATTGCCGACAAAAGCGAATCCCTGTCGGACTGGGTTACATTCTGCAGCGACAGCGTGCCCTCGACCTTTTGCCATTCCTGCCACGCGACGAGGCTGCCGTCCGACATGCGCAGGTTGCCGCATTTGGCGGCGTCTTTGCGTTTGAACGACGACCGCGCGTTCAGCGTTAACAGCGGCGTCGCCAAATTGTCGGGGGCGTAAACTGTTATCGGATTCATGCGGACTCCCCGTCGTGGCGCGCACCGACTTTGTAAGACGTCTTGGCGTTTTCAATTGCCCAACTGACACCTGTCTTCATCGCGCTCGTGAGTTGTTCGCACACGCTGCGTACGTCGCTGTCTGAACCCAAGCCGCCGTTGATGGTGATGGGCGCATTCAACGACACGCTGATGCCGCCGCCCGCGCCCGCGAAGGCCAGTCCGCCGCCGCGCATCGCGCCCGACGGTGCCATGCCGGAACGGATTGCTGATACGATGCTTGCGGGTAGCACATATTCGCCGCCATGCACGATTGCCGGGACAGCCTGTCCCGCCGCGCCCGGTACCAGCCCGCCTTCCGCGAAGCCAAATAGCTTGCCGACGATGCCGCCTGTCCCGCCGGTGAACAGGTTCAAAATGCCGTATATCGCCAGCTTCGCCACGATTTTGGCGATAAGGTCGAGGAACGCCTGCAGGATGCTCTGGAACAGCGAGGTGGCGAACTTGTCTATGGCATCAAACACACCCTTTGCCGTCGTCAACGCCTTCTTGAACGCCGAGGCGAAGCCGGTCTCAAAGCTGTTCAACAGCGAGGTGAAGTTGCCTTTCCAGTTCATCCCGGCGTTGGACATCTCGATACACGCCTGTTTCCAGCCACCGCTTATTGTTTTGCCCGCTGCCTCGTAATCGGCTTTCAGCTGCGCCAGCGCGAGTTGCGTGTTGCGTTCAACTTCCTGCGCGTTCGCGCCGCGCTGCGCGGCGAACTGGCGGTCGAGGATATTCGCTGCACCGTAGAACGACAAGTAGTTTTTGCCTTGGTCGGTGAGCAGCAGTTTCTCGAACTCGGTCGAGGTCCGCACCATCGCGTCAACCGTTTGGTACGCCGTGCGAGCAGCCGCGACGTACTGTTTCCATGCTGCGGTATCGTCGGCAACTTTGTCAGTCGCACCGGTCTTGCGGTTGGGCACCGTGCTGCCGCCGGTGGATTTGCCGATAGCCGACAACTGCGCCTTTATCTTTTCGATTTCGGCGGCGTACTTGGCGACCATTTCCTTGGCGGCGTTTATACCTTCCTCGCCATGCCCCACGATGAGCCGCGACAGCCAGCCGCCTTTGCCTTCGCGGTCGGTCAGGATGCGCTCCCATTGACCGAGGAATGATTCCGCGATTTTAAGCTCGCGCTCGAGGTGCGCGCGCAGCTTTTCGTCCTCGTTTTGGTACATACCCAACTTCGGCAATAACCATTCCAAGACGGTGCCGAGGTCCTTGAACCAGTTCAAGACCTCCACCGCTACCGGCATCAACGCGCGCCCGAAGGTTTCGGTCAGTTCCTGAAACTGTTTATGCAGCAGGTTCAGCTTACCGGCGTAGGTGTCCATTTCGGCGGCGGCACTGCCGCCGAAGCGTGCTTCGACTTGACGCATCACCTCGGCGAATACCTGCGATTTCGGCGTGTTCTCGGCGATATGGATTCCTAACCTTGACAGCGACGCGGTGTTGCCGTCGAACGCTTTACCGAGCATCAGCGTCGCGGTGCGTAAATCCACGCCAAGCCCTGCGGACAGGTCCAGCGCGGCTTTTGTCGCGCGTTTCAGGGATTCGCCGGACAGGCCGAAGGTCGCCAGCAAACGCTCCGACTCAAGGATTTGCTCTTTGGTCGCCATCGAACAACGCGACAGCGCGACGGCGTAGGCGACATAGTCGCGGATGGCGGACTGGCTCGTGATGCCGAGGTTTTGCATCGCGTGGCCAAACGCCGTTGTCGCTTTTTCCATCTCGGCGTACTTTTGGACCGCGCCTTCGGCCCAGTTAAACAGCGCGCCCGCCACGCCGCCAGCGGCGAAGACACCGGCAATCGCCTCCGCGCCGCTGACCAGCTTGGCGACCTGCTTATCGAGCTTGTTGACCGAGTTGACCGCCGAGTTGAAGCTGTTCCAGTCGATGTTCAACCCGAAATCAACCGAAAGCGCCTGATTCGACATAAGTTATGCCCTTTTGCCGATTCCCATGTCCGCCAATGTGCCGTCCTGCCCCGCGCCGGTTGCCGTCGCCAGCGCAGCCTCGACCTTTCGCAATAAATCCACGTCGACCATCGCCGCCTGATACGCCGCCCATTCGAGCCAATCCGGCGTCTTGTCCAGCAACGCCTCAAACGAATACTGCGGGAACTTCGCCGCCACGAGCCGTAGGGCGATGGCTAAAGCGTCTTTTTCACCGCCGCCGGGAACGCTTTTGCCACCGCCGCCAGAAAAGTTTCGCGCAGCTTTACGAAGTCGTTTACCTCCGCCAGCGCATCGGCAAGCAGCGCGGTGTCCTCCAAGGTCATGTCCGCGCATTTTGCCGCCAGTTCCGGCCCCGGTTCGCCGTTGGACAGCAATATCGCCAGCCCGTCAGGCAATTTTGAGCCGAGTTGCCCGATAAGGCCGAACACGAAGCCGCCCTGTTGCGTCACATCAGCCGAAGGCGGCTTGAGGCCCTCGACGGTGCGCGTCAGCGCGGATATCTGCCGGACGGTCAGTGGTTTGACCGTAAACTTGCCTACGGACAGCGTAATTTCGCGCGTCTTCGGCATCAGCACGGTAAGTGTGCCGGGTACTGCGGGTGCATTTTTCGTTTCCATTTGTTACCCCTGTGCTGCGTCATCTATTTGTCCGAAGCGGACGCTCGCGTCTTTTGTGGTATCGCAAAGGACATCTGCCTCGACATCAAACAGGGTTTCGTTGTCGCGCTTGTACGCGGGCGATACCTTGCCGGTGAACACCACGCGCCAAAATGTGTATTTGCGCGTGCCGCCGGACGGGCCTTTCACATTAACGAACAAGGTTTTGTAATTCGCCGACGGGCCGTCAGTCATCTTGAGCGTGTTGCTCGCCACCGACACGCCACTATGTCCAAGCGCGGCTTGCAGGTTCGCCAGCGTCGCCTCCGCCATGCTGAATTTGAGCGCGATGCCTTCCTTCTTGGGCACCTTGTCGACGATGCCCAGCACTTGGTCCACCTCGACGTCGTACCAGTCCACCGAATGCTGGATTTGCACGCCGCCTTTGATGAACCCGATATCCAGAGCGGCGGCCTCCAGCGTGCCGTAGTCGCCGATTTTAAGCGTGTTCTCGGCTTGAAGCCCGACCACGATGTTGTTTTTGTTGCCTGCCATTTAACCCTCCCTGCCCGTGAATTTGAGCGTGAACACCAACGCGCGGTTATGAAGCCGAGTGTCATGCTCGAACATGCTGGAACCGGCAAGTTGCTTGCACCAACGGATGTTGTAGTTTGCCGACGGAATATTTATTGCGTCTTCAACGTCCAGCATTGCCTTGAGCCGTGCGCAGACCTTGTCCGCCGTCTCCGCCGTCGCCGAAAAGACTGACACCCTGATGCCGATTTCGTCTAGGATTTCGTCATCGGTGCCGTCCGTGTTCACGCCGTAGGTGATATACGGCGCGGACATATCTTTTGGCGCGGCGTCGCGGTAAATCCTGCCCGCGCCGCCGAGCAGTTGCGCCAGCGTCGCGTCCGCCGCCAGAAAAGCGTAGAAATCACTCAGCATTGAACCGCCTCACCGCTTTTTTGATTACCGCGTCGATGCATTCTGTCGCGTTGGGCGCAAGCTGCTTTATCGTCGGCCAGAAGAACGGCCTTGCTTGCACCTTCGACGTGCCGTATTCCAGCATGTGCCCGTAAAACGCGTTGCCGCCTTTGAACCGCACATAGACGCTGACGATGATTTCCTTGCCGAGTTCCGCCTTTTTTAACGCCCAGTGAATACTGCTTTTGAGGTCCACATCCGGTAAGGGCGTCTTGGCATGCTCGTTGCGTTTCTGCCGCGAGTCCTACGAATGCGGCGGCTCGCCGGGCGATGATACGCCGCCGCCCTCCGGCAGCTTGTCGCGCAACGCCGCCGCGACATCGCGCCCGTGCCCTTTTAAGGCGTCCACCGCGCCTTCCTGCACGTCGATACCCAGCCGGTTCAGCGCGGCAAGCAGCTCGTCCTTGCCTTGCAGCGTTACCTTTTCCATATCAACTCGCCCCTTCGTGGATTTCACGGCACATCAGGTCCAGCGTGACATGGCGCAGCTCCGGGTCCACGACGTACAGAATCTCGAATATGCGCCCTTGCCAAGCCACCCGCATCTGGGGCGTGATGTCCGAGCGGTAACGTATGCGGATTCGCGTTTCCACCTGTGACATGGCCTGTTGTGCCGCGTACAGTTCCTTGCCGCGCAAAGGCCAGATTGCCGCCCAGACCGCGCCGCCGAGCGCGTCAATCCACGCGCCGTTTGGCGCGCCGGACGTATCCACACCGGCGGCGCGAGCCTGAACAGTCACACTGTGCCGCAACAGTCCGGGGTTCATAAATGCCTTCCCCATAGCCTGTACGGTGCCAGCAAATACCGCACACCCATCGGCAATTCCTCGAACCGGATGTTGGCTGCGTCGCTGACGGCAGCGCGGTTTTCATGGAAATGCGCCGCCATGAACCGCACCGCCAGTTTCAACGGCTCCGGCACGCTTGCCCCGTCCGCTCCATAACCGCAGGTGAACACGACCTCGGCGACGTTGATACGATGCCGCCAGCGCAGCGGACGGCTGTAGGTATGCAGCGTGATGCGCGCCGGTTCGCTCACAAGGTCCGCATGATACGCCGAGGCATCAAGCGCGTGCAACACGCCGTTGTCGTCGGCAAGGCTTACCGATTCCACCGACACCACCGGCGCAACCGGCAGTTCAATACGCTTCCCAATCGGGATGATGTCGAATGTCGCCTTCCATTGCTGCGTTACAAACGCCCTGCCGGTAATCGCCTCCGCCGCCTGCCGCGCCGCCGTGATGAACGCGGCGACCAGCGCGTCCTCGTCCGGGATGTCGACGCGCATGAACGCCTTTTGCTCGGCGATAGTTACCGGTTCGACCAGCGGCGGCGCAATCAGGCGGAGTCCCATGTTATTTCACGCTCCCGTTGGGCGCTTTCTTGTCGGACTTCACCGCCTCGATGAAGTCCTTGTACTTTTCCGCGTCGGCGGCGGAGAGCTGTATCACCGCCCCGACCTCGTAATGCGCGAACGCCTTTTTTACTTTGTAGATGTTCATGGTGAAAAACCTCACTTGAACTGCAGATAGCTGAACCCCGCAGGCTGCGCCACGTCGATGGACAACGCTTGCGTGAACCGCAGCCAGGTCTGGTCCTGCATGAACGCGTTGGAGCTGTCCCCCGCGTCGTATGCGTCCTGCGACACGCGCACGACGATGCCCTCGCGCGGCGAGATAAGCAACGCCTTGTTGAACCGCCCGAATATCGCGGCGGTCATGTCCGTGTTCGCGCCGAGATTGTTCGGTATCGTCGGGCAGATGACATACGGCACATCCCATATCGTCGCCGGAACATTGCCCGCAGGCGGTTGCCACAAGTAGCGGCCCTGGCTGTCCTTGAGCTTGAGCAGCTTTTTGAGGCCGTTCCTGTTGAGCGCGATGGTGGCGTTTTGCGCGTAGGACGCGTTCAGCGAGTAGAGCATCTCGATTATGTCGTCGAAACAGACCGACGCGCCCGCCATGCCCGGCGCGTTCACGCCGGACGAATTGAGTATCCCGTTGAACGGGTCGCCGTTTGCCGTGTTGCCCGACAGCGCGATGCGCTCGATTTCAAGCGCCATCGCCTCCGAAATCAACTCGGACAGAAACGCCGTCAGGTTGATTGCGCTGTCGCGGAGCAACTCGTCGGTGCATTTGACGACCGCCGCCATCACTTTCGCCACCTGCTCCACCTGCCCGAAGTTGACATTGGCGACCGGCTTCGCGCCCGCCTCGGTAATCCACCCGACGGACACATTGCTCAACTGGCGCGGGATGAGCCGCTTCCATGTCGACATCGGCAGCACATTCGCGATTTGCATTATGGGCGACGCGTCGCGCAACAGCCGGACGACCTCCATGTAGAACTCGGTCGGCACGAGGTAGCCGCCTGCGGCTGCCGTGCCTTCGGCCATGACTGCCTTCGCGTCCGTCAGCGTCGGGTGGCGTTCCTTCGCGGCGAGCAGGAAGTTGCGCATGTTACCGAATTTGCGGCCATAGTCGCTGGTCCACGCCTTTTCCGCCGTGTTGCGCGGCGAGGATTTGAACGCCTCCGCGCGTTCCATCACTTCCTCCGGCGTCTGCGGCGGGACCATGCGCCCCGACGGCTGCGGGTGCAGCTTTTTGACGATGTCCTCGACTATCTTTTCGGCTTTTTCCTTGGTGATGCAATCCTCCAGCCGGGTCTCCAGCGTCTTGCGCAGCTCCCCCAGCGATGCGTTTATGTCCGGCGCGTTGCCGGACGGTTTTTCGGTTTGCGTTTCCATTATTCCTCCATCGGTTTTGGGTTCGCTCAGGCTTTTGAGCGCTTTTTGCACCGCCTCGGCCAGCGCGTCAGGGTCGGCGGGCACGGCCACAAGCGAAATCTCGTATATCTCGGCAAGGGTCAACTGGTTCGGCTCGTCGGGATTTTCGTAATGGAACTTGCCCGCGATTGAAATGCCCTTCGCGTGGCCCTCGGTATAAATCTGGCGGGCATTTGCCACGACGGGATTATCCGAGTTGGAAAACTTGGCTTTGAAGTAAAGTCCGCGTTCGTCCTCGCGAATTTCCGTCATCGAACCCGCCACATGGTCGACCGCGTTCACATGGTCCACGAGCAGCACGGGATTCCTCAGATACTCTTTGAGGTCGTAAACGAAATCCCGCTTCGCCGCGTACACCGTCGGCACGTCGCCGTACCTGTCGGCTTGGTTTTTCGTGTTCGCATAACCCTCAAGGAACACCGCTCCGTTTTCCTGCGTGATTTTACCGCCCTCAATCGGCAGTATTTTGAATTGCCTGTCCATTGGTTCCTCCGTTTCCTGAAGTCATGTTGAGCGGCACGAGATATTGTCCGCCCTGCCCGTCGGGCAGCTTGTTCATGTTCTCGCGTTCGCGAATATCGTCCGCCGACAGCCAGCCCCACTGCCTGCCGATGGCGTATGCTTCATACCGCGCCTTGATATCGCCGCGCAAAAGGCCTTCGATGATAAATTCCGGAAAGTAATCGCCGGAAAACAGTTTGAATGAAAGCTCCTGCTCGATATTGACCAGCCACGGGCGAATGGTGTCCGTGATAAACTCAATCGCCTGCTGCTCGATGTTGTTGTTCGTCGAGCGTTCAAGGTCCGATATCTTGTGCAGCGGCATTCGGAAATACCGCGCGATTTCGGAGACGCTGTATTTGCGCGTTTCCAGCAACTGCGCGTCCTCCGGCGGCACGCCCACCGCCGCGTATTTCATTCCCTCTTCCAAAACCGAGACGCGGAACTTGTTGTCCAACCCCTCGTGCGTCCGCTCGAACGATTTCCGCAGCCGCGCCGCCGCTTCGTCCGATAACTGCCCCGGATGCTCCAACACGCCGCCGGGACGCGCGTCGTTGGCAAAAAACTTCGCCGCGTATTTCTGCGCCCCGATGCCAAGCCCGATGGTTTCATGCGCCGCGCGCACCGGCGACAGCCCCAAAAGCCCGTCGTAAGTCAGCCCTTTTATGTGCAGCATCCGGCGAAACGGCACGGTCACCACACCGGAATCCAGCGCGACGGCGTACACCAGTTGCCCGTCTATGCGCTTGAGCGTAACCCGCCACGGCGTTATAGGCCACAAAGCGGCGGGATTACCGTCTGAATCGAACTCGATTTCGCTGTAATGGTTGCCCCAAAGGCACAGGTGCAGCATAATCGCCTGCCGCCACGCCATAGAAGTCATTTCCCTATTGGGCGAGTCGTGCAAAATGCGATAAAGCGGATGGGTTGCGGCCCGCGATTTGCCGTCCGCCGTGCGCTGATATATAACAAGCGGCAACGAACCGATTGTCTGCGCCAGCACCTGCGTGCAGGCATACACCGCCGATAGGTTCAACGATAACCGCTCATTCACCAGCACGCCGCTCTGCGTTTCGTGCATCGGCAGGAAGACATCGGCGAAGAATTGCTGCATGCTCATCATCTTGCGGCCCTTGCGATTGAAAACTTTTGTCAGCCAGTTCATAAAATCACCACCCCGCGATTCTCGTAGACGCTCAGCCCCGCGCCGTGGCGCATTGCCCTGTCCAGCGCCATCACCGCCGCCACAATGCCGTCGATGCGATTCGTGCTTTTAGATTTGTCCGGCTTGATGTTGCCCGAAGGGTCGCTTTTCACGACGGCGTTGTCAGCCATCCAGCGCATGACCGGATTGCCGCCGTGATGCAGCTTGCCCGCTAACACCAGCCGCAACAGTTCTTTACTCGGTCCCGACATAGACGCAAAACCTTGCCCGAACGGGACAACCGTAACGCCCAATTCCTCAAGTTCCTGCACGATTTTCGCCGCGCCCCAGCGGTCAAATGCGATTTCCTTCAGCACATACTGCTTGCGCAACTCGGTTATCTTGGCGACGATGAACCCGTAGTCAATCACGTTGCCCGCCGTGGCGTTTATCAGCCCCTGCTTTACCCATAATTCATACGGCACATGGTCGTGGTTAGAGCGCTCGTGCAGATTATCGGCGGGAATCCAAAAAAACGGCAGCAACTTCACCGCACCGTCGATAGGGAACGCCAGAACCAGAGCCGTGATATCCGTCGTGGACGATAAATCCAGCCCCGCGTAGCACGGCTTGCCCTTGAGCATATCGGCAATGACCGCGCCGCCGCACAATTCCCACGCCGACATCGGTATCCAGCGACTTTCTTGCTGCGTCCACTGGTTCAGGTACAGGCGGCGGAAGGTGTTTTCGTAGGCGGGGATATTTCCGGCCTTGTCGCACTCGCGTTTGAGATAATCCTCGCTGATGCTCACGCCGAGATTAGGATTCGCCTTGCGCCACACCGCAGGCGAACGCCAGTCGTCCTGCTCGTCGGCGGCATAGATGACCGGTAAAAAGCTGTCGTCTTCAATGACGCCTTCTTTTATCCGGCGGGCGTATTCGTGCATCTCCCAGCAAATGGAATTGCGGTCAAACCCCGCCGTCGTAATAGCCACCGTAAGCGGCTGCGTCCTTGCCCCCGTGCTGGTCGCCAGCACGTCCCATAACTCGCGGTTAGGCTGCGCATGAAGCTCGTCAAATATAATCCCGTGCGCGTTCAACCCATGCTTCGTATATGCGTCCGCGCTTAATGTTTTGTAAGACGACAAAGCCTTGTCATACGCGATTACTTTTCTGAACATTTTTAGCCGGACGGACAATTCCGGCGACAACGCCACCATGTTTTTGGCAATGTCGAAGATAATGGACGCCTGCTCGCGGTCCGCCGCCGCAGAATAAACCTCGGCGGACGGTTCCCTGTCCGCCATTAAAAGATAGAGCGCCAGCCCAGCGCACAAACTGGATTTCCCGTTCTTGCGCGGGATTTCGATATAGCAAGTGCGATACCGCCGCGTCCCGTCGGGCCGCTTCCAGCCGAACAAGGGATGCACGATTTCTTTTTGCCACGGCTCCAGCACGAACGGCCTGCCGGACCATTCGCCTTTTATATGCGTCAGATATAGCTCAAAAAACCGCTCGGTTTTAGCCGCCGCTTTCGCGTCAAAGTGATACTTCATAAATCGTCCAGTATCGGGTCCTCGCCGATAAACCCTTTCGGCCCTATAATCCGCGTCCGCGCCGTAGGCGTGATGCCGAACTCGGCGCAAAGGCGGCAATACTGCGAGTAGTACATGTTCTCTATGGCTACCTGCGGGCGTTTGCGCGTTTCGCCCACCAGTTTTGTCGTGCTGCCGATTACTATTTCTTTCACGCCTTTCGGGTAATAGGTCGTGCCCTTCACTTCAAGCTCGCTTTCCGTCTGCCGCCAGCGGGAATAGGATTTGCACAAAACTTCCAGCGGGCCACGGTCGGCGGCGGTCCACGAACGGCCCATCGTCTTGGTTACCTCGCGCCAGTAGGCTTTGGACACGTCGTCCAGCCAGTCCGGCGGCTCGCCGATTGCGCCAACGGGCACCGGTTCGCGCGGATTTATGCGCGATTTCCGCGTGCCGTGAAACAGCTTGTAAACCCGCGTTTTAGGTTTGCGTCCTTTCATAGCGTCCTACGCGCGCCCGTGTATACACATGCGCCTTTTTCCAGTTTTGGCAGCGCGTGCGTTTAGGCAACGCGCGGTCTTCCGTCGAAAAGTCTCAAGGAAATGACCCGCCTACCGGGTATTGCCAAACCCGCCGTCTTCACGCGCAGTCTTTGCGCTATGGTGCGGGTGGCACATCCCTTGCAGGTTTTCCATCACGTCCCTGCCGCCCTGCGAGCGCGGTACGACATGGTCAACATCCGTTGATAGTTCGTTGCAACCCGAATGTCTGCACACAGGGTCGCGGGCGAGTACGAGCAGGCGCAACCTCTGCCAACGCGAACCGTAACCCCTCTGGCTGGATGACCCGCGCCTGTCTTGCTCGGCCTTGCCCGCATTCGCCTTATGCGCGACGCAGTACCGTTCACCGACCGCTGCAAACGCAGGGCACGAAGGGTAGATGCAAGGGGGCAGGGGTTTAAGCGGCATGCTGCACCTCGGCCTTCTTGCCAGTTACCTGCTCGTAACGCTTCACGATAACGTCACAGTAAAGCGCGTCCATTTCCATTACAAATGCCTTGCGGGCAGTATGCTCGCACGCAATCAAAGTGCTGCCTGAACCGCCGAACAGGTCGAGCACGTTCTCGCCTTTGAGCGAACTGTAATTGATGGCGCGGACGGCGAGATCAACAGGCTTCTCGGTCAAATGAACCATACTCTGCGGATTGACCTTCTTCACCGACCAGACATCGGTGGCGTTGTTCGGGCCATAAAACTTGTGCCCCGCCCCTTCACGCCAACCGTAAAAGCACCACTCGTGATTACCCATGAAGTCTTTGCGGGTAAGCACCGGGTGTTCTTTGACCCAGATAATCATCTGCGAGAAGTACAGTTCGCACGCTTTGAGCGCGTTCGGATAGTTGTAGATGTTGGAATACCCGCCCCAAATGTAGAAGGAACGCCCCGGCTCAAGCACGCGCGTGATGTTGCCGAACCACGCCTTGAGCATCTCGACAAAATGCGCGTCGTCCAGAAAGTCGTTCGCAAGCGGTCTATCTTTGGCACGGAGAACCTTCGGCGCGGACTTGGCATTTTTTCGCATCTTCGCCATGTTGCGCCCGCGCACAAACACCTGCGGATGATTGGCGACATCCATTCCCTGCTGCCCGATGAGATTCCCCGAAGCCAGCGCGGCGTTAACGGCATTGTTGCTGCGCGGCGCAACGTTCACGTTGTACGGCGGGTCAGTGTTCACGAGGTGGATTTTTGCGCCAGCCAACAGCCTGTCCACGTCCTCCGGCTTGGAACTGTCACCGCAAAGCAAACGGTGGTTGCCGAGCAGCCACAAATCGCCGGGCTTTGTAATCGCTTCCTCCAGCTTGGCGGGCACTTCGTCGAGCATGTCCTCGTCCAGCAACGCTTCGCTGCCGATTGCGCCGAGTTCGTCGTCAGTGAAGCCAACCTCGCGCAGGAAGTCGGCGTCAAAATCGTTGGCGAGGATGTCCATGTCCCAGTCGCCAGCCGAGATATTATCCCGCAGCATCCGCTTCGCTTCCAGCTCCGGGTTGTCCATCACGATGACCGGCACTTCATTCATGCCGATTTCTACGGCAGCACGGTAACGCTGGTTACCGGCGAATATCACCATGTCTTTGTTTACAAGGACGGGCCGCGCTTCGAAATAATCCTTGTCTTCCTTAAGACTGGCGCATAACCGTTTGAACGCCTCGCCTTTGATGACGCGCGGATTCTGCGGGTTGGGTTTGAGGTTGGCAACGGGGATATACTCAGGCTTGAGCATACGCACCTCCGACGAAAGTATTGCGCCCTCTCGTAGGGTCAGCGGCATGATGCCTTTGATTTTGTTTACCCGGCTTCGGGCGCAAAAGGATGGCGGCAGCCGTCCGGGCCAGGCAATGTATGTGTGTGCCCGCGCTGCCGCCAGAAAACGAAACCCCGCACGCCGAAAGCGCGCAGGGCCGTGTCTTTGGTGTCGAGTCAAAGACGAGAGTGTCTACAAAAACAAATCGAGTCGCCGACATGAATGCCTCCATGTCTTTGACTCGACACTGATATTTTAGCGCATGAACCGGAGACTGTCACGGGTTAAAGTTCGGCTCTACTTTTGCATGCTACTTTCTCGTCGTAAAACGTACGCATTTAATCTGCGTCTGCGGAGCAACTCGTAAACTACCTTCACCGATTTCAGCTTCATTTTGAACGCTACTTCTTTTGCCGCAAAACCATGCCGCAGTAAATGCACTATTTTTGCATTGCGCTTAAAATTTTCTTTCATAGCCTTTGCTCCGGGAAATCACTGAACAGCAACGGGTTGTCGGTTTCATGTTTATACATCGCCGCCAAAGCTGTCGCGGTCTTGTGCAACGCTTCCCAGTGTTCCAGTTCCTTTGCGAACTGGCGCATCGTGGCGTTGTTGCTGCGACACGCTATCCATATCGCGTTGAGCCGGTTCTCGCTGTCGCATATCGCTTTGAATAAGCGCGTGTTCCGCTGCTCAGCGATTTTATACGCGCCCGGTATCCACGCCTTCGAAACGCGGTCTATCGCCGCCATCACCAACTTCCGGCGCTCTAATCCCATAGCGCACACTCCGTTTTGGCGATTTGGCGAGCCAATTTTGAGTTTTGGCGAACGCTATCGTATTGGTAAAATCCGCGTTTTCGCCAAAATCGCCAACATTTTCGGAAACTTTTCTGGTATAAGTTGGAAAACCCCTTTATAGAAACTTTCAGGAATTTCTTGGCGATTTGGCGAACTATATATATTACTCGCGTGCGTACTAGCGGGGTTTCGCCAAAACAACGGTTTTTCGTTTTGGCGATTCTGGCGACTTTGGCGAAAACCGGGCAATGCTGTATATATTGCGCCCGTGCGCGAGTTATCTCATTACGCTGAACCGTAACGGTTATTTTAATTGTCATACCAGCTCCCGTACTGTTTCGGCTGCATATCCGGCTTGAGCTGGATTCCGGTCCAGACGTATTTGTCGACGTATACGCCCGACGTGGCGCGCTTTTTGGCTATCCCGTGCCGTTCGAGGTAATCCGACATCTGGTTGCGGCTGATGCCCTTGTAGCCGTTCTCTCTGGCCCAAGACTGCGCGGCGGAGGACAGCTTTCCAGCCAGCTCCTCGGCGTTCGGCGACAGCTCGCAACATTCCGCGATAAACGAGCCGAGGAGGTCGGACTTTTCGCGGTACTCGTCCAGCGCGCGTTCCATCACGGCGGGCATGCCCAAACCGTCGCTGCGCCACTGTCGGTATCCCTCTACCATCCACGCCAATATCCCCTCGGCTTCCGCCATGAGCTTATCGTCGAGATTCTTGTCCACCGTCTCCGGGCCGAAATACGCGTTGAACGGTATCAGCCGGATGCGCGACCAGATGCCTTGGTCGGTGCCGCTGATGTTCGGCTTGTAGTTCGTCGACAGCCAGATTTTGAATTCCGGGACATACTCGAACGGTTTGTGGTACAGAAACCGCGCGCTTATCGGCTCGCCGCCGGTCATCGCCTTTATCTGCGCCTCGGCGAGCTTTTGCCCCTTCTCGCCTTCCGATGCCATCACGAAGCGTATGCCTTTGAGCTTCGCCAGTTCCTGCGACGAGTTGTTGCTGTTGCCGTCGTAACGCTCCATCAGCGTGGACGCTGGCGTAACCGCCGCATACGGCCCCAGTATCCGCCAGATAGTCTTGAGGAACGTGCTTTTGCCGTTTCGCCCCGTGCCGTAACAGATGAACAGGCAATGCTCTGAGGTGTCGCCGTTCAGCGAGTACCCGGCGGCACGTTGCATGAACGCGCCGAGTTCCTTGTCGCCCTGAAATATCTCGTCAAGGAAGGTCAGCCAGCGCGGACATTTGGCGGCGGGATTGTAGCCGTAGCCTATCTGCCGCGTGGACATCGATTCCCGCCGGTGTTCGCCAAGTGTTGATGCTGATAAATCAAACGCGCCGTTGTCGCAGTTGAGCAGTTTGCCGTCCGCGTCAAAGTCGCCCGCAACCGCCGGGATGCCGTCTTCGCTTTCCACCAGCTTTATCATCGCGTCCAGCCTCGGTTTTGCCTCGCTGGATTTCGCGTGCGCTGATAGCTTGTCGTTGTTCTCGCCTTCGGCGAGCGCGAACATGCGCTTTACCGTTTGCTTGGCGAGCCGCATCACCTGCCCGGTTTCTTCGCGCGCCCACTTCTTGCCGTCCCAGACGTGCCAGCCCGCGAATTGCGCGGAATATCGCAAATCCTGACCGAACAGTTCGCGCAGCAACGCGGCGTTCCACACGTCGGTATACGGCCCCGCCAATTTATCGACGGGATAGCGGCACGCCGATTTGGCGATGGTCTGCGTCTCGCTCTCGGAGAGCGGCGGGATGCATTTTTCGCGGTTTGTTTTTAGCACCAGCGACAGAATGTCCTCCGCGCTCAGTCCCGCTTTGCGCAACTTGAACGCGATAGAGAACAACGCGCCGTTGCGATTGGCGGTGATTTTGCTGCCGTCGGACAAGTCGATGTTGGCGAGCGAACTATACGCCTTGACCAGTCTGATAAGCCAAGTCGGCGCGTCCGCGAACGGCACGGACTCCGGCGGACGCACCCATTCGTAGTTTTTGCCCTCGGCGACGGACGGCGGCGCGATGATATACCCGCCGTCGCCGCGTATATCCAGCCCAGGACGCACGCCGATTTTGCAGCCTATCCCCTCTGCCGGGTAGCTGAAATAAAAATGCCTGCCGCCGGAACAAGACCGCGCTTCGACGGTAACCGGCAACGCGCCGTGCTCGCGTTCCAGCTCGGCAAGCGATATCTCGCCACCGGCGTTTTTCTTTACGTCTACATCCAGCACGAAAAAACCGGATACTTTGCCGGTGTTTACGCCGATAAGCGCGTGGGGATGCGGCGCGAACAGTCGCCTTACCGTTTCAGGGTCGCATGAAGCGTCTTTGAATCCGTGCGGCGTCAACGGCGACTTGGCCTTGTGCTTGCCTTCGTCCTTTGGCTTGCACGGCAACACCGGCCAGCCACGCGCGGCGTATGCCAACGCGTGCGCTATCATGCGTTATCGTCGAGCAGCAACAGGAACACGATTGCCAGCGCGCATAGAATCAGGTGCAGCAGCATGTTGCGCGGATTGCGCCACGGTTTGGGATTGCCCATGCGAAGACAGATTGCTTGTTGCAGGTTCATACTTCCTCCTTCAACTGACTGTTCCGAGGACGGGGATGCCGTCCTGTCCGGCGCGGGATATGCGGACACTCACGCCCGGCGGTTCGCCGTAGACCTTTAGCACGCGTCCGTCGCAGACGCGGCTATCGTCCACCCACAATCGCGCATAAGTTATCGCGTCGAGAAGCGCTTTTTTTAGGTTGTCCTCGTCCGGACGGTGGCACATGAACACGACATCGCGTTTGATGGACTTCGGACGCGGAAAGCGGAACGTGGCGTCGAGCTTTATCGGGCCGTCCAGCGGCTCCGCCGGGCGGTGTTTTATCGCCTCGGCGTAAATCAGCCCGAACCAGTCGCTCTTGGGACTCCAGCTCACGAACCTGCCGTTTGGCTGGCAAAACCTTACAGGCCGCTTCCACGGCTTGGGTATGCCGATGACCGTGAACTCGATTACGCTATCCATAACCCTCCGCGCATCGCGTTATAGAGCTTCACCGCCGCGAGCCAGCCCTCCAGCGCGACGGGGATGTTCACCTTCTTGGTCTCGAAGTCAGGGCCAGTCTTGCCGAACCGGATTACCCATGCGCTGTCCGGCAACGGCACGCCGTAGGTTTCGCTGAACGCCTGCGCGTAGGCCGATACTTGCAGCGGGTATTCCTCGCGCATCGCATTGGAAGTCTTCCAGTCCAAGATGATGAACCCGCCGGATTTCGCGCGGGCTATCGCGTCCAGCCGCCCACCGTAGCCATGCTGAACGCTGGCTACGACGGTATCGCCTGCGATTATCTCCAAGCTCTCTTGCGACAGCCACGCCATGAAGTTGTCGAAGCCGGGTTTGACGTCAGGCTCCGGCTTCGGAGTCTTTCCGGCGATGTAGTCGTCTATCGCGGCATGGACGCGTCCGCCGATGTCGGCAGCATCGTCTTTGATTTTGTCCGGCTGCCGGTCGGCGCGTGCGAGTATCGGCCCCAGCACCTCGGCGGTGATTGCCCGGCCCTGCGTCAACTCGGCGACAAGCTCGGACTCGGCGAGTTTCAGCGCGGCGCGGCGTGCCCAGATAACCAGCGCGTTGGTCTTTCCACCGCCGATGATGTTGAGTATCTTGGTAACGGACGGATACTCAATCCCGTTGACGGTGTACAGGTGCTGACGGCGGTAATCGCGGTAGCCGACCGCGTAGACCGGCTTTGGCAATGTCGCGGTATCCATCAGAACGGCACCTCGTCTGTGGATTCCGGCTGGTTTTCGGGGATATAGTCGAACATTTTCACCTTATTGCTTCGCTTGCCTTCGTATTCCTCGATGATGAGGTCCGCCATCGCCTCTTTGCCGATTATGTCCGCCGAGTCGAAATTCACCCGGCTCTTGTCTATCGAGAACCCGAAGCATTTCAGCGAATGCACCGCCATGCCGTGTCCCGACGCGCCTTTCGGGATGAAGGTCAGCGTGTGGTAAACCCATCTGTTGTCGTGGTCCACCACGCCGAGCTTCATGTTGAGCTTCGGGTCGCCAGCTTTCGAATACCCATCTTCAACCGCCAGCACTTTTACGCGGTACCTGCCCGGCGGGAGCGGGGTGAATACGCCTGCGTTCTTGTCCACTTCGTAGTCCAGTTTCATGATTTCCTCCGTTATTTGGATTCTTCGAATCCGAGCATGTCGTACTGTTTCTTGCCGTCTATGTCGGACTCTTTGTAGGCGATGGCGATTGCCTTGCCGACAAAGCCGACGGCCCGTTCCGCTGCCGCCGCGCTGTGCGTGATGAACACCTTGCCGACACCCGCCAGCTTGAGGCCATATTTCTTGGCGTTCTCGGGCTCGCGAGATTTCACTTCCTCCAGGACGCCTTTGGCGGTGAGCTGTTCGGACGGTTCCGGCGCAGGCGCGGGTTTTGGCTCCGGCTCCGCACCTGTGCCCAACCACGTTAGCAACGCCTTGCCGGTGTCCTCGGTAATCGGGAAGTCCTTGCCGTCGAACAGGCTGGTCCTGTCCTTGCTCACGGCGGCGTAGTGGTTCTGGTTGAGCGTGAACACGACGGTGAACTCGTACTCGACGCTGTCGCGCTGGACAGGTGCCATGCCGATTTTCTTGGGAACCGCTTGGCCTTTGAGGTTGGTTTCTACGGCGTACTCGGACTTTGACCGCATCGTGGCGATGATATG
>JAQTYB010000026.1 GCA_028688475.1 Elusimicrobiales bacterium
GGGTCTTTTTGCGCGCGCTTTCAAGGATGGGTCTTATCGCTTCAAACTGCTCCGATGTTATGTCGCTTGGATATCCCATCCCTTAAGAATACAAAATCCTGACGAAAAGATTTTAGAAAGGTTCTTATTGACTTTTCGTGGTTATTAATGTCCGGTTTCCGCGTGTGTTGATTCCAGCAGCCACCAGCACACCTGCGCCATCAAAAAAAGGCCGCAACAGTCTATGCAGCCGTAGACTAAGCGGGGGAGGGTATCCCAAATAGTGGTGCCGATATCAAACTTTGCATAGATATGCTGGTTCCAAATCCACCATCCGTACCCGATACGAAGGAGAGCAATCAATCCCGCGAGCCATGCCAGCACGGTAAACGCTTTTCCCAATAGAACAAGCAGCTTTTTATCCACTCTTTCCACTATAGGCTCCACACAGGCGCGCTGCCCGTTGTTTCTTGTGCCGGTTCCATGTCCATGATAGGCCTCCAGATAGTCAATGTCCGCCGTAATTTCGTGTCCCCGAAATTCCGGTTCACTGATTCTCGAAATAGTTTTTTACCGCCGCTTGCGTCTGTCCGGCGGCGTTTTGCGCTATTTTAAGCAGGCTGCGCTTGACCGCTTCCAGATAGGCGGCGGACGCCTGCCGCTCGGAAACTTCAAACTGCCGGAAAATTTTGCCGGACTTGCCGTCTTTAAGCGCGACGGTGGCGGTGCTGCGGGCCCATTTCCACTTGTCGTCGGTCAACGTGTTGGACGGGGCTTCGGTGGAAACGTCGGCGGTTACTATTATATCGGCGGGACGGTCCGAATCGGCGGCGGCGCGGGCCTGAAATCCCATGCCGGTCAGCGCGCCGATGATGCCGGTCTCCACCGCGCGCCCGTTTTCGCCTTTTACCGAAACGGTTACTTCAAGTTCCGCCACGGCTTTTGAAAGCGCGGGGACAAGCGCGCTCTCGTCCTTTATATTGGACGCGGCGTCAGTATCAAGAACGCGCAGGTCGGCAAGAAGGCTGTCTTTCGCCCTGAAAAGGGAGAGCAGCTTCACCGCCGCTTTCACGCGCGGAAATTTTTCAGCCGCGGCGGAAAACTCTTTTTTCCAGCCGCTGATTTGCCCGTCGAGGATATTGATTTTGTCCGACACCATCGCCTCGGCCTTGGCGCGGTCGAGAATGGCGAGCGCGTAATACTGGCGGGTTTCCCTGTTCTGCCAGTTCTCGGCGATTTCGACGCCTTCAAGCACTTTCTGTGAGGTGGAGTTGAGCAGTTCGCCCACCTGCTGGGAAAAGCTGGAGGTTTTGGACGCGCCTTGCGCGCCGCTGGTTTCGGATTCCTCCACTCTGGTGGTGACGGTAAGCGCGGTGGAAAACACGCGGGAGATTTCCGCGCGGGCGCGCTGCTCGGCGGAGGGCAAGTCGTCGGCCATGCCCACTCCGGTGATATACTTCTCGCGCGAAAACTCCATGCTGGAACCGTTGACCCAGTCGGGCGTTTCCTCCGCCGAGGCATAGCCGGCCAGCGCGGCGGCGGCAAGAACAGCGGCAAGCAATCTTTTCATAAATAAGTTCTCCGTTTATTGGGCGGTGCGGTAGTGCAGATAGGTGCGCTTTCCTCGCGAGACCGTGACATTTTTGAGAATATCGCCGGCGATTATGTTGCCGAACGAATCCTTGAAGTTGACTTTCAGATCGTACTTTCCCGGCGGCAGCATGACGCGCGCCATGCGGATTTCGGCGGGCAGCGCGGCCCAGGAGCGGGTGTCGGCCACCTCGGTGGCGGCGGTGACGGCGTTGACTACCAGTCCGGCCAGAAAACCCAAAGTCGCGCTTTTTTGTTTGGCGGTGTTTTGCGCGTATTTCGCCAGCACGAATTTGATGGTGGCGCGCGTTATCATGCGCAGGCGCTGGGCGGCCACCTGATTGTTCAGTTCGTCTTTGGCGATGGCGGAGATGTTTTCCACCAGCGCGGTCGGCACCGTCGAGGAACTCGTCTCTATCTCGGAGGATTTAATCAGGAAGGGCATATCCTCGTATTCCGGGTAGGCCACGGTTATTGCGTTGCCGGTTATCCCCGCCATGAGCGCGTTTTTATAGTTGGCGCCCTGCGCCTCGCTGTCGTTTGACTGGCTGACAGCGAGCAATGCGCGGTCCCACGCCACCTGAAAAGTGCGCGAAACCTTCGCGGGAGCCATGCCGTTATAATGCAGAAACACAACCTCGCCTTTGGAGGCGTATTCCCTTTTGGCCGGGCCGTCCGCCGGGACGGGCGTGGCGAAATGCGCGGCATAATCTTCATAGGACTTCATGGCGTTGGCAAGCGAGATGCGCGCGTCGTCGGCCTTGCCGGCGTCCTCGAAAATCATCGCGGACAGGTACTGGGCGAAAGCGTCGTCTTTATAGTTGAAGGACGGGCCCCGTGCCTCGCGCAGATGGTCGAGGTAGAAGGTGACCTTGCGCGCCTCCACGGCGGCGTCGTCAAGCTGCCCCAGAAAGATGTAGTTGAGGGAGCGGAACACGTTTAGCAGCGCGCGCTCGTGGGGAGCGCCGGCGTATTCGGTGGTGTTGTCGTTTATCAGGAAAGTGCCGGCGGTGCGGTGCAGGCTTTTGGTATAAAGCTCGTCCATGCGCCGTTCGGCGGTGTCGAAGTCGTACTCGCTGTCGCGGTATTTGCCGCCGTCATGGAGAACCGTGCCGTGGTCCAGATAATACAGCAGCGAGTTCTTTTTCGAGTATTCCTTTTGCTTGGCGGCTTCCACGGCCTTCGCCGCGCCGTCGAAATTTTTGGCGGCGATATAGCCTTGCAACTGCGTTTTATAAGCGCGCGACGGCCCCGCGCACGCGCACAACATTACAGTTGCGGCGCACAGCAGGGCCGTCGTCAGCTTGTTCATCTCTTAATGCGTTACCACGACGAGCCGGAATGCTTCACGTATTTCTTGAGTTTCTTCTCGCCGTTCCAGACTATCTGGTTGGTCTTCATATCAAGCAGCTTGAGATTGACCTGATAATAGACGACTTCCTTTCCGCCTTCGCGGTCGTTAATCGAGTTTATGATGCCGCCCAGCATGAAGTCCGCGCCGGCTTCCTTGCCGTGCTCCTTGCGGGTCTCGTCGGACGAGTTCACGTCCTGGTCCAGCCGCTCGTCGCGCACGTCGCCGCGCTCGGTCTTGCTGGCAACGAACTGCACCTTGCCGGAATTGATGAGCGAGCGCTGGAGGTTTTCCACGAACGTGTCGGCGCTAATGTGTTCCATGCTCTGGTTGCGCACGTTGCCGACAATCACCGTCGGGGTCCGGCCCAGCGCCGCGGTGGCGGTGGAATACCAGGGGCGGGAAATACAGTCGCCTATCATCTCCTCGGCGGTAAGGCGGGAATCGGTGTCGTTCCACTTGCCGCTGATGTCTTTGACTTCGGCGGCGTCCATGCGCTGTACCGAGGTGCCGCAGCCGGTTATCATGGCAAGCATGAACGCCAGGGCCGCGAGTCCGGCCAGAGATTTTTTATTCATTATGATATCGCTCCGTGATTAGCGCTTCTGCTGTTCGGCGGCGGAAAGCTCGTCGAAGGCCTTGTCGGCGTTGGCGCGGACGTAGTCGCGCACCCTGGCGTCGAGTTCCTTGGCGTCGGAGAGCGTCTGCTGCACTGCCGCCATGTCGAGCTTGGCGAGCGCAAACATCGTGCCGTCGGAGGGGTCGCGCCAGTGGTCCACTATCACCGCGCCGTTAAGCGTCATCTGCGTGAAGCCCTTGAGCGTGGAGGAGATATGCTGCTCCTCGCTGGATTTGTCCATCGCGCCGGCGGTGGTGGAGGCCATGTAATCTTTTGTGAGAACGGCCACGTAGTTGTTGAGCGACTTGGCGATTTCGGCGCGCGCGCGCTGGTCCGCCGACGTCACCGCGAGGGAGCGGTTCTGCACGCCGGAGACCATGCCGACGCCGTAGAAGTACTTGCCGGTTTCCTTGCCGGCGAAAGCCTGCCCGCCCTTGTTGACCCATTCAGGGGCCTGCGCCGCTATCGGGCCGGTGCTGACCACTTCGCTTTTGCCGCCGCACGCTGCGAGCAGCGCCACTGCGGACACCGCCAGAGCGGCGGCGAAAATCCTCACATTGCTTTCCTTCTTCATTGTCTTTTCCTCCATGCCAGTTCCGTTTTCGGCGCAAAGCCGCGCCTATTGCGGTTACAAATTTTCTATCAAACCCCCCGCCGCAATGTCAATGCGACAAGAGTCACGCCCCGGCTAGGGGATTGCTTCCCAGCGGACTGTGTGTGCCGCGATGGGCGCCAGATGGTCCGACCTGCGGTACCAGAAATTTTCGTATTGCTCATCGCGCAGACTATAATACGATTGTACGGTTTCCCTGCACCGGAAACCCTCTTCAAGCCGCAGCATTTCCTGCGCCAGCGAATACTGTTTCAACTGCAAGCCGTAAAACGTTTGGATGCTCTCCGCCAGTTTGGAGAAAAGTTTTTTGTCTTCTTCCGGCAGATTTCTTGTAATAATCGGGATTTCCAGCCGGGGCGGTTCTTCGGCAATGCGACAGATTTTTTCAAGCGACGAACTCCACCGCTGGTAATATGACGGCGGCTTGGGCGCTTTTTTCGGTTCGACCCAGCGCACGATATCTTTATTCAGATACCGGGCATCGTTTTCTTTCCTGTCTTCAAACGCTTTTTCATGAGATTGTTTCGCTTCGCCAAAAGAGATGCCGGAACAATGATTTTGCAGCAAGCGCAAAATTTCGACGTTTACCCTGAAAAATTCCTCATACGCCTTGTCGAAAGCCATGATATCCTGCGCCAGTCGTAGGATGTTGATGTCGGGAGAACCAAGCCCCGGAAGGCTGACCGGAACTTTTGAAGGCTCGGATACGCCGCCCATGCCGCAGCCCCCGTTCGGAGGTTCATACAGATTTGCGTCCGCGCCATGCGCCGCTGCAAACGGCACAATTGCCAGCAGGGCTGCGATAACTGTGTTTTTTAATTTTTTCACCTGTTTCTCCTTAACGCCGGAGTGATTTTGCCGAGTATGCGCGGGCCGCGCATACCGGTTTACGGAATCGTTTTCCAGCCGATGGAATTCTCTGCTACGCGGGCCAGCATGTCCGACCTGTAACCCCAGATATCATGATATTGGATATAGCGCAGGCTATAATATTTTTGCACGATTTCACGGCAACGGAAACCTTCTTCAAGCCGCATCATTGCTTCCGTCAGCGCCTGCTGTTTAAGCTGCATATCATAAAAGGTCCGCATGGTCTCGGACAGGCTGGCAAGAATTTTTTTGTTTTCCGCGGGCATAGTGTCGGGGATTACCGGCTCTTGCAGTTTCTGTGGAGCTTTGGGTATCCGGCAGACGTTTTCAAGATAATCATCGAAACGTTCGTGACGTTTGAAGGACGCAGGCACAGCCGGCGCCTCTTGGAGGTCAACCCACCGCACCGATTTTTCGTCGTAACGGGAAGCATCAAGTGTTTTTCTGTCTTCAAAGGCTTTCTCGTGGAGAAGCAAAAAATCCCTCGCAACTTCAACATTAGCGCAGTGACGCCCCTGCACTTCAAGGATACTCGAAAACTTTCCGGCAAGGTTATAAAATTCCAGACGAAGTTTGTCAAAAGCAATGATATCCTGCCGCTCTCGGATAAAAACACTGTCGGGAAACTCGACCCCTGGAGCTTTCACCGGGACTTTAAGGTCGGACTTGTTAATCGCAAAAAATGAGCAGCTCTCTCCATCGTCTGGAGACTTGTAAATATCCGGTTCCTCCCCATAGGCTGCAATCGCCGGTGGTAATAACACCAACAAAGCTGCGAGAATCGCGTTTCTTAGTTTTTTCATTTGCTCCTCCCTGTTTTTAACGCCGGCGTGATTTTGCCGAGAATGCGCGGGCCGCGCGCGCCGGTGGCGGCGGGGCAGTTGTTGGGCTGGCCGTTGAACGCCAAGTGCGCCAGCAGGGCAAAACAAGCGGGCTCCTTGGCAAGTTCGCCTATTCCGTATTCTGAGATGCGGGCCACTTTTACCGGCGCGCAAAGCATGGCGATATTTTTCATCAGGACGGGGTTCAACGCGCCGCCGCCGGCGACAATAAGTTCGGCGGCTTTGAGCTTCGGTTCGATGAAACGCCGAACGGATAACGCTATCGAGGCGGCGGTGAAATAGTTGAGCGTCGCCATCGTGTTCTTGAAATCTCGGCACAGCGCAGGACCGCCTATGTTTTCGCTTATAAATTCAAGGCCAAATTCGGCGCGGTCAAGCGACTTCGGCGGTTTTTTGGCGAAAAAAGGCATTTTAAGCCAGCTTGCCGCTTTTTCGATATCAGGCTTTCCGCCGGCGGCGAACTTTCCGTCAACATCGTAAGCCAGTTTGCCGTTGGTTTTGATATGCACGGCGTCGTCCATCAGGCAGTTGCCGGGACCGGTGTCGAACCCGAAAGTCTTCACTCCGCGCCCCGCCGCGGCGATGTTGCCGATGCCGCCGATATTTTGCAGCAGCCGGGGCGCGCCCTTTCCGAAAAGATACTCGTCCAAAAACGGCACCAGCGGCGCGCCTTCGCCCCCAGCCGCCATATCGCGCGGACGGAAATCGGAAACAACGGGAATGCCGGTTGCCTCCGCGATAAAGGACGGCTCGCCGATTTGGAGGGTGTGCGGCGGGTTGTCGCCGGGATAATGGCACACCGTCTGTCCGTGCGAGCCGATAACTTCGACGTTGCGCGGATTTATTTTATATTCGCGCAGAAAAAGCGCGGTTTTAGCGGCGAAAATTTTACCCAGTTTGAAATTCAGCAGCGACAGCCCGCGCAGGTCCAGCTTCGCGGCTGAAATTATCTCCGCCTGCAATTTTTCAGGATACGGATAGGTTTTGCAGGCCAGCACGCGAAACGGCTTGAAACTGACGGCGGCGATGGAAACGCCGTCCGCCGACGTGCCTGACATCAGCCCCAGGGCGCACTCATTCGATGACATCTTTGAGAAACCCCCCGGTTTTGGCGAGCATGGCGGCGGCTTCCCCGCGGGACACGCCTTTAAGCGCCATGACCACCGAGGCTTTAATGTCGTAGCCCGTCTCGTCGAGAAGTCGGCTTGCGCGGGACTGCGGCACGTCCGCTATGGTCATCACCAGCCGCTGCGCGCGGGCCACCAGCTTGCGCGAGGTCGGGCGCAAATCCACCATCCAGTTTTTATAAGCCTTGCCGATGCTGACCATCGCGCCCGTAGTTATGGAATTCAAAACAAGTTTCGTCGCCGTGCCAGCTTTCATGCGGGTGGAGCCGGAAAGCGCCTCCGGGCCGGTTTTGGGAGCGACGATGACATCCGCCGATTTAACTTCCGGCTTGGAGTTGCAGGTAACCAGCACGGTGAAACAGCCCGCTTTTTTTACGGCGTCGAGCGCGCCGATGACATAAGGCGTTATGCCGCTGGCGGCGATGCCGATTACGCAGTCGCCCCTGCGCGCTTTTTTAAGCGCGTCCCTGCCGCCCTGAACGGCGTCGTCCTCCGCGCCTTCCTTCGCCTTGAAAACCGCGTCGTTGCCGCCCGCCATGATGCCGATGATGCGCTCCGGCGCGGTGCCGTAGGTGGGCGGGCATTCGGAGGCTTCAAGAACGCCCAGCCTGCCGCTTGTTCCCGCGCCGATGAAAATTATCCTGCCGCCGGAGGAATACGCCTTCGCGGCCAGCCGCGCCGCTTTTTCGATATCGGCGGCCACCGCCGCGACGGCTTTGGGGACGGAGGCATCCTCGCGGTTGATTTTCAGAATAACCTTGCGCAGCGAAACGCGGTCCAAATCCAGCGTGCGCGGATTCTGCTGCTCGGTGGGTAGTTTGGAATATCTTGCGAGAGGTATTTTCATGTTATCAATTCTCCGTGAACTGCAATTCTTCGGGCGCGGGCTCGCCGTCATCCTCCGGCTCAGGAGACAGCGCTTCATCATCAACGGCGGTTTCGTCCGGCTCCGCCCCGGCAGCGGTTTCAGTCGAAACAGCCGGAACGCCTGTCACCGGCGGCAGTTCCGGCGTCTTAAGCCACTGCAAAATGAGGTCCCCTGCCTGCCTGTTGATTATTTTCCAGCTCGGCCCCTTTTGCACCGTGACAAAAGTCAGTTTTCCCGGCCCGACGGACATCTGCGCTATGCTGCGCAGAATCAGCGCCTCCTTATATACGCGCTGGTCATCCACGGCGGTTATGATGAGCAGCGGGCGCTTGCCGTACACGCGCATCGGGTTGACAGTCAGCACGTCGCGGTTGGCGTTGAGCGTCGGCGTGATGAGCGCGGCCATCGCGATATCGGGGTGAATAGCCGCGAATTTGGCGGCCAGGTTGGCTCCCAGGCCCTGCCCCAGCAGGACCACGCTGCTTTCAGGCACGCCGCGCGCGGCCAAAAAAGACAGCGCGGCCTCCAGATCGCGGGTCATCTGGTTGAACTCGTTGTCCGTTCCGGTGCGGCGGAAATTCTTCCAACTGGTGGTGGAGCCGGACACGTCGAGGCAGCTGCCGCCGTGGCCGCGCAGGTCGAGCGCGATATAGCCGTAGCCGTTGTTGGCCAGCCCGACGGAGAAAGGCCGCCAGTCGTATTTGGTGCGGCCCAAAGCGTGCAGCAACATGACCACCGGCTGGGAGCTTACGGGGCTCAGATAAGTTGAGGCCAGTTTCCAACCGTCAGAGGCGGTTATGTATGTGTCGGGTCCCTTGAAGCCTGTCCATTGCTGCTCGAACTGCGGCGGCACGGGCTCAAGCGGCTGCGGCTGGGTTTGAGCGCAACACGGCGCGGAAAGCGAAAAGGCGGCGGCAGTCAGCGCCGCGATGAGGGTATGCCTGCGCATAATCAGCCTATGATATCGCCGGGCCTGAACCAGAGGGCGATTTCCCGTTCGGCGTCGTCGTGATTGCTGGAAGCGTGGACCACGTTTTCCATCAGCCCGTTGCGTATCCGCCCCAGAGCGCCGCGCACCGTGCCGGGGGCGGCCTCGTCGGGGTTTGTCGCGCCTACCGCCGCCCTGATTCTCGACACCGCGTTTTCGCCCCTGAAGACGAAAGCGTACACCCTGCCGCCCGACGCCGGATGCAGCTCGCCTTTGAGAAAAGCGACTATCGGCTCAAAAAACGGTTTGCCGTCATGCTCGCGGTAATGCTCGCGAGCGAGCGCGTCGGACACCTTCACCACGCGGGACGCCGCCAGTTCGAGGCCGGCGGCTTCCAGCCGGTCCAGCGCCAGCCCCGCCACCCTGCGGGCCACGCCGTCCGGTTTGATGAGCACGAGAGTTCTCTCTATCGGCATGAAGGCATTTTATCACTTTTTGCCCCGCAAACCCCAACAACAATCCGGCGGTGCAAGAAAACTTTAAAAAATTTCCGCGTTGCCTCAAATAAAAATCTATACGAAATTCGATTTCGTGTCGCGCATGTTTTGTTCCGCATGATATAAATATAGAATTTGGAAATCATGGGTTACCAATATGCGCCTTCCCGGGATGAAACCGCGAAAACCGGGCGCATTGCCTTTTACGCGGCGGCGGCGGTTTTAACTCTGGCGCTCACGCTGCCGTTTTTCGGCATGGAGGTTTCGGAAGACGCCGGTTATTACGGTTTCGTTTCCCGCGCGATGGCGGCGGGATACAGGATACACCGCGATTTTCCGGTAGGGCAAAACAGCCTGGCTTTTTACATCAACGCCGCCGTGTTCCGGTTGTTCGGCGCCAGCCCGCTTGTTTTACGGCTGATTTACGCCTTCTGGGGGCTGCTGTTCTCGCTGGCGTTCTGCAATCTGGCGGAAAAGTTTCTAGGCTCGCGCAGAAAAGCGTTCATGGCGTTCGCATTCGCGGCGGTTTTGGTGTTCCAGCCGCAGTTGCAGCGCGGGCTGGGGCGCAACAACCTGCTGCCGGCGCTTTTTTTTCTGGCGCTTTGCGCGCGCGCGGCTATTTCCGAAACCACCGCGGCGACGGCGGCATTTTGCGGTTTCTGCGCCGGCGCCGCGGCGGCATTCAACGAAAGCCTGCTGTCTTTCGCGCCGTTCGCGCTGGCAACGCTGATTCTGGCGAAGCCGCAGCAGTGGTTAAAAAATACAGCCTGTTATTGCGCCGGATTCCTCGCCGCCTGCCTGCCTTTCGCCGCGACGCTGCTGGCGCGGGACGCATTCACGGGTTATGCGCGGGATATGTTTTATCTCGGCGTGGGATTTCGCGTTTCGGGGCCGTATTCCAGCCGCGTTGGCAATCTGATAAGCATTTCCTGGGATTTATTCTTCATTTATGGCGCGCTTATACTGCTTTGCCTGGCGGGCATCTGGCGCGGGCGGTGGGCTGTTTTTTTCAGCGGGCTTTGTTTCACGGTTCTGGTCGTCAACGCCACGCGCAATTATCACCTGCTGCTGCTGGCGCCGTTTGCGGCGTTGGCGGCAGCGGAAACAGTATCGCGTTATTACGAAGCCGGACAGCCGCGCGGAAAATGGCTCATGCGCGCCGCCGCCGCGCTGTTTATTTTTATCAACCTGCCCGCGCTGGGAAAAGATTACATGCTGGCTTTTCGGGAATCGGCGCACGGCTGGGCGTATCACGTCCTCGGACGGCGCGACGACGCGCCGGATGCGCCCGCCGCGCTGGCGGACGCGCTCGATTCCATCCCGTATAAAACCATTTCCACCTCCTCGCAGTATCCCGCGCTGTTTATGGCGGAGAAATTCAGCGTGTCAAAACCCTGCGTCGAGGATTTGAGCCTGGCGCGCAACAGCGCGGGAATGATAACGCTGCGGGATATGGTTGGCAGCCTGCGGGCGAGCCCGGCGGATGTCTTCGTCGGCAAGCGTTCCTCCGACAACCCAAGCCATCTGGAAGGGTTCCTCCGCCTGTTTCTGAAAAACCGCTATATCCGCATCGCGGATTTGGGCGGACAGGGCATCTATTCGGGGGTGAGACTGTTCGCCAAAAAAACCGCCTGGCGCCATTACCGCCACGATATCTACTATTCGCTGGCGGCATTCGGCGAAAATTTCGGGAAAACGCGCACGTTGAACCCGGCGGCAATGGATTTTACGGCTGAAACACGGGCGGTGAATACGTTGGAACTAAATCCGCGGACGCAAACCGCCGCTATAATAGAAGTGGTTTTCCCTGACGCGAACAGAGCGCCGCGCGCCTGGCTAGAATGCGGGGTGAACAAGACCGCGTTTGACCGCAACCGCTTCCAGCCGGACCGTTTCCATCTGCTTGCGCCGCCAGGGCGGACGACGAAGCTGAGCGTTTGGGGCAAGCCGCCCGCCGGAATAAAAGTAAACTTTTACTCAGTGAAGCGCTGAAAAACAAAAAGCCCGCCGGAGGGCGGGCTTTTTGCCTGAAACTGGGGATTTGCTACGGCGTCGGCGTAAGCTCCGAAACGCCGTTTTCGCTTACAGCGTACGCCGTGAGTCTTTTTCTGGCGCCGTCGTCCTGGTTAAGCCAGACGCGCGAAATGTACATCTCGTGTCCTTCGACCTTCCATGTTTGGAATTCAATATCAGCGGCGAAGCGGGCCGTCGCTTTTTCTATCGCCTCAGCCTTCAATTCGTCCTGAGAAGGAGCGGCAGCGTGGCTGCCGGAAAGCGCTATCTGGTAGCTTTTGACCGGTTTTCTCCAGAATCCGTAGGTTTTTACCTGCACGTCAACCAGCGCTTGTTTGTCCGATATTTCCGCCACGGAATACCTTGTATCGGTTTTGAGTTGAGCTTTGACAAGACCGGTCGCCTTGGCGATGGCCATTTCGTCCGTCACGGCATGGGCGTTAGCCGTTAAAAGAAGCATTGGCAGAATAAGCAGCAGTTTTTTCATTTGCGGTCTCCTTTAATAGTTTTGAACAGACGCTTGCGTCTCCTGATAACAAGTTTACGTAAAAACCCGCGGACCGCATAAGAGGCTTTGGACCCATTTTGAAAAGTCTTTGGACCTATTATGGTTATGGGTCTAAAGGGCATGGTAAACCGACCTTCCGTGAAAATGCTATCATGTGCATAAGCAGTTTTCGTGACGCGCATGACCACAGCCGAAAAGGAATTCCTTTCTAAAACCGTGATAGACGCCATCGGGCGGCTGGAGCGGCGGCGTTCGCTTGCCGGCGCCGCGCCCGCGCACGAAACGCGCTGCATTTTCTGCGGCGAACCTATACATTCCGGCGAGTTTTATCTGCTGCGCGACGGCGAAGGCTACGTCGCCGGCTGCCTCAACTGCGGCGGGCCGCGCGAATCTTATCCGAGCGTAAATCCCTTCATGTTCTCTAATTTCGTCCGCCGACGGATGAACTGACAACGTTTCGCCTATGTCACCGCACGAAGATTATTACAACCTTCTCGGCGTTCCGCGCAACGCCACTGACGACGAGCTCAAGGCGGCGTACCGCAAGCTCGCCATGAAGCACCACCCGGACCGCAATCCCGGCAACAGCGAGTCCGAGGAGCATTTCAAGCGCGTCAACTCCGCCTACGAGGTATTGTCCGACCCGCAAAAGCGCGCCGCCTACGACCAGTACGGCCACGCGGGAGTGGACGGCAGCCCGGGCGGTTTCGGCGGCTTCGGGCAGGGCGGCGGCTTCGCCGGCGCGGATATAAACGACATTTTCGGCAGCATCTTCGAGGACGTTTTCACCGGCGGCAGTTCGCGCCGGGGCGGGCGCGCCGCGCGCGGCGCGGACCTCAAGCACGATTTGGAAGTGACGCTGGAGCAGGCCTACACCGGCATGGAACACCCGCTGGAGTACGAGCGCACGGAGCATTGCGCCGTCTGCTCCGGCACCGGCGCCAGCCCCGGCTCTCCGCTAAAACGCTGTCCCACCTGCCGGGGGCAGGGGCGCGTGCAGTACGTGCAGGGATTTTTCTCGATGACGCGCGTCTGCCCTGCTTGCAGCGGCGCGGGCGAAATAGTTGACAAGCCCTGTGCCGACTGCCACGGCGGCGGGCGCGTGCGCAAAAACGCGAAAGTCACCATAAAAGTGCCGCCGGGCGTTGACACCGGCACCACGCTGCGCATCCCGCGCGGCGGCGACGCGGGCGACCGCCGCGCCGAAAACGGCGATTTGTACGTCGAAATCCGCGTAAAGGAGCATCCCCGCTTCACGCGCGGCGGCGAGGATTTGATTTACCGCCACGCCATCTCTTTTCCGCAGGCGGCGCTCGGCTCCACCGTGGAGGTGCCGCTGATAATCGGCGGGCGCGCCGAGGTGCGCATCCCCGAAGGCACCCAGCACGGCGCCACCTTCCGGCTGCGCGAGCGGGGGATGCCCAAGCTTGGCGTGCGCAACAAAAAGGGCGACCTGCTGGTGAACATCTCCGTCGAAGTGCCGCGCCACCTGAGCGCGCGCCAGCGCGAACTGCTCGAACAGCTTGCCGAAGTGATGAAGACCGAGACTCACGACGACAAGGACGGATTCTTCAAGAAAGTTTTCGGCTCCTGACCCAATGAGCCTGCAATATTACCTCCCGCCGGAACAAATTCACGATAATGCGTTTTTCGCCGAAGGCCGCGCCGTGCGCCATATCGCGGGCGCTATGCGGCTGCGCGCGGGCGACGAAATCACCGTTTTCAACGGCGCGGGCCGCGCCTGGCGCGCCGTAATCACCACGGTGCGCGGCGGCGAAGTCTCGGGAGAACTTAAAGAAGAATTGCAGCCGCCGCGCCAATCCACGCATATAACGCTTTGCTTCGCTCCGGTCTCGCGCCAGGCGGTGGAGCGGATTTTTGACGAATGCGCGCAGCTTGGCTGCGCGGCTTTCAGGCCGGTCATCACGCAGCGCACCCAATTCGATTTGCGCGCCGGCTGGGAGAAAAAACTTCCCCGCTGGCGCGAAATTCTAATCAGCGCGTGCGAGCAGAGCGGCGCGGCTGTAGTGCCGGAAATTTTGGAGCCGCTGCCTTTTGAAACCGCCGTCCGGCAGGCGGGGCCCGCGCTGATTGCCGCGCCCGGCGCGGAGCTGAACATCGCCGCCGCGTTCGCGCGGCTTAAAACATCAAAAATTTCGCTTTTTGTCGGCCCCGAAGGCGGATTCACGCCGGAGGAGTTGCGGCTTGCCGCAAGCGCGGGAGTGATGTCCGCGAAACTGGGCGCGTACATATTGCGCGCCGAAACCGCCTGCGCCGCTGCCTGCGCCGCCTGCGCCGGAGTGGCGGCGTGAAAATATTTTTCAAGTCCTTCGGCTGCCGCGTCAACCAGATAGAAACACAATCGCTTCTTGAGGCGGCGGAGCGCGCGGGGCATGAAATCGTCTCTGGCTTTGAAGAGGCGCAGCTTGCCGTGGTCAATTCCTGCTCGGTTACCGGCGCGGCTGACAAAGACTGCCTGCGGCTGCTGCGCGTCATCTCCCGCCGCAACCAGGAATGCAGGATTCTGGCCACCGGCTGCATTGCCGCCGTCATGCCGGAAAAAATCCGCGAAAACGCGCCCGCCGCCGAGATAATACCCAATTCCGCCAAGCGCGATATCCCCGCCCGGTTTTTCGGCGCGGCCTCCGGCGAAGGTTTCGGCTGGAAAATATCCGCCCACCGCGGGCACAGCAGGGCGTTCGTCAAAATACAGGACGGCTGCGCCGGTTCCTGCAATTACTGCCTCGTGCGGCTGGCTCGCCCCGATTTAAGCTCAAAACCGCTGCCGGAAACGCTGGAGGAACTGGCCGGCCTCGTCGGAAACGGCTACGGGGAACTTGTATTGTCGGGCATAAATATAGGAAACTATAAGTGCCCCGCCACGGGAGCGGACCTTGCGGGGCTTTTGCGCGCGGTTTGGAAACTGGATGGCGATTTCAGGATACGGCTGTCCTCCATCGAAGCGCGCAACGTGGACGCCGCGCTGCTGGACTCCGCTTCGGCGGGCGGCGAAAAATTCTGCGATTACTTCCACATTCCGCTGCAATCCGGTTCGGACAGCGTGCTTAAAGCCATGGGGCGCGATTATGACGCCGCGTTCTACCTGCGCGCTGTCGAATCCGTGCGCGGGAAATGGCCCGGCGCGGGGATATACGCCGACGTCATAGCGGGCTATCCGGCGGAGACGCGAAAGGATTTCGAGACCGGGCTTGAATTTATAGAGTCGGCGCGGCTGGCGGGGCTGCATGTGTTCAGCTTTTCGCCGCGCCCCGGCACTCCGGCGTCGAAACTTAAGCAGCTTTCGCCGGAAGTCGTACGCGGACGCGCCGAAAAGCTGCGCGCGCTGGACAAACAGTTGCGTCGCTCTTTCGCCGGAAGCCTTGTAAACACAGCGCAGCGCGCGGTCATAGAGGAATGCCCGGCAGGTTTCAACGGTCTGGCGGGAAATTTCGTGGAAGTGGCGCTGTCCGGCGAAAAGCCCGCCGGAGCGTTCGCCGAAGTCAGGATTTTATCCGCCGCCGGCGGCAAATGCCGCGGCGAGATAATCCCGGAAATTCCGGGCAAACTGAAGGAGGAAAGATGAAAAAGACGATAATAGCGCTTGCCGCCGTCGTGCTGCTGGGAGCAGCCTCCGCGCGCAACGCCAATGCGGCAGGTTTCCGCCTGCCGGACGAAAACGCCGCCGCGCTTGGCATGGCCAACGCGTTCTCGGCGCAGTCCGACGATGCTTCCGCCGTGTGGTACAACCCCGCCGCGATGACCGGACTAACCGGCACGCAGACCATGCTGGGCTCCACGTTCATACACCCGCTGATGAACCACGAAAATCCGGACGGCACGTCCGACACTTCCGATGCTCCCTGGCATACTCAGCCGCATGCGTTCGCCACTCATAACTTCGGCAACTTCTCCCTGGGACTGGGCATAACGGTGCCGTTCGGCCTTTCCAGCGGCTGGGCCGGCGACGCCGAGACCGCGAGAGCCGCCACCTACTCCAGCATCAAGGTCATAAACTACAACCTTGCGGGAGCGTACAAGTTCAGCGATGCGCTTTCTGCTGCGGTGGGACTGGACTATGCGACTATAGACGCCAGCTTATATAACACCGGTTCCGCGCTTCAGGGTTCTCCGAACGTGAAGCTCGACGGCACCGGGAACGGCGTCGGCGCGAATGCGGCCATATTCTACAAGGCTTCTCCGAAACTGAATCTTGCGGCCAGTTACCGCACCCGCATGAAGATGAGCGTCAACGGCACGGTCAGCGTGACTGGCGGACTGGCCAGCCTCGCCCTTTATAGCAACGCGGCCACTTCCGTGGTCCTGCCGGACGTTCTGCTTGTCGGCGCGTCCTATAAAGCCACGGAGAAATTGCGCCTGAATTTCGACGTTGATTATACCGGCTGGTCCAGCTACGACCAGCTCAACATAAACGCCGACAACTCCGCGCTTACCTCCATTCAGTACAAAAACTGGAACAACGTGGTCGCTTTCCGCATCGGCGGCGAGTATGACCTTAACGACATGTGGAAAGTGCGCGCCGGCTACATGAACGACGCCACGCCAGTGCCGGATAACCGCTTCGAGCCGCGCATTCCTGACGCCACCCGCAACGGTTACTCCGCCGGAGTGGGATTCAAGAAGGGCGACTGGACTGTGGACGCCAGCTACCTGTATCTCCACTTCAATGACCGCACTGTGACCAATAGCCTGGGCAGTTCGCTTGCCACGGTGGATACCACGCTTAACGGTACCTGGAAATCCTCGGCCAACCTGTTCGGCCTGTCGGTCGGGTACAAGTTCTAAAAGGCATTTTCAAGGAACGCGGCGGCGCGATAATCGCGCCGCCGCGTTTCATGTGCGCGCGGGTTGCCCCGAAGGCCAAAAACTGCGAAAATTTTATTAGAAACATTTTGGAGGTGTTGTGGCGAATAAAAAAATTTTTATCGGCGTAGCGTGGCCTTATGTCAACGGCGATTTGCATATCGGACATCTCGCGGGATATCTGCTGCCCGCGGATTTCTGCGCGCGGTTCCACCGGAAAATAGGCGACGAGGTTCTCATGGTGTCCGGCTCGGACTGCAACGGCACTCCCGTCGCGCTGGAAGCCGAGGCGCGCAAAATCGCGCCCGCCGAGGTTGTGGCGTTATATCACCCCAAAAATCTCAGGCTTTTCGAGCAGTACGGCATTTCATTTGATAATTACACCACTACCATAACCGAAAACCACGCGGCGACGGTGCAGGACGTTTTCGTCAAACTCGCGCAGTCCGGTTATATCTCCAAAGGCAGCTCGAAACAGTATTATTCCGCCGCGCAGTCGAAATTCCTGCCGGACCGCTACGTCGAGGGCAAATGCCCGCATTGCGGCTGCGAGGACGCGCGCGGCGACCAGTGCGACGCCTGCGGGCGCGTGCTTGAACAGGGCGAGCTGATAAATCCCAAAAGCAAACTCTCCGGCGCGGCGGTGACGGTGCGGACTTCGGAGCATTATTACCTCGACCTGAAAAAACTCGAACCGTTTTTGAAGGAGTACGCCGCCAAAACCGGTCCGTCGTGGCGGCCCTGGATATACAGCGAAACGCTGGGCTGGCTTGCCAAAGGCCTCGCTCCGCGTTGCATCACGCGCGACATGGACTGGGGCATCCGCATCCCCGTCGAACGCCTGTCGGAAAACCTGCGCATAGCCAATTGCGAAAACAAGCGCATCTATGTCTGGTTCGACGCGGTGATAGGCTATCTATCCGCCTCGAAAGAATGGTCGCAGGAGAAATGGAAGGATTTCTGGTACGCCGGGGCGGAAGCGAAGCATTACTATTTCATGGGCAAGGACAATCTGTTTTTCCACACGCTTCTGTGGCCCGGACAGTTGCACGCCTACGACGAGAAGCTGCACCTTCCCGATTTTCCCTCAATCAACAATTTCCTGAACCTCGAGGGCCGCAAATTCTCCAAAAGCCGGGGCATCATCGTGGATTCCGATTATATAGGCCGCGCCTACGGCGTGGATTTGGTGCGTTTTTACATGGCGCTTATAATGCCCGAAACCGGCGACAGCAATTTCGCGTGGCAGCATTTTACCGAGACGGCAAACAGCGTCGTCATCGGCACTTACGGCAATTTCATAAACCGTATTCTCAAGCTCGCCTCCAAAGCCCCGCCGCCCGCCGGGTTCGTTCCGTCGCCTGAAGTGCGCGCAGTCACGGACAGGCTGGTTAAAAAAGCGTACGCGCAGCTTTCCAACTGCGAATTCAAGGCTTATGCCTGGACCCTCGCAGAGATATCCGATTTCGGCAACAAATACGTGGACCGCGTAAAGCCGTGGGCGATAAAGGACGAGGCGCAGAAAGCGAACGAAATAGCCAACCTCTTGTTCCTCGTGCTTGCGCTGGCGATGTGTTCCGAGCCGCTCATTCCGCAAACCTGCGCCGCGCTTTACGAAATGCTTGGCGTAAAGGCGGACAAATGGCCGGAGGAAAATCCGGCGGACTACCTGCTGTCGCTCATGTCGTCGTTGAAAATCGGCGAGCCCAAACCGCTTTTCGCCAAAATCCCGCCCGAAGCCGCCGCCGAGGAAAAAGCAAAGCTGAACCTGGCTCCGGCGGTATGAATCGGATATTCTGGCAAATGATATACTTTTAGTATCGCAATCTCAGGAGGCATCGTAACATGAGGTTTCCCATAGTTCTATGCGCTGTTATGTTTGCCGCTATCACGGCGCGGGCGGCGGAGGCCCCGTCTCCAAGTCCTTTGCACCGCAACTATACCGAAGGCGAGAAGCTCCATTACAGCATAGAAGGCGCTCATTACCAGGACGGCAAAAAGAACCACGATTACAACGCCCAAGCGGAAGGCATTGTCGTGAAGGATTCAAGCGGAGTGTTTCATGAAGAAGTCCTCTGGACGAAAGCGCAGGCGGAGTATGATGACAATGAAATAATTTTGTCTTCTGCCGAAGTGAATATCGCGCAACAGTTGTCGCTTGACCCCGGCTTCCGTCCGGCCCTTCCCGACCTGTCTAAAGTCCATCAAGCTCTTATCGGGCCGATAACGGATTTGCTCACTTTTTATACCGACGATTATCTTGCGATACGAAAACAGCTTCGCAACGCCGGAGACCATGTGTTCATACCCAGGCAGAACGCCAACTCATGGGCCGGCGGCGTCAAAATTGTAATCGGCTATGATTGCGTGGATTTTGACATAACTCTTTCCAGCATGACGAACGACACCGCAACGCTGCATGTCCGTCATCAGCCTCCGGCGAAAGGCTGCTCCACGCAGCCACCGGCGGAGTGGATGAGTAAACCCGTCACCGACATCGCGAACAACTGGTTTGAAGTCCAGAAAATTGCCGACAGCAAGTACGACGCCGCTGCTGGGAATGAAGTTTTCGACGCCGAACTGAAAATCGCCATTCCCGCAGGCGCAATAAAATCCGCGACAATGCATAACCCTGTGGACATGGAACACAGAATCTGCAAGGACCTATCGCTCTCTGATTGCGACGCGCCGCGAAGAAGTAAGATAACGCGTGAAATTAAACTATTTGTACAGGACTCAATAGCCGTGGAGTAGCGCTGGCAATTCGCCTATGGCGCGAAAGCGCGAATTCGGGTAAAATGTATGCATAGATGGCTGACTGCATATTTTGCAAGATAGCCGCGGGCGAGATGCGCGCGAGGCTGGTCTACGAAAACGATGATGTCGTCGCTTTCCACGACCTTAATCCCCAGGCGCCCGCCCATATTTTGATAATTCCCCGCAGGCATGTGGCGTCGCTGTCCGCCTGCTCCGAGGAAGACGGCGCGCTGCTGGGGAAGTTGCAGCTTGCCGCGGCCGCTATCGCGAAAGAAAACAAGCTTGAAAATTTCAGGCTCGTTCTCAACAACGGCAAAGGCGCGGGGCAGTCGGTGGCGCATCTGCACTACCATCTGCTGGGCGGCAGAAGATTGAATTGGCCTCCGGGCTAGAGTTTCCCGGAAGGCGGACGTAACCCGAACTCACGAGGCAGGTGAATCAGCGTGGTTTTTGTCAAAGTTCGTGATGGCGAGTCAATCGAAGAGGCGCTCAAGCGCTTCAAGCGCGAGTGCGAACGCAACGGCATCCTCAAGGAAATCAAACGCAGGGAGTTCTACCAGAGCCCCAGCATAAAGCGCAAATTGAAATCCCAGGAGGCTCAGCGCAAAATGCGCAGGGCGCGGCACCGCCGTTCCTGATAACAGATGTTTGAACGGAAAGTTCTCGAAACTCCTTCCTCCGCGCGGTTTGCGATTGCGGGGGAAGGGGTTTTGAGGCTCTTGTTTCTATGAAAGACAACGCCGGCACGGTGGACGCGATACGCGAGCGGGTGGACATAGTAGAGCTCGTGCGCGAGTATGTGCCGGCGCTCAAGAAAGCGGGCCGGACATGGAAAGCCTGCTGCCCGTTCCACGGCGAGAAAACGCCGTCGTTCACCGTCAATCAGGAGAAGGGGCTGTTCTACTGTTTCGGCTGCCAGACGGGGGGGGACGCTTTCGCTTTCGTGATGAAGCTCGAAGGCCTCTCGTTCAATGAAGCCGCCGAGAAACTGGCGCAGCGGGCGGGAGTGGAATGGAAGCCGCGCGCCGGGCTTTCAAAAGACGAAACCGAGCGGCAGGAAATACGCCGCGCGCTGGAATTCGCCAGAAGTTTTTACCATAAGACGCTGCTGACCGCGCCCGGCGCGGCGCGGGCGAGGGAGTATCTTTCAAAGCGGGGGCTCAAGCCGGAAACCGTGGAAAAGTTCGCACTCGGTTTTGCGCCTGACTCCTCGGATTTTTTCACTCAGGCCGCGCAGCGTTCCGGCTACCGGGAGGAAACTCTCCTGCGCGCCGGACTGACGGGCCGCAACGACACCGGGCGCGTATGGGACTATTTCCGCGGGCGGGTGCTGTTCCCGATTCAGAACCACCGCGGCGAGATGTCGGGTTTCGGCGGCAGAGTGCTGGGTGACGGCGAACCCAAGTATTTGAACTCGCCGGAAACGCCCGTTTTTTCAAAGAGCAGGACGCTGTTCGGGATTTCGCACGCAGGCCCCGCCATCCGCAAAACGGGCCGCGCGCTGGTGCTGGAAGGCTACATGGACGTCATCGCCTGCCACCAGTTCGGCGTGAACACGGCGGTGGCTCCGCTCGGCACCGCGCTGGGCGCGGAGCACGCGCGGATAATAAAGCGCTACTGCGAATCGGCGTTGCTGCTTTTCGACCCGGACGCCGCGGGCATACGCGCGGCGCTCAAAGGCGCGCAGATTTTGACGGAAGCCGGGCTGTTCGTGAAGGTGGGCTCGCTGCCGGAGGGTCTCGACCCTGACGAGTATCTGCTTAAATACGGCGGGGAAAAATTTGCGGCGCAGCTTGACGCCGCCCAGGACGCGATAGCGTTTCACGCGCAAATCCTGCTGTCCGGGATGAAGACGCCGCTGTCGCCGCAGGACAAAACCCGCGCCGCCGACGCGCTGATGGAAACCGTCGCGCTGCACCCGGACCCGATTGTGCGCGGCGAATGGACCAAGTTTGTGACGGACCGGCTGGAAGTGAGCGAAGCGACGCTGACGCAGCGGCTCTCTAAAAAGCGCGCCGAGAACGCGCAGCCGGTTTCGCGGTTCGCGGCAAAAACCGCCGCGCCGCCGGCGCCGGAGCCGGAAATTCCCGCCAACGAGCGCGACCTGGTGCGGTTTTCGCTTTACAGCCCCTGCGCCGCAAAGCTGGCGCAGAATCTGGAGGAGCGGGAATTCGTCAGCGCAAGGGCGTTCGCGCTGCTGCGCGGGATAATGAAGCTGGTCTCGGAAGGCGCGCCGGAGCAGTCCGTCGCGGCGGCGCTGGCCGAGCGGATGCCGGAGTGCGCGGGACTTGTGGCCAGGTTGGCCACGGAGCCGGCGCCGAAAAGTTTTGAGCCGGAGCGGGATATGGCCGATTGCGCGCGCAACGTGCGCAGGCTCTATCTCAAGCGCAGGTACGCGCAGCTTACGGCGCAGATGAAGGAATTCGTCCGTCAGGGACGCGATACGTCGGCGCTGCGGGCTGAGCAGTGCGCGATAGTGGAATCCGGCAGGAATCTATGAGAGCCGCCCCCGCCAGACGCGGGCGGGCTCCGAGAGGTGAATATGGCGCAGTATAACAAGGCTTTACGCGATCTTATCGAACTGGGCAAGGAACACGGCTACCTTACGCTCGAGGACATAAACCGTTCCCTCATCTCTGCCTCCATGAGCGGCGAGGAAGTGGACAGCCTGATGACCACCCTCACCGACCTGGGCATACAGGTGGTGGACCGCAAAAACTACAAAGCCGTCTCGCTGGCCGAGAAGGAAGCCTATACCGAGGAATGGGTGTCCAACCCGGACATTTCCAATTCCATCCGCATGTACCTTTCCGAGATGGGAAAGGTGCCGCTGCTGGCGCGCGACGAGGAAATCACCCTCGCGCGCAACATCCGCGAGCGCGAGCGCGAGCTGCGCCAGCTGGTGCTGGAGTCGCCCATCACGATGCGCGAAATCTGCTCGTGGGAAGACCTCATCGAGCAAAACGAGATGACTCCCAAGGAGTTAATGCCGCGCGGGCGCAAAAGCGCGCAGGAACTTTCCGCCATGCGCCGCAAGCTCAAGCGGACGGCCAGGTTCATCTCCAAAAACGAGAAAATCATCACCAAGCTGATGGCCCAGCTGCGCGAGCAGAAGCTGAGCGAGGGCAGGCGCCACGCCGTCACAAAAGAGTTGGACAAGCGCAGCCGCGACGTGGTGGCCCAGATAATCGCGCTCAACCTCAATCAGGACAAGATAAAGCGCCTGACCAACAAGATAAAAAGCCTCGCGCAGAAAATCCACGAGTGCCATGACGAGGGCGAGCGCTATGTAAAGCGCTTCGGCAAATTCGACGAGCTCAGCCGTCTCGGCGAGCAGGTCCGCCGCGGCAGGCTCAACGCCGAGCAGTTCAGGGACAAGACCGGTTTCGGAGTGAACGCCGTGGAGTCCGCGCTGGAAAACATGCGCGCGCTGCGCGACCTGGAGCACCGCCTAACCCACTCGCTGCCCGTGTCGGTGCCGGAGTTTTTGAACCTCAACGAGCGGATAGTCTTCCTTGAAGACATGATTTTGCAGGACAAGCTAAAGCTCATCAAGGCGAACCTGCGGCTTGTCGTGTCAATCGCCAAAAAGCACGTCAACTCGAATCTGGAGCTTTCCGACCTGATTCAGGAGGGCGGGCTCGGGCTTATGAAGGCGGTGGAGAAGTTCGAATACAAGCGCGGCTTCAAATTCTCGACCTACGCGACGTGGTGGATACGCCAGTCCATCAACCGCGCTATAGCCGACCAGGCCAACACCATCCGCATCCCGGTGCACATGAAGGAACTGGTGTCAAAACTCACCAAGGTCACCAACCGCTACCGCCAGGAGCACGGGCGGGAGCCGCAGCTCGACGAATATTCAAAGCACCTGCATATCTCGGTGGAGAAGGTCAAAAACGTTCTCAAGATAATGCAGGACCCCATCTCGCTCTCCACGCCGATAGGCGAAGACGAGGACTCGCATCTTGAGGATTTCATCGAGGACAGGAGCGGCCCCGGTCCGGCCTCGTCGGCGGTGGATTTCCTGCGCCGGCAGGAAGTGTCGAAGGTGCTGGCGAGCCTTTCGGACCGCGAAGCGGAAATCATCAAGCTGCGTTTTGGCATCGGCACGGGATATCCGCGCACGCTGGAGGAAGTGGGCCGCATATTCAAGGTGACGCGCGAGCGCGTGCGCCAGATAGAGGCCAAAGCCGTGCGCAAACTGCGCCATCCCTCCCGCAGCAAACTGCTGCGCGATTACACGGAGTAACTCACGCCGGCACAATCCTGATAAAATAAAAACCCGCGCGCTATCCCAGCACGCGGGTTTTTATCGCGTAATTTTGGAAACAGGATTCGGGGTCAGCGTTTCGCTTCGAGATATACGACTTTCGCGAAAGTGGCCTGGTCGTTCATATAGGTGTAGGCCACCGGTTTTCCCTCTTTGGCAAGCGCTGCCAGCGTGGTTTTCAGCCAAGCCGCTGTGTTGTCCGGACCACCAACCTTGGTCTCCAAATAGGGCTTGGAAGCGAAACGGATGTAGTCTATAAGTATATCGTCGCTCTCAACAACATTGCGTATCACCGGTATGCCGGTTTTGCTCAGCAGAGCCACCGTCTTTTCGGCGGCGGCTTTGGGATCGAAACTGGCCGAGACGCCGCTGTCAGTGAAGGATAAGACCTCAAATGTCTCGCCCTTGTAATCAATGCGGTAGCCGTAATCCGACACGACGTCGTTATGGTCACTATACACGCCGTTCGTATAAACGCCGCAATCCGGGGAATCCACAAGTTCCACGCCAAGTCCGCGCAAGGCATTCACAACGCGAACCAATTCTTCAAACGCGCGGTTATGCGATGTGAAGCCGCTTTTCCTGTATATATTAACGCCGGCCGGAGGCAGATTTTTGTTGACTGCGCTCGAGGCCGGAGCCTGAACCTGAGGGATGTTATCCTCCTGGGAAACCTTCACCGCGGTTGTAAGCTCAGTATACGCCGAACCGGCCAAACTGATTGTGGCAAAGGCCAGACCTATCGCTGCCGCAAGCATTGCTTTTTTCATTTTCGTCTCCTTGTTCTCAACTCTAGGCGGCTCCCGCAAAGCCTGAATCCGCCCTATCCGCGATTATAGGATAAAACAGGGCAGGATGCACAGAGTCGGACGTTGCGAGCGAGCGTGTTATGGCGCGGCGCAAATGTGTTAGAATAGGATTGGTTTTCAGCGATTATGCCGTCCGCGAAAGCGGCGGGAGGATTTAAACTATGGTTACGATGAGCGATCTCTTCCTGCTGATGCATGAGAAGGGGGCGTCGGATTTGCATTTGACCGCAGGAGCGCCCCCCATATTGCGCCTTAACGGCGAGCTTGTTCCCGCCCCGTTCGAGAAATTGACCGGCGAGGCGGCCCAGGGCCTGGTTTTTTCCCTGATGAGCGACGCCCAGCGCCAGCGCTTCGAGGCCACCAACGAACTAGACTTCGCCTTCGGCATAAAAGGCATGGGCCGGCTGCGCATGAACGTCTACCGCCAGAGGGGCCTCGTGGGCGCGGCGATACGCTCCATCCCGTCCCGCTACAAGACGTTCGAGGAGCTCAACCTGCCGCCCGTGGTGTACGATTTGATGAAGCTCAAAAAGGGCCTCATCCTGGTCACCGGTCCCACCGGCTCGGGGAAATCCACCACGCTGGCCAGCATGATAGATTTTCTCAACGAGCATAACTGCTACCACATCATCACGGTGGAAGACCCCATTGAGTACGTCCATACCCACAAGAAAAGCATGGTCAACCAGCGCGAGGTCGGCGCGGACACGGAGTCTTTCACCGCCGCGCTGCGCCACATCCTGCGCCAGGACCCCAACGTCATCCTCGTCGGCGAAATGCGCGACCTGGAAACCATACAGGCGGCGCTCAACATAGCCGAGACGGGCCACCTCGTGTTCGCCACGCTGCACACCAACGACGCGGCGCAGACCGTCAACCGCATCATAGACGTGTTCCCGCCGCACCAGCAGGAGCAGATACGCGTGCAGCTTTCTTTCGTGGCGCAGGCCGTTATGGCGCAGCAGCTCGTGCTTTCCGCCAACGGACAGGGCCGCGCTCTTGCCGCCGAGGTGCTTATAGTGACCTCCGCGGTGCGCAACCTGATACGCGACCAGAAGGTGGAGCAGATAATCACCACCATGCAGACCGGCGGCAAATACGGCATGGTGACCATGAACCAGTCGCTCGCGGACCTGTATCTCAAGCAGAAAATCTCGTATCAGGAAGCCGTCAACCGCTCGCCCGACCAGGAAGACCTCAAGAAATATCTGCAACGGGGGCTTTCCAGCGCGGCTTGACGGGCATTGCGGCAAACTATGCAATTCGCCTACAAAGCAAAGGACGCCGCGGGGCGCGCGGTGGAGGGCGTTCTTGAAGCCTCCGACCAGAAAACGGCTGTGGACCGCATCCGCGCGCTGAAGCTGACGCTGCTCGATATCAACCAGAAGCAGGGCGGCGGCGCCGTCGCTTTTTTGCAGAGCATAAACCCGCTGAAACCGTCGGTGACTGCGCGGGACCTGGTCATATTCTCGCGCCAGCTTTCCACGCTGGTGTCGGCGGGCGTGCCGATAGTGCAGGGACTGGCGATACTGGAAGCTCAGGCGGAAAATAAGGCTTTCAAGGATGTGATAAGCGCGGTCAAAGCGGATATAGAGGCCGGCCTCGGCATAGCCGACGCGATGAAAAAGCATCCGCAGGCCTTCAGCACGCTCTACGTCTCGATGATACGCGCGGGCGAGGTGGGCGGGATTCTCGACACCATCCTGGAAAGGCTTTCCTCCTACCTCGAGCAGGCTGAGGCGCTGCGCGCCAAGGTCAAATCCGCCATGATGTATCCGATAGTGGTGGCGGGCATAGCCTCGGCGATAACGGTGTTCCTGCTGATATTCGTCATCCCCACCTTCAAGAATATTTTCGCCAGCTTCCACGCGGAGCTTCCCATACCCACGCAAGTAGTCATCGGGATTTCGGATTTTCTCAAGGCGCATGTCGCGCTGGTGCTGCTCGCTCCGGTGGCGGTGTTTTTCGGCGCGAAATACGTCTACAAAAAATTCCCGCAGGTGCAGGAAAAGACGGACGCGGTGCTGCTACGCCTGCCGGTGTTCGGCATACTCATAAAGAAAGTCGCCATCGCCAAATTTTCGCGCACGCTGGGCACGCTGCTGAAATCGGGAGTGCCGATATTGCAGGGGCTCGACACCGTCGCCGCAACGGCGGGGAATATAATCATAGAGCGGTCCATTTACGCCTGCCGCGATTCGGTGAAGGAAGGCGGACGCCTGGTGGAGCCGCTCAAAAAAAGCGGCGTTTTCCCGCAGATGGTGACGCAGATGATAGGCGTGGGCGAGGAAACCGGCAGCCTCGACGGCATGCTGATACGCATAGCGGATTTCTACGACGCCGAGGTTGACACCGCCGTGAAAGGCCTGACTTCGATGATAGAGCCGCTGGTGATGGTGTTTCTGGGCGTGGTGGTGGGCGGCATCGTCATAGCGATGTTTTTCCCGATGTTCGAGATGGGCAACCTCGCCTCAAAATCCGGCGATTAACCTTAACCCGAAAATCGCAGTTGGATTGCGGAATTCGACGGCGGCTGCCGGGACATTTCTTTGCAGAAATTTCCCGCGAATAGCTACAGCTATTCGCGGGAAATTTTGCGTCGAACTGTCCTCGGCATCCACCGTCTACTGAGCTTCACACAATTCCTTAACCCGAAAATCGCAGTTGAGTAGCGGAATTCGACGAAAAATGGCTTCGCATCTCCGGCACAAAAAAGCGCTTACAGGCCTACGGGCCTGCTCGCACTTTTTTGTACCGAATCTGCTTTGCCCTTTTTC
>JAQTYB010000027.1 GCA_028688475.1 Elusimicrobiales bacterium
GATAGTCAGGCGCAAACTGGAAGCCGAAGGCGGTCTTGAGACGGAAAAAGAAATCTCGCACCGACGGTTACGGTACGATTCTTATTTGGCTTGACAGGCAATATTACATCAGATGAGTGCCACTTGAAAAAATACAAGGGGTTTTTCTGCGGAATCAGTAGAGTATACTGTCCCAAAATGGGCATCATTATCGGCATCATCATTAGTCCTACTGTATCATAAAACGACTATTTCTTTATGAATACGAGCCACGAAACACACGAAATACACTAAAGAGGAAGATAAAACGGCGCCCTGCGGACAGCCCAATGGAAATATGTGCCGCTGTCGCCGCCAAAAACAGTCAGCGGCCACAGTCACAAAACCAGCGCGGACGCCAGGGCGAAATAAACAAAGGTTTCCAGACGGTTTTTGGAATTCAGGGGACACAATACTGCAAATTTTTCCACAACGTCCCCCTTGTGAGATGCAACGGATAGCGAAACCAAAACCTCGAGTTTATCTTACACATAGCCTGCGCACTTGTAAAGAATTTTTCGCCGCGGTTTCATGCTGCAAAATTTAACCCGGATTGTGCAATAGATAGCGAGGACCGAGAGGGTGGATGGCGAGGACAGTTCGACGTAAAATTTGGAGCGAATAGCCGTAGCTATTCGCTCCAAATTTTACACAGAAATGTCCCGCCAGCCGCCCTCGAATCCCGCTACTCTATTGCACAATCAGGGTTTAACATGTCCAATTTGCCATTGACACCGGAAATGACATGCATTAAAGTAGTATTATTACGCGTTATGTATACAATGGCATTGAGATACTCTTCGCACAGTCGCGCTGTTTTGTGTGCCGCCAGTTGGGCGGTTTTTGTTGTTTGCTCAGGTATTTCCGCCGCCGGGGCGGCTGGCTCGGATTTATCCGGCGTTCCGACTGCCGCCGGTAGCGCGGCCAAGTTTGCGGCGCTGTCGCAATCCGTATCCGCACCCGCGCCTGTTAATCCGCAGTTTTCGGCTTACATGAACGCAAAGAAGGCCAAACTTCTTGCCAAAACCGCCGCATTATCGGCAGTTCCGGCTGGAGGGAAATACACGCGCGGCGCAATTCCCCCGCTTGTGGACAGGTCTTATATGCGGGGAAAGAGCATAGTGCCGGCCAACAGGCTGCTCAAGGGCGCGGCGGCGCTTGCGGGTTCATATCCCGCTTCTTTTGATTTGCGCACGCAGGGAAAGGTAACTTCCGTCAAGGACCAGGGCCTCTGCGGAAGCTGCTGGGCTTTCGCCACTTACGGCTCCATGGAGTCGGCGTTGCTGCCGGGCGAAAACAGGGATTTTTCGGAAAACAATCTGATGACCCACAGCGGGTTTACCGACGTCGCCCCATGCGACGGCGGAAACTCTTATATGTCCATGGCGTATATGTCGAGACTGGACGGCCCCGTCAACGACAGCGACGACACTTTCAACGGCACCGCAAATCCGACGGTGAGACCCGGCCCTTTCCTGATACAGAAACACTCGCAGGAAATGCTGGAACTGCCCAGCCGCGCCAGCGCGACCGACAACGACAATATAAAATACGCCTTGCAGACTTACGGAGCGGTTTATACCTCCATGTGCTCGTATGGTCTTGAGGACGCCTCCGCCTACCTAAAAATAAGCGGGGGGAAATATTCCTACTATAACAACACCACCTCCTGCCCTGACGGCTATCTCCATGCTGTGACAATAGTAGGCTGGGACGACGCATATGCCGCATCCAACTTCGCCACCGCTCCCGGCGGGCCCGGCGCGTTCATAATTAAAAACAGTTGGGGCACAGCCGGCTGGGGCGAAAGCGGCAACGGAGAGCCCGGCGGCTATTTCCATTTGTCTTATTACGACAAGCAAGCGGCCTATGGTTACGATAACGCGGTTTTTAACGTGAACCAATCCACCGCGGGCTATAACAAGGTTTACCAATACGACCCGCTCGGCTGGGTCTCCGACGGGGATGTGGACGGAACTCTCGGCGCCTACTACGCCAACGTATTCACGGCCAGCGCGGGCGAGACTCTTTCCGCCGTCGGATTTTACACCAATGATGTAAACACCCAGATCAATGTGCAGGTTTACACCAATCCTGCTATAGGACAGGTCACAACAGGCCCCAATATCGCTCGGATTTTTGACTATACCACAACTTTCCCGATGTCGGGCTACCATACGGTGCCCGTATCCCCGTCAATCACCCTTACCAGCGGAGAACGATTTACGGTAGTCATCAAAGCGGTGAACCCTGAATATCCATGGCCGATTCCGATAGAATACTCGCTGTCCGGCTATTCATCAGGGGCCACCGCCTCGGCAGGGCAAAGTTACGTTCTGCGCACCGATCTCTCCGGCGGCTGGCAGGACGCGTCCGCATTTTATCTTACGCATTATTCAACCGCCTATAACAATACCAACGTCTGCATAAAAGCGTACACTAGCGCCGCGGGGGCGGGCCCTGCCGCGCCGGCGCATGTGTATGACGGCGCGACCGTCGGCGTGGAAACCAAGTATACAACCAGTAAAACCCAGCTTTCCGCCAACTGGACCGCCGCCACGGATTCGCAATACGACATAGCCGGCTACTGGTACGCCATCGGCACCACGGCGGGCGGCGCGGATGTTCTCGCCTGGATATCCACCACAACCACGCAGGTAACCAGCACGGGGCCGTTCCTGACCGCAATTGCCGACGGCACTACCTATTATTTCTCGGTCTACGCGCAAAACGGCATAGGCCAGTACTCGCCCGCGGCAAGCTCGCCCGGGCAGGTGGTGGACTCCGTTCCGCCCGCCGCTCCGGCGCATGTGTATGACGGCTCCGTTTCCGGCGTGGAGACGCATTATTCCAATTTGCCGAACTCGCTCAGCGCCAACTGGACCGCCGCGACCGACGCCGCCGGCGCGCCGACTCACTATTACGCCATCGGCACGACGGCGGGGGGAACGAATGTGACCGGCGGGGTGTGGACAAGCGCCGGCACGGCCACCTCGGTCACGAAAACCGGGCTGACGCTTGCCGGCGGCGTGACTTATTATTTCTCGGTGAAAGCGCAAAACAAAGCCGGCTTGTGGTCCGCCGCCGCAACCTCGTCTTCAGGGGTGATAACGGATTTTACCGCGCCGTCCGCGCCTGTGCTGACGGTGAAGCCGCCCGCCTTTCTTGCCGGCAGCACCGCCTCGTTTGCCTGGACCGCTTCCGATACGGGCTCGGGGCTGGCGGGGTTCAGCTACGCGCTCAGCAACTCCTCCGGCTATGTGCTGGACGCCTCCGTAGACACAACCAGCCTCAACGTCTCCCTTCCTCTGGCGTCTAACGGCATTTATTATTTCTATGTCAGAAGCGTTGACAACGCGGGCAACGTCAGCGCGCAGATTTCCTATTCGTTCACCGCGCTCGTGACCGGGCCGGCATTCGCCGTAACGGTCACCCCCGCGGTGGCCAAAGGCGGCACCGTAAACATCGCGGTCGCCGCATCCACCGTGCTGGTGACAACGCCGACCGTCACCGTGACGCAGCGCGGCGCGACCTCCGCAATACCGGTCGCCATGACCTCCTCCGACGGCATCCGCTGGACGGGCGCCTACACGATAATCATGGGCCATGACGGCACCGCGGACGTGAACGTAAGCGGCACGGATATGGCCGGAAACAACGCCGCGGGCTCCGGCACGTTCTCGGTTGACACCACGACATCGTTTTCGATAGTAATCTGGCCCAACCCATGCGATTTCTATTCGCACAACATGACCATAGGCGGCATTCCGACCACGGCGCAGGACGTGGAGGTGCGGATTTACTCGCTGTCGGGACAACTGGTGCGCACGCTGCGTCCCGGCGGCAGGGACAACGTGGTGTGGGACGGCAAGAACGAACTTTCGGAAAAAACGGCCAGCGGCGTCTATATAATAACGGTAAAAGCCGCCGGCGAGGATGCGCGCGCGTTCAAGGCGGCGGCTTTCTGGTAAGCTTATGCGGAAATTAAGCGCGGCGGCCATAGCGATACTGCTTCTCGCCTGCCGGCCCCTGTTCGCGGCGGGGCCGGGCACTTCCGCCGTGGCCGCGCTTAAAATGGACGGCTCCGCCCGCGCGATGGCTATGGGCGGCGCGTTCACCGCCGTGGCGGACGACGCCTCCTCCGTGTTTTACAACCCCGCCGGATTGGCGCAGGCGCAGCGGGCCGAGCTCTCGCTCACCCATACCGAATGGCTGGCGGGGGTGCGCAGCGAATACGGCGCGCTGGCGCTGCCCGCCGGAAAAAAACTCACTTTCGGCGCGGGGGCCAACTTCCTTTTCACGGACCAGATTCCCAAAACGGACGCCAACGGCATCAACATCGGCTCCTTCGGCTCCAACGAGGGCTACGCCGTGCTCTCGGCGGCTGTCAATTTGGGAAGGGTCGCGCTGGGCGCGAGCGGCAAATACGTCCGCCAGGCGGTGGACGACAAGTCCGCCTCCGCCGTGGCGGGGGATTTCGGCGCGCTGGTTTCCATCGGCGATTTGCGCCTCGGCGCTGCGGTGCAGAACGCCGGCTCGCAAATCACGCTGGCAACGGACGCTTTCCCGCTACCGCTTACGGAAAGCCTCGGCGCCAGCTGGCGGATTTTCAGCCCGCTGCTGCTGGCGGCGGAATACCGCAAGCCGTCGGACGAAACCGGCGCGCTCCACGCGGGGTTCGAGTACTCCACCGAAGGCACCGGATCGGGGGACAGGCTGTTTTTGCGCGGCGGCTACGTCTCCGGCAGGCAGAGCGATACCGGCCCCGGCTTGTCCGCCGGATTGGGCGTTGAGCTGTCGGACTGGCGGATAGACTACGGCTTCATGCCGTGGGGCGACCTCGGCAACGCGCACCGGCTGACGCTGAGCATGCGTTTTGGCAAGTCGCGCGCGGAAAAACGTTTTGAGTTCCCCGCCGCCCGCCAGCCGCGCGAAACCAAAGACCCGAGGCCGCTGCCGGACAAGGAATACCCGATGGACGCGGATATCTATTTGGACCCGGAGAAGGCCGCGCAATCCTCCGCGCCGCAGCCGTCTCCTGTTCAAAGCGTATCTCCGCAACCTGCCCCTGCGCAGCTGGTTACAGTGGAACAGTCCCCGGCGCAGCCCAATCCCGGGCAGCCCGCCCGGCCCGCGCCGGAAAAACCCGTCAAAAAGCAGACTCCGCCCGCCAGCGATTACCAGTTGTATTAGCCCGCTGTAAATGCTAGAGTGGGTGTACGCTTACGAAGAGTGGCTTGCAGTGCGAAGCCGCTCTTTTTTTCAAAAGGACGGCAGTCACATGTCTAACACCATCAGGATTGAAGAGGCGCTGGCTCCCCTGTTCGCGCAGGAAAATATGGAGCTGGTGGATTTGCGCATCGGCTCGCACGGCGCCAAGACGCTGTTTCAGTTCTTCATAGACCGCACCGACGGCGCGAACGTCACCATGGGCGATTGCGAGAACATGAGCCGCAAAATCGGAGCGGTACTCGACATGGAAAACCTCGCCGCGGGGGCGTACGTGCTGGAGATATCCTCCCCCGGCGTGGACCGCGTGCTCAGGAAACCGGAGCATTTCCGGCGTTTCGCCGGAGAGCGCGTCAAAATAACGCTCAAGCTGCCCGTTGAAAACCGGGCCGTGTTCACCGGCATAATCGCCGAAGCCGGCGCGGAGAAGATGATTCTCGACGACGGCACCACCAGATTCGACTTCAGATACGAAGATATCAAATCGGCGCGGCTGGAACCCGTGCTGGAATTCTAAGGAGTAGACAGATGGAAGAAAATCAGAAAAGCGAACTGCTGCTGGCGCTGGAAAGGCTTGAGCGCGAGCGCAACATAAAGAAAGAGGAAGTTTTCAAAACCATTGAGGACGCCCTCGTTTCCGCGCTCAGAAAGCATATCGGCAAAAACGCCCAGATTTCGGCGAAAATGGACCCCGAGACCGGAGGCATGTCCGCCTCACAGCGGGTGAAAGTGGTGGAAACCGTGGCCAGCCCCGAACTGGAAATCACCCCCGCAGCCGCGCTGGCGCGCAAAGTCACGGCGGAAATCGGGCAGGAAATAGACATCCCGCTCGACATCAACGAATTTTCGCGCATAGCGGCGCAAATCGCCAAGCAGGTGCTAATCCAGAAAATCCGCGACATCGAACGCGATAACCTCTACCGCGAATACAAGCCCCGCGAGGGCGAGGTCATCACCGGCATGGTGAGGCGCTTCAGCGACCGGGACATCATCGTGGACGTAGGCAAGGCCGAGGCGATTTTGCCGTACTGCGAGCAGATAAGAAAGGAGCGCTACGCCCCCAACAGCCGCGTCAAGGCGGTGATACTGCGCGTGCTGTCCCAAAAAGACCTCGCCATGTCGGACGACCCCATGATGGCGCGCTACCGCTCGGCGGTCTCGCGCATGGACAAGACGCAGCGCGGGCCCTATATCATCCTCTCGCGCGCCGCGCCGCTTTTCCTGACCAAGCTCTTCGAGGTGGAGGTGCCGGAAATCACCGACCATCTGGTGGAGATGGTTTCCGTGGAGCGGGACCCCGGTTTCCGCGCCAAAGTCGTGGTGCGCAGCAGCGACCTCAAGGTGGACCCCATCGGCGCCTGCGTCGGAATGCGCGGAATGCGCATACGCGCCGTCACAAACGAGCTCAGCGGCGAGCGCATAGACCTCATCGTCTGGAGCTCGGACCCGGTGCAGATGATAGCCAACGCCATGTCCCCCTCCAGGGTGACTTCGGTGCGCGTTCAGGACAAGGAAGCAAAGCGCGCCCTCGTAGTGGTGCCCGACGACCAGCTCGCCGTAGCCATCGGCAAGGACTGGCAGAATATAAAGCTGGCCTCCAAGATAACCGGCTGGGAGCTGGAGGCGAAAAGCGAAATCCAGGTGCAGGACGAAAACCGCAGGGTGCAGGCCGCCGCCACCCAGGATTTGACCGGCATCGAAGGCATCGGCCCCAAAACCGCCGAGGTCCTCATAAAAGCCGGCCTCACCGATATATCCCGGCTAGCCTCGTTCACGCCGGAGCATCTGGCCACGCTGCAGGGCGTCGGCGAGAAGACGGCGGTGAAGATAATACAGGGAGCCCGCAAATACCTCCAGGACAAGGGTATGCCGCTTCCCGAGCAGCCCGCCGCGAAACCGGCGGAAGATTCTTCCAACGCAGTTGAAGGCGCCACACAGGAGATTCAAAATGACAACAGCGAAACCGTCCAAGCCGAAAAAGCCGGCGAAAAAATCAACTGATACCGCAGCCGAAAGCGCGGCTAAAACGCCGGCCGGCGCCGGCGCGGAGGACCAGAAAAAGCGGACGGTTCGCAAAAAGGCCGCCGCGGGCAAAACGCCCGCCGTGGAAAAAGGCGCGTCCGCGAAACCGGCTCATAAAGCCGCCGCCCCGCGCCAGAAGAAAAACTTGAAGGAAGCGGCTCCGTCCGCCGAGCATAAACCAGCCGCGAAACCGGCGGCCGCGCCGCATCCCGCGCCCGCCAAACCGGTGGCGCATCCGGCTCCGGCAAAACCCGCGGTCCATCCCGCGCAGGTAGCGCATCCCGTTCCGGCAAAGCCCGCCGCAGTTCAACCGGCGGCGCACCCTCACACCGTTCCCGTAAGACCGGCGGTTGCGCCCGCGCCGGTTGCGGCAAAACCGCAGCCTGCGCCTGCCGCCGTGCCCGCTCAGCCGGCAAAACCAGCCGCAGTTGCGCCGGCCGTGCCGGCGGCAAAGCCCGCGGCTGCCCAGGCTGCCGCAGCGCCCCAGCCCGTAAAACCGGCGCCGGTTCCGTCCGCCAGCGTGCCGGCGGCAAAACCGGCTGCCGCTCCCGTTGCAGCCGCGCCGGCTGTTCCGGCGAAACCCAAGCCAGTCATTAAAATCACCGGCCAGCCGACCGTCAGGGAACTGGCGGAGAAGATGAATATCAAGATTAACGATTTCATCAAAAAGCTGATGACAATGGGCGTCTACGCCACCATAAACCAGCGGCTCGAACCCGAGCTCGCGGAACTCGTGGCGGGAGAGCTGGGTTTCCAGCTCGAAGCCGCGCCGATGTTCGCCGAACAAGAGCTTAAAGTCGAGACCAAAGAGGCCGAAAAGCCCGAAAATCTCAAACCGCGCCCACCCGTCGTCACCATAATGGGCCACGTGGACCACGGCAAGACCAGCCTGTTGGACGCCATACGCAAATCGAACCTTTGCTCGCTGGAGTCCGGCGCCATCACGCAGCATATCGGCGCCTACAAAGTCTGCCATCCGAAAGGCGATATCGTGTTTCTCGACACTCCGGGCCACGAGGCGTTCACCGCCATGCGCTCGCGCGGCGCGCAGGTTACGGACATAGTAATACTTGTCGTTTCCGCCGTGGACGGCGTGATGCCGCAAACCATCGAGGCCATGGACCACGCCAAGGCGGCGGGCGCGCCTATAATAGTGGCGGTCAACAAAATAGACCTGCCCGGCGCGAACCCGGCCAAAATCCGGCAGGACTTGTCCAATCACGGACTGCTGCCCGAGGAATGGCAGGGCAAAACGATATATGTTGACATTTCCGCCAAGAAAAACCTCAACATAGACAAGCTGCTCGACATGATACTCCTGCAGGCGGAACTGCTCGACCTGAAAGCAAATCCAAACCGGCCCGGCGTCGCCACCGTGCTTGAAGCCAAGCGCGACCCCAAGCGCGGCGTCGTCGCCACCATTCTGGTCAAGACCGGCACCGTGCGCGTGGGCGACCCATTCATCGCGGGCTCGGGCTACGGCAAGGTGCGCGCCCTGGTGGATGAAAACGGCGCGCGCATCGAATCGGCGGGGCCGTCCATGCCGGCGGAAGTGCTGGGATTCAACGGCGAGCCGCCGCATGTGGGCGACGTGGTTCACGTCGTGGCGGCAAACGAGGCGCGCCAGATAGCCGAGCAGCGCCAGCGCGCCGCGCGCGAAGCCAGCATCGCCCATCAAAAACATGTCACGCTGCTGGGGCTGCATTCGCAACTGGCCTCCAAAAAGCTCAAGACGCTGCAAGTAATCCTGAAAGCCGACGTGCAGGGCTCCATACAGGCAATACGCGACTCGCTCGAGCGCCTCGGCAACGACGAGGTGGAAATCAAGATAATCCACTCCGGCGCCGGCAACGTCAACGAGTCGGACATCCTGCTCGCCAAAGCCAGCGACGCTATCGTGCTCGCCTTCCGCGTGCAGGTGGAGCCCAACGCCCAGTCCGAGGCGGACCGCGTGGGCATAGAAATCCGCGGCTACGACATCATCTACAGCCTTTTCGACGAAGTCAAAGCCGCCATGGAAGGCCTGCTGGAGCCGGACATAATAGAGGTCCCGCTCGGCAAAGCCGAAGTCAAGCAGATGTTCCGCCTGAGCTCCGGCATAATAGCGGGCTCGCAGGTCCTGGACGGGAAAGTGACGCGCGGCTGCGACGCGCGCGTTGTGCGCGGCAAGGAAATCGTGCTGCGCGGGAAAATAACCGGCCTCAAGCGCTTCAAAGACGACGTGAAGGAAGTTGACAAGGGCGTCGAATGCGGCATTCTTATAGAAGGCTACAAGGACATCCGCCCCGGCGACGTCATCGAGGCCGTAGAAAAGAAAACCGTCCTGCGCCGCATGGAAGACAAGAAATGAACAACCGCAGGGAGCGCGTCGCGGAGCTTTTGAAATCCGAGATAGCGGCCGTCCTCACCAAATCCCGCTACGGCGGGTTCGGCGGAATAATCACGATTACCTGCGTCAAGGTGTCAATAAGCCTTGAAGACGCCACCGTGTTTTATTCCGTTCTCGGCGGCGGCGGCGACGGGCGGGAGCAGGCGGCGCATATTTTCGCGCGGGCCAAGCATGAGATAGTAACCGCCCTGCGCGCCCGGCTGCGCATGAAGCGCATACCGAGGCTGGTGTTCGCGTTCGACCCCACCCCGGCGCAGGCCGCCAGGGTGGAGTCCATACTGGACTTCATAGACAGGGAGAAGGGCGGCCCCGATGACAAAACCGCCGGCTGAACTGCCGCTGGAGACGCTGATAGCCGCGCTGCGCGGCAACGAGACGTTTTTCCTCGCCGGGCACCTCAACCCGGACGGGGACACCATCGGCTGCGCGCTGTGCATGGCCTCGGTGCTGCGCCGGATGGGAAAGCATGCCTGGATTTACAGCGCCGACCCGGTGCCCGACAACCTGAGCTTCCTGCACGGCGCCTCGCGCATCCACGTCGGCAAGCTGCCCAGGCGCAGGTTTGACGCGGCGATTCTGCTGGAATGCTCCACCCCGAAACGCGGCGGGAACATAGGCGAAGTTCTCTCCCGCGTCAAAACCGTAATCAACATAGACCATCACCGCACCTTCGAAAACTACGGCACCGTAAATTATGTGGACCCGACCGCCTCCTCCACGGCGGAACTGCTTTACGGCATAATCTCGGCGATGGATATCCGGCTCAACTCGCGCGAGGCGGAGTATCTCTACGTCGGCCTCGCCACCGACACGGGCCGCTTCCATTACCCCGCCACAACCGCGCGCACGCACCGCGTCGCCGCCGCACTGGTCGAGGCGGGCGTGAAACCCTCGAAGGTCAACGACAAGATTTATTCCACCCGCGCTTTTCCAGCGCTCAAGCTGTTGGGGACCGCGCTGTCGAATCTGACGCTTTGCGACGGCGGGCGCACCGCCGTGTCCGAGCTTACCCGCGCCGACATCCTCGCGGCCAAAGCGCTGCCGCAGCATACCGAGGATATAGTCAACTTCGGCCTCATGGCGCCGGGCGTGCAGGTATCGCTTCTTTTCCGTGAAGAGGAATCGCGCATCGCGGTCAATTTCCGCTCCAAAGGCCTTGTGGACGTGAGCCGGATAGCCAAATCTTTCGGCGGCGGCGGGCATAAAACCGCCGCCGGCTGCAAATCCACCCTGCCGCTGGAGCAAATCCGGCCTAAAGTTCTCGCCGCAGTGAAAGCGGCTCAAGATGATGCCCAACGGCGCGCAACCCCAGCAAAAGCCTGACGCCACCCAGTTAAGCGGTCTCCTGCTGGTAGACAAATCCGCAGGCTGGACCTCGCATGACGCGGTGCAGGTGGTGCGCAATCGCCTCGGCGTGAGACGCATAGGCCACGCCGGCACGCTGGACCCCGCCGCCACCGGACTGCTGATACTTCTAATCGGCCCCGCCGTGCTGCGCCAGACGCAATTCCAACTGGCTCCAAAAACCTACAGCGGCGTGATTTCTTTCGGCTCGGCTACCGACACGTGGGACGCCGCCGGAAAAGTCGTATCCGAAGCCCCGGTACCGGAAATTTACAAAGAACGCCTCGACGCCGCCATCGCCGCCTTCACCGGCGAGATAACGCAGCTTGTTCCTCCCTATTCCGCTATAAAATTCCACGGCGAACCGCTGCACCGCATAGCAAGGCGCGGCGGAGAACTGCCGCTGCGAATGGAACGCAAGGTAACAATCTACGGCTGGGAAGGCCTCGACTGGAACCCCCCCGAGCTGGCGTTCACCGTAAAATGCGCCAGCGGCACCTACGTCCGTTCCCTGGCGCACATGCTGGGCCAAACCTTCGGCTGCGGCGCGCATCTAAAAACCCTCCGCCGCCTGAGCATAGGCCCCTACAAGGTGGAAGACGCCATCACCTCCGACTCCATCCGCCCCCTGACCCGCGCCGCGCTGGAACCCAGAATACTCCCGCTGCCGTAACCCGGTGCAAAAAGCCTTGATATTACATGGTATACCATGTATAATATGAATATGAAAAACCACGAGATAGAGTTTTATGAAACCGAGCGTGGCGAAAATTTCGTAGCCGATTTTCTGGACGGACTCAAGGAAAAAACCAGAAACAAAACTCTTGCGTGGATTTCGATGCTGGGCAAATACGGCTCGGACCTTAAGCGGCCCTATGCTGATTTGCTGGAAAGCCCTATCCGCGAATTGCGAGTATCTTTTGCAAACGACGAAGTGCGGATACTTTACTTTTTCGCGGGTAACACCATTGTACTCACGCATGGGTTCATCAAGAAAACAAGAGAAGTCCCGCAGAGCGAGATTGAAAAAGCCAAGCGTATAATGTCCGACTGGCAGAGGAGGAGTTTATGAAAAAGAAATACACCTTTAACGACTATCTGAAAAAACAGGAGTCCAAAGACCCGTCCTTCCGCACGAAATATGAACATGAAGTCCAGCTTGCAAACATCGCCATGCAAATAGCTCATGCGCGCGAGGAGAAAGGTATGTCTCAAGACGAACTGGCAAAAAAAATACACACCACTCAGCAGGTTATCTCGGACATAGAGCGGCTAAAGTACCCGAATATGACGATCAATACCTTGCTGAAAATAACCTCGGCATTGCGGATTCACATCACGCTATAGGGTTTTTGTCCATGTGCGGTTTTTATATTTACTGGGGGCACCAAAGAATATGTCAACTCTATTAACTACAGATTATTATCCATTCGGTCCTAATACTGATGCAGCCAACTGGGAAGATGATTTGGCGGAATTCTTAGGAATAACCCCCGCCCAAGTTTCTAAAGAGTTTCGTGATAGATATCTTGAAATTCATGACGCATCAAATTTTATTGTCTCAATTCCATGGCATAAAAAGATATCTGAACGAATAACAAAACCAATAAGAATTGCGATAAAAAATTACTGTAGGGGTGATGATTTGGCCTCTATTGTGTTATGTGGTTTAGCCGCAGAAACACTGACAATTATTGTCTGGCGAACTCATGAAGTTCAGATAGCTGGCAAGACCATATCCTTAAAAGAAGAAAAAATATTGTTTGGAGATAAATTTGAAAAACTTGAGCAGGAAAAGCGAATAAAAATTTTATCAACTCTTAACTTGATTACACCCGTTCAAGATGTACTGTTCAATAAAATCAAAAAAACGCGAAACGAATATATTCATCCGGCGGAAAACCAAACCAAGCAAGAACTCGAAGATGCCCGTGCATTGTTGAAGCAAATTCTTTCCCTTTTGAAATCACTCTCTAACGAACTTAATAAATTTTCAAACTCGGACATTAGACCTGAATCTGAATTGCGTACTTGCATGGCATACTTACACGCCGCTGGGAAACTGTAGGCATCGTTATGAAAAACTTTGTTACTGTTGGGACGTTTGACGGGGTGCATTTGGGGCATCGGGAGATTTTGCGCGCGCTCGCGCGCGAGGCGGCGGACATCGGCCTCAAAAGCTGCGCCGCTTATTTTCCTGTGCCGCCGAAAGCTGTGCTTTCAGGCAAGACCGCGCAGAGCATGCTGACGCTTCCCGCCGAGCGCGAGCGGCTTATTTTCAACTGCGGCGTGGACCATGCCGCGCCGGTGGAGTTCACGCCGGGGCTTTCGCGCGAAAGCCCTGAAAAGTTTTTCGCTGAAGTCATTATCGGCAAGCTGCACGCGGGCGGCTTGCTGGCGGGGCAGGATTTTGCCTTCGGCAAAAACCGCGCGGGCCACGTCAACTGGCTGCGGCAGAAATGCGCCGAAAAAAACGTCTCGCTGGTGGTGATGCACTTTGTGAAATCCGGCGGGCATAAGATATCCTCTTCGGCCATACGCGCGTTTTTGCACGAGGGAAAAGTCTCGGAGGCCGCCGCGCTGCTGGGCAGAAACTATACCGCACAAGGCAAGGTCATAAAAGGCGAGGGGGTTGGCCGAAAGCTGGGTTTTCCCACGGCGAATCTTGCCGTTGACGAGCGCAAAATACTGCCGCGCGGCGTTTTCGACGCCCGCGCGCGGCTGGACGGGCGCGAGTTTTGCGCCGTGGCCAACGTGGGCTTTCGCCCTACGGTAAACCCCGTCCACGCGGCGGCGCCGCTGTGCGAGGTGCATATACTCGATTTTTCGCGGGATATTTACGGAATGGAACTGGAAGTGGAATTCATCTCGCTGCTGCGCGGCGAAACGAAGTTCGGCACAGTTGACGAATTAACCGCCGCCATTCGGGCGGACATAGCTGCTCTCAGACAAAAGTCGGCCTGCCGCACGGCGTGAAGCGGCCCTTCGGCGCGCCTTTTACCGGCGCTCCGCCTTCCACGACAACAACGCCCCTCAGCAAAACGGTTTCCGGCCAGCCTTTCAGTTTCAGCCCCTGATACGGATTCCAATCGCAATTAGATTGCATTTTGCGCCAGTCAACCGCTTTTGAAAACCGCGGGTCGAACAGCACTATATCGGCGTCCGCGCCTTTTATCAACGCGCCCTTGCGCGGATAAAGCCCCATCGCTTTCGCCGGATTGGCGCTCATCAACCGGGACAGTTCGACAAGTGAAATTTTGCCCCCCAGCACGCCGCGGGTATAAAGCAACGGCAGCGCGGTTTCCACGCCCGGCATGCCATACGGGATTTTTGTGAAATCGCCGCCCCAGCGGTTTTTCTGCGCGGTATTGAAAGTGCAGGAGTCGGTGCCGACGGTGGAAATCGCGCCTTCCCTGAGCCCGCGCCACAATCCGGCGGAATCCTTTCTGGTTTTCACCTGCGGGCAGGTGGCGTAATAATGCCCGTTTTTGCGGGAGAAAATGCTGTCGTCGAGAGTCAGGTACTGCGGGCAGGTTTCCCCCATCGCCTGTATCCCCCGCGCCCGCGCAGCGCCGATTATCTCCGCCGAACGCCCCGCCGAGAGATGCACGAAATAAACCCCCGCCTTCGCCGCCTCCGCCCATACCAGCGCGCGCCCAACAGCTTCCCATTCCGTGAAATCAGGCCGCGACCGCGCGTGTCCCCGCGCGCCTTCGCCCCTGTGAACCGCAATCAGATGGTTTATTATCGTATCGGATTCCGCGTGGAGGCAGACCAGCGCGCCGCAGCTTTTTGACGCCAGCAGGGCCTGATACAAATCCGCGTCGTCGGCCCGCATCCCGCGCGACTCGTAAATCATGAACATCTTGAAGCTGGTCACGCCGCGGAGCGCGGCGCGGCGCATCTGCTCTCCGGGCCGGCGCAGCTTTTTCCACGACGGGATTACGCAATGCAACGCGTAATCGCAATGCAGCGCGCCCTTCATCTCCTCCAGCCGCGAGGCGATGCCGCCGGCCAGCGGCGTTCCAGCGCCCTGCGTGGTAAAATCCAGCACAGTGGTAACGCCGCCAGCCAGCGCGGAGAGCGAACCCGAAACGAAGTCGTCCGCCGTCACAATATTCCCTGCGGGCAGCTTGAAATGCACATGCGGGTCCACCACGCCGGACAGCGCGGTTTTTCCGCGCGCGTCTATTATGCGCCGGGCGGCGGGCTTCCTGCCGGTATGTTTGAGGATTGCGGTTATGCGGCCGTTTTTGATTAAAATGTCGGATATGTGGCGGGAGTCGGGCAACACGGCGTCAGCGCCGTATACCGCGACGTCAAATTGCATCATTCCTCGTCGCCGTCATCATCGCCGCCTGCCCTCAGGCCGAGATAGGCCAGAAGCGAAACGGCGGCAAATACCGCGCCGCAAACAACCAGCCACGCCAGGCCCAGGTGCGTGTCATCCTCCGCGCTCAGCACTGTGGCGAGAAACCAGCCCAGCGCCAGCGTGGAGGCCGCCCAGAACAGCCCGGCGGCGAATCTTATAACGTTTTTCATGCTACGATTGTAGCGCCCATAGCGCGCCTTGTCAATTGCGCGCCGCCAAGCCGGCGGCGTAAAGCAGCAATTGCGGCACGATTCCCGGCAAAATCGCCGCCAGCGCGCACGCCGCCAATACCATAGACGCGGCCCCGCCGGAGGGGATGTTTTTGTCCGCCTGCGGCTCGCCGAAAAACGCGGGGCGCAAAAATCTCGCCGCCAGCGCGGCGGCCAGAACCGCGTCCAGCGCCAGCGCGGCGCAAATAAGCGGGTTTGTCCCCGCGCGAACCATAGAGACAAGCGAATAAAACCTGGCCGCGAACCCGGCGGTAAACGGCGCCCCCGCGTTGGAAAGCAGCACCGCGGCCAGCGCGAAAGCCGCGCCCGGAGACAGCCTCCACAAGCCGCTGAAAACCTCCATTTTTTCCGGCGAACCGCCGCCTGAATCATCGCCGGAAACCAGCGCCAGCGCCGCGCACAGTCCGCCGGCGGCAGCCGCGTGCGCAACCGCCAGCGCCACCGCGGCACGGGCGGACTCCGCGCCCGCCGCGGCGCAGACAATCCAGCCGGCGGAGGCGCAGACCGCCAAAGCAACCACTCTGGCGGGCCGGGGCTCGCGCAGGGCGGCTAACGAGGCCAGCGTGGCAGACACCGCGCCCAGCGCCGCGGCGGCGGCCCTGACCGCCGCTGCATCGCCGGACAGACTCAGCGGAAAAACAAGCGCAATAGCCGACAGCGGCATCACCGCCGCCGCGTAAAAGGCGCAGCGAACCGCGCCCGCCCCGCCGAAAACCGCCGGCAGCGCCAGCCCGAACGGAAACAGGCCGCAAAGGCAAAACCCGCCCGCGCAAAGCAGCGTTATCCCCGCGCCGTACAAGCCGCCGCCGTGCCGCATAAGCGAAAACCCGAACAGCGAAAGCGCCAGCGCGAAAACGGCGGGGAAAATCCACGATACCGCGGCCTGCGCGCGAAGGCGTTCCCTGCCGCCCGAAAACAGGGCTGTCAGCGCAAACATCGCCAGCGCCTGCGCCGTGGCCAGAAAAGCGGGGTTCGAGCCGCGCGCGGCGCACATCACGCCCGTTCCGGCCAGCAGCGTGAAACCGGTCGAGGAAAGCGCGTCCCCTCCGGCGGCCAGCGGCAGGCACAGCAGCGCCAGAGCGGCAACGGAGATATCGCAAAACGCGGACAGCGCGGAATATTGCCATGCTTCTCCGGCGCCATACGTTCCGCATGCCGCGCAAAACGCCGCCGCAGCCGCCGTGAACACGCAGAAAAACAGCGCAAGCGCCCTCTCCCCGCGTTTGCCGCCGGCAAAGAGCAGCGCCGCCACTCCCGCCGCTAAAGCGGCGGAAGGCGCGAGAAAAGCCGACAATGCCGGTGTCATCATGTCAATTAAGCAGCCGCTCCAATTCGGTCACGGCGGGCACGATATAATCCAGCAGCAGTTTCGGATATATCCCGCACAGAACCGTGAAAACCGCCAGCGGCACAATCGCGGCGGCCTCGAGCGGCCTTATATCCGGCGTCTGGAGACCTGCGTCGAAATCCCCCCACAGCAGCCTCCGGCAAGCCAGCGCCGCAAGCAGCGCGACGGCCAGTACGGCGGCCATGCCCGCCGCCGCGTGCCAGGGATAGCCGGGAAACAGTCCGGCAAGCGCGAGATACACGCCCGCAAATCCTCCCGTCGGCGGCAGCGCGGCAAGCGAGGCGGCGCAGACTATGAACAGCGCCGAAAATACCGGCATGGACTGCAGGAGCCCGCGCGCCGACAGCGGATTTTGAAACCGCTGCCGCAGCGCGTCGCCCAGCAGCAACAGCGCCGCCGCGGCGGCGCCGGCGCAGCACGCGCCCAGCACGGCGCCCGCGCGCGCCGTGACGGAGCCCGACACCGCGCCCGCCAGCAGTACCGCCGAAAAAGCCGCGCCGGACCAGGCGACAGCCGTCTGCATCTCCTCCGCCGATACGGCCAGCGCCGCGCAATAAAGCGCGCTCGCGGCGCACAGGGTGAGCAGCGGCCAGGAAAGCCCGAAGGCCCCGCCGGGCAGCACGGCGGCGGCTTTGAGCGCCAGATACACGCCGGTTATCGCGCCGAATCCGAAAATCGCCGCGCCGGAGGCCGGCGCGCGCCTCAACGAGCCGCCCAGCCAGCTATGAAACGGCGGCAGCGGCGCGCGCGCTGCTGCGGCGGCCATGAAAGCGGCGAATATCCAGCACTGCGCCCCGCCCGAAAGCGAGGCTCCGGCCTGGAAAATATCCCTGGCGGAAAACGAGCGGGCTTTGGCGAGCGTGTACAACGCGGTTATCGCCGCCATCATGAGCGCGGACGTCGCAACCGAATAAATAAGGTGCCCTGAGGCGGCGGCGCCGTCCTGTTCCCCTTCCCTGAGGCCTTCCAGGAAATAAACCGGCACCGCATAGGCTATCCAAAATGCGCCGAGCAAAAACATGTCCCGCGAAACCAGAATGCCCGCGAAGGCCGCCTCCAGCAGGAAAAGCCAGAAGTAATATTCGCGCGGACGCCCCTCCATCCCCCGCGGATAAAGAACGCAGCAAAGCGCCACAAGCGCTCCGGCAAACAGCAACCAGAGCGAAACCCCGTCGAAACCGGTGCGGAATCCGATTCCGAGCGTGTCAATCCACGGTCTCGCCGTCGCCAACTGGACGGCGGGGTCGTATCTGTCGAAAAGAAGCGCCGCCAGCGCGCAAAGCGCCAGTTCCAGCGCGGCAAACGCCGCCGCGCAGCCGCGCGCTGCGCGCAGACTGCCCGCCGGAGCCAAAGTCTGGCACGCAGCCCCCAGCACGGGCACTACCACCACGAGAAAAGACAAGCTCATAAATCCGCTCCTGTTTTATCTGAAAACGGCGTAAACCGCCATGCACGCCGCGGCCAGCGCTGAAACCGCGAACGCGGTTTGCGGCTGCGCGCGGTAAATTTCATACGCGCTGTTGCCCAGCGCCGCCAGCGGGCGAGCCAGCGCGGCTGCGAACTCCCGCCCCGCCGCCGTTGCGGCTGAAACCGCCAATCGCGGCGCGGCGGCTGCAAACGCCGCGCCGCGCGCGAAGGCGGCGGAAATTTCGCTTTCCAGCAGGCCAAGCGCCTTCATTCCCCGCGCAACCCCGCCGTCAACGGCGGCAACGGCCACATCAGAGCCGAAGCCCCCGGCGGCCAGTCCGGCCAGCGGCTCTAAAACGCGCCTGACGCCGGACGGCAATCCGTGTCCGCCGGTCAACAGATAAAGCGGCAGACCCGCGCCCGCCGCCAGCGCAAGCGCGTACGGCAGGACAACAGGCAGGAAAGGCAGCTCATCCTGCGCCGGCACCTGCGGCGGCGTCACCAGCAGCGAAAACAGACGGTTATGCGACAGCGCCCAACCCGAAAAGAACGCCGCGACAGCGAGAAACACCATCGGCGCGTGCATTGCCGGCGGCGTCTGATAAGCCGTTTCCCTCGCCGGCGGTATGTTGCCCCTGAACGCGCGCGCGCCCACGCTCGCCGCCGACAGCGCGCACAAAGCCGCGACCGCCAGCAAAACGGGGTAAGCGGCCGTTTCCGAGGCGGCGGTTACGGCTATTATCTTGGAAAGCGAGTAAAAACCGCTCAACGGCGGCAGCCCGCACAGCGCCAGCGCGCAGACGATGAAAAAAAGCTGCGTGACCGGCATGGTGAACTTCAACCCCGACATTTCCGCAAAACGCGGCGAGCCCGCCGCGGCGGACAGCGCGCCCGCGCAAAACATCAGCAGCGCCGCCAGCAGCGCACAGTTGAACAGGTGAAACACAGCCGGAGCGTATATCCCCGCGCCCAGAGCGCCAAGCGCCAGCGCGGCCTGCGCGGCGGCGGCAAGAGCGGCGGCGGAATAAACATTTTTCGCCGTCGCGGCGGAAACGGCGCACAGCGCCGCGCTGGCCGAGGCCGCCGCGAAAAGCGCAAGGCGCGCTCCGCCGGCGGCGGCAAACAGCGGATAAAGCCTGGCAGGCAGGCTCGCCGCCGAAAATATGCCGGCGGAAACCAGCAGCGCGGCGAAGGCGGGGCCGCCGCGCTCCGCGGCGGATTTCAGCCACCGTGAAAACGGAAACTGCCCGGATTTGATGAAAACCGCCGCCATGACAAGCGCGCAAAACACGGACAATTCGCGGCTCGGGGCCGGGCCGCGGGAACACAGCTCGAAAAGCTGGGCCAGCCGCACCGTGCCCAGCGCCGACAGCGCGTACAGCGCGGCCGCCAGCAGGGCGAAATCCGCCGCCAGGCTGCCGGCCAGTATGGTTTGCAGCTCCCGCCCGCCGTCCGCATTTTCGGCGCGGGCGCAGGCCAGGAAAACAGCCAGCGTTTGCATCTGCCAGAAGACGAAAAGCCACAGCAGATTGCCTGCAACAAGAGCGCCCAGCGCGGCGCCCGAGAACAACGTCCTCGCCGCGAAAGCGCCGCCGCGCCGCGGCGCTTCCCCCGCCGCGTACAACGCGCATAAAAACCCGCAGGAGGCCACAGCCAGGACCGCGGCCGCGGAAAACCCGTCGGCATAAATCCCCGCCGCGGTCTCGAAATAGGGAAGGTCGAACCAGGAAAAACCGGAGACCAGCGGCAGTTGCAGCGAACCCTCCGCCGCAGCCTTGAAAAACCACAATGCCGCCAGAAAAAGAACGCCGCAGGAAGCAATCGCGGCCCACGCCCGGCGCGCGGAGGTTTTCATCACCGCTATAAGCAGCGCGCCCGAAACGCACACGAACGGCAGAAAAAAGAGAACCCCTCTCATAATTCCCCGCCGTCACCCGCTTTGTTTTTCCGAACCTGTCCGCAATCTCCCTTTCGCAGCGCCAGCGCAGCCGCGCAGCCGCAGGCCAGCGCGCCGCAGAGCAGCGCCGCCGCCAAAACGACAAGAAAACAGTTCCCGCCGTCATCGCGCGCCCCGCCGCCGGACGCGGCGAAGTTGACCGCCGCCGCGCCGAAAACCAGCCCTGCGCCGCATAACAGGCTGAAAGGATTCCCGCGCAGCGCCGCAGCGGCGATAGCTGCGATAAATATGAGGCAGGAAGCGGCGGCGTAGTGGATAGTTGTCATTTATCGAGCCTCCTGTCAGGCGCAAGCAGCCAGACAACCGCCGCGGCGGCGGCCAATAACGCGCCTCCCAGCAGCAAAAATACCGGAGCGTATTCCCCCGTCATGCAGCCGGCGGCGCGGCCTTGAGCGGGATATGCCGCAGCGACGGGTTGCCGCGAAAGCGCTTTCCAGAAGGCGGCAGCGAATCCCGCAGCCGCCAGCGCGGTGAGCACCGCCGCGGGCACGGCGGCGGGAAGCGGTTTTTCGCGCCCAGCCGGCAGGCGGGCGGCCAGCAGCGCCGAGGCCGCGAGGCCGCAGACCAGCAAAGCAGCCGCGCCCTCCATGCAGCCCGCCGACGCGCAAAGACCGCAGGCCGCGCCGCAGAACAATGCGTAGCAGCGCGCCGCGCCGTATGCCGTGGCGGAAAACGCGCAGGCAAACGCAGAGAGGACAGCCGCCGCGGCAAAAATGTAGAAAATCGCGGCCTCAACCATCGGCGCTCCCCGAGGCGGCGTTTGCGGCTGATTTTTTCCAGACAGCATCAGCAACGCCGTCCGCTCCGAGGATGCGGGCGGGGCCGGATTGCATTGAAATCGCGTTTTCAGGACAGGCTCTCGCGCATTCGCCGCAGCCGATGCAGCGCGACAAAGCGGCGCAAACCGCGCGCTCTCCCTCCAGCGTTATGCAATCGCCAGGGCAGATGGCGGCGCACTCGCCGCAAAAATCGCACTTGCTCATGTCTATGCCAAATTCCGCGCGGACGCCTTTATCATCCGCAGGACGCGCCGCCGGGGAGGGGCGCAAAAATCCCAGCGCGGCGGTTTTAACCGCGGACAGCGAAGACGCCAGCCCCGTCAGGTATCTCAAGCCAGCCACAGCCACACCCCCGTAACCGCAAACGCCAGCAGCGCCAGCGGCAGCATTATTTTCCAGCCGAAGCGTTCCGCCACGGCGGGCCCCGCCGGCGAGAACGCGGACGCGCCCAATCCCAGCAGCGCGACAAGCAGAAATGTCTTCGCCAGCAGCACAAACCAGCCGGGCGCATAGCCCGCCGCGGTTCCCGGCCCGCCCAGAAACAGCGCCGCTCCCAAAAACGCGCAAATGAACAGATTGGCTCCGCGCGCGAATTGCGCCAGCGCGAAATGCACGGGCCGGCCCGCCGCCGCCCAGCCGCCATAAATCTCGCTGCCCGCCGGATGCGCGAAAGCGCCATACTGGCACAGCGCGAGCGAAGCGGCGGCGTAAACGAAAAAGGCCAGTTGTCCCGCGACCGGAAAGAACGCGAACCAGCGCGGCAGCGCGCCGAACCAGAATCCCGACTGTCCCTGCGCGGCGGCGGACACCGAGGCCCCGCCCGCGCAGGCAATCGCGCAGGCCGCCGCTATGAACCGCGCGGCCTCGCACGCGGCGAACTGCCTGGCCGAGCGCAGCGCGCCAAGCCGGGAGGAAACCGCTCCCGAGCTCCACCCCGCGTAAAAAACCAGCGTCGAAAAAACCGTTCCAGCGCATAACAACCATAAAAGAGGCGCGGACTCGCCGGAGTATTCCAGCGCCGGCTCCGGCGCGGCGAAAGCCGCAAAAAACGCCGCCGAAGCGGCGGCCAGCGCGTACGCCCCTCCGGTATGTCCGGCGCGAGACCGGGCGAAGAGACTCTTAAGCCATAAAGCGGGATAGGCCGCCCAGCCGAAAACAAGCTCGCCGGTGCGCACGGAATTTTGCGGCGTGACGGCCGTTTTGTCCGCTATCCAGAGAGAAAACGACGCCGCGAAAACCGTCCAGGCCGCAAGCGCGGCGAGTGAGGCGGCGCTCCAGAGGATGCCGCCGGCAGTCCCGCCGGCGGACAACGCGCCGGCGCGCAGCAGGGCAACGCGCGGCGCAAGCGGCCCTGTCAGATGCGCCAGATATGTCAGCAGCGCGCACAGCGCCGCCGCCGCGACGGCCGCGCGCCAGCCCGGCCCTGAAAACGGATTTTTCCACAGGCGTGGCAGCCAGACGCGGCGATTGAATGCGGAGGCGGGCATCTATCTGTCCGCCTCGGGGGAGGAAATGTCCAGCGAAGCCGTTATCAGCGCGGCTTCGAAAACGCTTTGGGCGTTTTTGAGCGCCGGCGCCAGCGCCCCCTGGGCGAAAAACGACGGCGCCCGGAAATGGACCCGCGCCGGATGTTTCCCGCCGTCGGAACGGATGTAGCACGAGAGGCGCCCCCGCGGCGATTCCACGCAGGCGTAAACCTCGCCTTCCGGCTGCACGTCCGCCGCGCCGCCGGGCCCGGAGGATTGCGCGCTGTCGAGGCCGTATTTCTGCGGAAACTCCAGTTTCTCAAGGCAGGCGCGCAGCAGCGAGGAAGATTGCGCCATTTCCTCCAGCCGCACCCGCACGCGGGCCAGCGCGCAGCCGTCCGCGCCGGTTGCGGTTTGGAACTCGTAATCTTCATAACCGCAGTAGGGCACGGACTTGCGCAAATCGGACGCGGCGCCGCAGGCGCGCAGGTTCGGGCCGGAAAGCGAACAGGCGGCCGCGGTTTGCAGCCCTATCCTGCCCGCGCCGCGCGCGCAGGCGGCAAAAGAGGGGTTTGAGACGGTGAGGGAAGCGTATTCGGGCAGGCGGGCTTCGAGGTAATCGCAAAATTCGTTGGCGCGGTCCAGAAACTCCTCGTCCGGCTCGGCCCCGTTTTCGAACGGGCGCACCGCACCGAACGCCGCGCGGGAACCGCACAGCAACGCGAAAAGAGACAGCGCCAGCTCCCTGTCGCGCAAGGCGCAGGCGGACAGGCCGTCATAGCCGATAGCCTGCGCGAGGCGGTAAAAAAAGGCGAGGTGGCTGGCTATGCGCTCAAGCTCGCAGACGCCAACGCGGGTTACGCGCGCGCGCTTTACCGGCGTGAATCCCGCGAGGCGTTCCGCCGCCAGGGACCAGCACAGCGCGTGATGCGCGGGGGAAAAAGGGTCCAGCCGTTCCGCGAGCAGCGCGCACTGCCGCCAGGCGCGCCGCTCGAAAAGTTTTTCCGCGCCGCGATGGCACAAGCCGCTTTCCAGCCGGGAGGAAACGATTCTCCCGCCCGACAGCGACAGCGTCAGCCGCGACTCCGCCCCGCCCCCGCGCGCAAGCGCGGGGACGAACTCCGTTTCGCAAAGGGGCGCGCTGTTTTCCACCGGCGTCAGACCATCGTCGCGGTGACGCGCAGGACTTCGGCTATCGTGGTCTGCCCCGCGGCGGCCTTGGAGATGCCGTCCATGAGCAGCGTGCGCATGCCGTTCTGCACGGCGGTGCGGCGCAGCACGTCCGTGGAATTATGCTCAAGCACCTGGTTGCGCAGCACCTCGTTCATAATCATCATCTCAAAAATGCCGACGCGGCCCAGATAGCCGGTGCCGCGGCAGACGGGGCAGCCTTTTTCCACCTTGAACCTGCCGCCGTCGGCGTAAATGATGTCCTTGACCGACTTGGCTTCCACGGGGTCGAGCGATTTCACGAATTCCTCCACCGCCGCCACGGGAGGAGGCGCGGCGTCCACGGAGCACTGGGGACAAACCTTGCGCACCAGCCGCTGAGCCATGGAGCCGAGCATGGAAGAGGCTATCAGAAAGGGCGGTATCCCCATTTCAAACAGGCGCTCCACCACGCCCGCCGCGCTTATGGTGTGCAGCGTGGTGAATATCAGGTGGCCGGTGAGCGCGGCGCGCATGCTGATTTCGGCGGTCTCTTTGTCGCGCACCTCGCCCACCATGACGATATCGGGGTCCTGGCGCAGTATGGTGCGCAACCCCTCGCCCCAGCCGAAGCCCGTCTTGTGGTTTATCTGCGCCTGGTTGATGCTCTCCAGGCGGTACTCGACGGGGTCCTCCAGCGTGATGATGTTTATCATCGGCGTGCTGACGGTTTTCACCATGGCGTAGAGCGTGGTGGTCTTGCCGCTGCCGGTGGCGCCGGTGACGAAAAATATGCCGTAGGGGCTGTGTATGATTTTTTGCAGCGTGTCCAGCGCCTCGGGAGCGAGGCCCAGCTGGTCGAGATTGAGTCCCATCTGCGTGCGGTCAAGCACGCGCAGCACCAGCTTCTCGCCGTTTATCGTCGGAAAAGCGGAGAGGCGCACCTGGATGGGCCTGCCGGAGAGTATTTTCTGGAACCGGCCCTCCTCGGTGCGGTAGGTGGCGGGCGGCTCGGGGTCGAAGCCCGCCAGCACGCGCAGGCGCTGCGTTATGGGTATATTTTGGTTGCGCGGCAGCACGAGCGCGTCCTGCAAAATGCCGTCCACGCGGAAGCGTATGCGCAGGTTGTTGCCGTGATACTCGAAATGCACGTCGCTGGCGCGGTTGGCCACGGCCTCCTCAAGCACGAGGTCGCTTATCTGTATGGCCAAATCTATCGCCGGGGTGCGCGCCGAATTCTTCATCATCATGCCGAATCTTTCCTCGAGCGACTGGCGCGCCGGCTGCGGCTGGACCTGCTGCGGCGTCTTGGCCTGCGGCTGCGGCGGATGCTGCGCCTGCGGCTGAATCTGCGCCTGCGGCGGCTGGGGCGGCGGCGCCGGCTGGACTGGCGGCTGGGGCGGCGTAACGCGCGCCGTCGGTTTGGGAGTGGCGTCCGGCTGGTCGTTATTCCAAAAGGCCATCGTATCCTCCTAAAGAGCTTATCCGTAAATAATCTCGTGCACTGCAATTTCGGCTTTTGGCCTGCGCCTTCGCGGTCTTCGGCTTACAGGCAATAGTCCTGCTCGCCTGCGCCCGCTTCGGCTCGGCTCAAAATCCGAAATTTCGTCTACTGAGCTTATTTACGGATAAGCTCTAAATCAGTCCAGAATGTCGTAACTGTGAACGTACTCTTTTCTCAGCGGAAAATCCGCCGAGCCTTCGTGGGTCAGCAGGCGCGATATCTCGCGCCCGGAAAACACCACGCCGAACATATCGTAAATCTCGCGCTCGAGCCTGTCCGCCGCGGGGTATATCTCCCGCGCGGAAGGCAGCTTCAATTCCGTATGCGGCAGCGCTATTCGCACCGCCGCCCGGGATTGCGCCATGCCCGAGGACAGCATATAGGTGAGCTCCATTTTTCCGGCGCCGCCCGCGCGCCCGCGATTTGCCGCGCTATCGCGCGCCGGATGCCCCGGCGGATAGCTGTAGCCGCGGCGGTTGAGTCCGCCGGTCAGGTCGGAGGCGATTATCGTCTCCAGCGTGTCGAACCCGCCGGCGCTCCGCAGCGCGCCAAGCGCCTGAAGCGCCGAGTCCTTTGAAACCTGATAAACCGCGAAATCCGCGCCGCGCGGTTTGACACGAGCCGCGCCGGAGTCCGCCGTCCGCAGCAGCGTCAGCACGGCATCCGCCGGTTCAGCATTCATCGGGACACCCTTCGCGCAGCCTGCGCACCGCCGCTATGAAATCCAGCGGACACGGCGGGCAGCCGCCCACCGTCAAATCCACCGGCACGACTTTCGCCGCGCCTTTCGCCACGGCGTAGGAATCGAAAAACGCCCCGCCGGAGAGCGCGCACGCGCCGAAAGCTATGACGTACTTTGGCTCCGGCATGGCGTCGTAAATTCTTTTAAGCTCCGGCGCGGCCTTTTTTGTGACCGGACCGGCAAGCACCAGAACGTCCGCCTGCTCCGGCGAGGGCGCCTGCTCCATTCCCGCGAAAGCCGCGTCGTACTGCGGCGCGAAAGCCTGGCTGACCTCGGCGGCGCAGCACGAGCAAAGCGGGCTGGCCACGTAAAACCTCAGCGTGCGCAGGCGGCGCAGCCAGCCGCGGGGGTTGGAATCCGGCATCAGTCGTTGCCGCCGAAGACATCCATTTTCGCCGCGTATGCCAGAGCTAACGCGACGAGCGCCGTGAAAAATACCACGCTGCCGCAGGAAGTTTCCGATTGCTCCGCGTAAGCCGCCCAGCCGGCAAGCGCCGCCGCAGCGGCCAGAAAAACAGGGCCGAGCATGGTTTGCGGGGTAAAATCCGGACGCACGCCGGGACCATCTTCCTCCGTCCGGTTTTTTCCAACAGAAGGTTTGTGCCCTGCCAAAAACGCCGCGCCGTAAAAAAAGATGACCAGAAACGCGCCGTAAAGAATCATTTCGCCGCGCATCGCGCCCCCTTGCATGCGTCTATTATAATAACCTTTGCGCGCGTGCGACAAGGGCGCAACCGTTGCGCAAACGAGCAGAGCCGAATGATTATGAGAGGGGAAAAGGAAAATGCCACCGGGAGGGGTCGAACCTCCGGCCTAACGCTTATGAAACGTCCGCTCTACCGCTGAGCTACGGTGGCATTGAATGTCGGACCGGTTTCTCCGCCGCAAACTTCGGTGCGCAAGCGCCAGCAAACATATTCTACCAAAAAAGCCAATTCTTGTCGCCATCAGCGGACGTCATTGAAGGTTGCGCTTTATTTGATTAGAATTTGAAAACTCGCAATTCAGTGAGGAGAGGGTGC
>JAQTYB010000116.1 GCA_028688475.1 Elusimicrobiales bacterium
TTATCTGGCGAGGCTGCGCAGACGGACTTTTTGCTATTCGAAGACCTGGCACATGTTATTTCTGAGCGTTCTGCTTTTATTCCACAAAGAGCATGTTTTATCGTATCTATATGATTAGCAACGCCCGCCGCCCGAATAGGGACTAATGGCCCATGCGGAACAGGGCTGCAATCTGTTAGACTATGCTTATACAAACTGGAGGCTTCGCATGAAAAGGACTTTATTGGCGGTTTTTTTGAGCCTGGCTTTTGCGCTGCCGGTTTTGGCGGGTGAAAACTCCGGCATGGTCAAATGCGCCGTCGCGGAACTGCATCCGACCCAGATTTCCGTCGGCATGGCGGAAGTCAAAGTGAAAAAGCACAAGCTCAGGAAGATGGACAAGGACGAGCTTAAAAAATTCAAAAAGGAAAATCCCGAGCCGTCGGTGCTGGGCCCGGGCGGCAAGTATTACATAGTGGACCATCACCATCTGGCGCGGGCGCTGTATGAGACGGGTGTGGACGGCACCTGGTGCAACGTCATCGCCGATTATTCCGGCTATTCCATGAGCGATTTCTGGAACAAGATGAGCGAGCGGAACTGGGTCTACCCGTATGACGAAAACGGGCACGGTCCAATGTCATATTCCGCCATTCCCGCGCGAGTGGAGGATTTGAAAGACGACCCGTACCGCAGCCTTGCCGGCTTCGTGCGCAAGGCGGGCGGATATGACAAATCACAGACGCCTTTCACCGAGTTCAAATGGGCCGATTTTTTCCGCTCCAGAATAAGCAGCCGGGATATCGCGGACGATTTTGACGCTTGCGTCGAAAAGGGCGTCAAACTTGCCCACTCCCCTGAAGCGGCGGGCCTTCCGGGTTATCAGGGAAAATAGCCGCTCCGTCCGATGGCATTTGCTGAAAAAGACGCCGGCAGCGGTCCGGCTGCCGGAAGTTCCAGCCGGCTTTGGTTCGCCGGCCTGTGCGCCGCCACAGCGCTGTTTTTCCTGTTTCTGGAATGGCTGCATCCGTATTATTTCCTTGAAGACGACAATCTGGACAGCGTCCTGCCGGTTTTCGCGCATTTATACCGGAGCCTTGCCGGCGAGGGCGTTATCGCCCAGTTCAATTTCCACCAGTTTCTGGGCGCGCCCTGGCTGGGGGCCAGCGCCGCGCTTTATCCGCCGGTATATCTGTCCGTGTGGCTCTCGAAACTGTTTTCAGGCGGGCCGCTTTGGGGGCCGGATATCTTCTCTTTTCTGCACATGCTCGCGGGCGCGGCGGGCATGTTCTTTTTTGTCAGGGCTCTGACGGAGAATTCCCGCGCGGCTTTTTTTGCTGGATTGCTCTGGGCGCTCAATCCCTTCGCGGTGATAGTGGGCGTGTCCTGGTATTGCGTGTGGCCCGTCGCGGCGCTGCTGCCGTGGCTGCATCTGCTGGCTTATGAAACGGTAACGGGGGCCGAAACGGGGCGCGCGTTTCTGCTTGCCGCGGCGCGGCTTTTATTGTTTTATTCGGGTTACGGGCAATACTTTGTCTATGCCGTCCTGCTGGAAATGGTTTTCGCCGGCACGCTGCTTTCCAGGATAGCGCGGGAGAAACGCGCGCGGGCGCTGAAACTTTACGGGATAAGTCTTGCCCTCACCGCCGCGCTTTCGCTGCCGCTGCTTTTGCCCACGCTGGCGCAGATGCGCGTCTCATATGCCAGAAGCGCCGCGCTGGCGTATGAGCAGTTTTCCTCGTTGAGCTACCGGTTTTCGCTCTGGCTGCTGGGGCTTGTCTGGCCGTTTTCGGATTTGCATTCGCTGCCGCCGCGGCTGCGCGAGGCTCTGGCGCCGCACGAAGTTTTTGCCGACAGGTTCACTCCGTATTTTTCCCACCTGGGTTATGCCGCCTTGTTTTTGCTGGCGGTGTTTTTTCGCGGAGTCAGGGAGCGTTTGCGGCGGGACGCGGCTGCGCTGCCTCTGCTCGTCTGCGCGGCAGTCGCGCTGTTATGGGCGGCGGGGTTTTTCGACCGCGTTGTGTATCTCGTGCCGATACTCAACCGGTTCCGCTGGCATTTCAAACTGGGCGTAATCGCCAGTTTCTACCTTATAACTCTGGCCTGCTGCGCGCTGCCCGCGTTGCTGGACCGGTTCGCGGGCAAAGGCCGCAGGATTGTTTTCGCCGCGCTGCTGGCGGTTACGGCGGCGGATTTCGGCGCGCTTTACACGCGCGATATCGGGCGCGGTTTCGTGCAGCGTTCCGAGCCAAAACCGGCGGCGGAGCCGCTTGCCGGCGCGCTGGTTTCGGGCAGGATATTTTCGCTGGGCTACGTCTCCGGCAGGGATTTCGCCCCCGCTTCGCTGGGATTCAATTACGCCACGCTGTGGGGGCTTTATCATTTCGCGGGCTATGACCCTTTCATCCCGAAATCCAATTTCGAGGCCGCTTGCGGCCTCAATTATGTTTCCGCATATTGCGGGCCGATAAGGCCTAACGCCGTGGAATATTTCCGGCGCTGGGGCGTGAGATGGTATGTGGTCAAAGAGTCCGAGACCGTTCGTTACGGTCCCGCGCTCGGCGCCTACGGCATAATGCCGCGCTTTGAAGAGCCGCGCAGAACGGTTTATGAGGATGCGCGCGCCCTGCCGCTCGTCTACTGGCGCGACACGGGCAAAGCGGACGGCATCGAATATAAAATTCTGACCAACCGGATTGTTCTTGAAACTGAGCGGGCAACGCCGGGCGAACTGGCCGTTAATTTTCTTTACAATCCGTTCTTCGCCGCGGCGATTGATGCGCGACGGGTTGCCGTTGAAACCGACAAGCATAAGGGGATGTTCATTCCGGTTCCGCCGGGGCGGCACAAGGCGGTTTTAGAGTACTCAGACCCTTATTTTACAATCGGGCTTTGGCTTTCCGGGATATTTCTGCTGCTGGCTATTTTGATTTGGCATTACTCCGCCGCGCGCCACCGCGTGGGCGCGGGAAGTCCGCCGCCGAAATAAATTCTCAGCGCCACTCTGCCGTAAAACCCGCCGAAATCCGCCCGCATGGGCCGCGCGCCGGCAAGCGCGGGGTCCGTGTCAAGCCTGGGAACCAGCATTTCATGTCCGCCGGCCTCAGGCAGCATCATAAGCGTGGAATCGCCGCTGCCTTCGTGCACGTTGCGCGGGTCCGACATCGCGCCTTTGAAATTTTCCAGCACGCCGTTGAACAGGTACTTGAAATCCGCGCCGATGGAAACGTGCCGGAAAATAAAAACCTCCATGCCCGCGCTCAAGTGCGTCATCAGCCCCGAACTGGTGAAATCGCCGGAAGCGGTCCCGGCGGGGCCGGTTATGTTCACGGAGGTTTTCGCCATAACGTAATCCGCGCCGCCGCCCAGCGAAAGCGAAACCCTCTCCCCCCTCGGCCTGTATTTCAGGTAAAGCTCCGCCGGAAACATGAAGGCGCTGAGGCTGTATGCGCGCGTCCATGAGGCGTTGCCCGCTGTCACGCCCAGCGAGTTGAAAGTTACGGGAGATATATATGAAACGCCCGCGGACACGCCCAGTTTAAGCGGCGATTTGCCTTCCGCGAAAACGCGCGTTTCGGGGTTGAAGTTGTTGGGCGTTACGTCCGCGCGGTAATAATTCGGGTAATAGAACTGGCTGGCGCCGTTTTGCATGAAATCTGTGTCCCTGTCGAAATCGGCGGTTTTCGGTTTGCGGGAGTTGGCGGAAAATTCAGCGCCGTACTGCAAACCAGAGGCGAAGGACGGACAGGCGAGAAGCAAAAGAAGCAGTGTTTTTTTCAAAAGAAGTCCGCCACATATAATTTTCGACCTGTAACTTTCAGTTTAACAGGGTATAAATTTGAGGGCCGGACTTTAATATGCGGAACTGATTAGGAATGCGCGATTTTTATGTGACAGCGGATTAAATTCAGAGCCGCCGAGGCGGCGAAGGTTTTATTGGGTTCTCTTGTAGAGCCGAACTGGTGTTTTATCACCACGTCTTTTACGCCGGGGGCGGTTGCGGCTATATAGACCAGTCCCACGGGTTTTTGCGGCGTGCCGCCGCCGGGGCCGGCTATGCCGGTTGTGGAAACAGCGCAGTCCGCGCCGAAAAGTTTTTTCGCGCCGCGCGCCATCTCAAGCGCGCATTCGGCGGATACCGCGCCGTGCTTTTTCAGCGTGGTTTTTTTGACTCCGAGGATTTTCATTTTCGCGGCGTTTGAATATGCCGCCGTGCCGCCCAGAAAATATTCCGAGCTGCCCGGCACATTGGTTATAAGGTGGGATATCAGGCCGCCGGTGCAGGATTCCGCCGTTGCCAGCGTCCAGCCGCGTTTTTTCAGCGCGCCGCCCAGCGCGCTTTCAAGAGAGTCGTGCCCCTCGCCGAAAATTTTGTCCCCCAGCAGTTCGCGGCACATCTCTTTTATGCGCGCCGCGTCCGCCGCCGGGTTTTCGCAACCGCGCGGCGAGGCGAAAAAGCGCACCGTGCCCGGCGAGGCCAGTATCGTGAATTCCGCGTCCGGGAAAGCCTTTATCACCGGAGACAATGCCTCGCCCGCTGCGGCTTCGGACATATCGCCTATTTTTATTTCGACGCAGGGCGGACGCTTTGCCGTTTTAAAATGGCGTTTTAACGCGGGTCTGATGTGGCGCGCGAACATGGGCCGCCATTCGCCCAGCGGGCCGGGCTGGAGCGCAAGCAGCTTGCGTCTGCCGGATTGAGTGAAAACGCAAATCTGCCCCGGCGCGGTTCCGGCGGGGTTGGGCAGGGATTTCGCGCCGTCAAGCAGCAGCGCCTGCCGCGCGTTCGTGGGCGGCATGGCGCGGTTCATGCGCGCGAAACGTTTTTCAAGCGCGGACAGCAGGGGTTTTGAAAGCTTGAGTTCGCGGCCCAGCGCTGCGGCGGCGGCTTCGCGGCTTACGTCGTCAAAAGTCGGGCCGAGCCCGCCGGTGACTATGATGATATCGCAGTCCGTACACGCGTTTTTAACGGCGCGGGAAACCGCGTCCGCGTCGTCCGGCAGCGTCGCCTCGCCGCGCGTCTCTATGCCCAGTTGCGCCAGTTCCGCGCTCAACAGCGGCGTGTAGGCGTTGAGTTTCCCCCTCAACAGTTCGGTGCCGGTGAATATCAAAAACGCGCGCGGCGCGGATTGGACCTTGCCGGAGCGGTTTGCATGAGAGACGCGATTTATCATAGAATTTATATGTTCCACCGGAGGCGAATACCGATAACTCCCGCAACAACCAATCTCGACTGCTTCATCGCTATTATATAAAGGAGACCCCAATGGTAACAACCGCTGTCGCCAAAAAGAAGCCCGCCGCCCGCGCGGCCAAAGCAATCAAAATTGCAAAACCGGTCTATTTCTTCGGCGGAGGCAAAGCCGAGGGCCGCGAGTCCATGAAGAACCTGCTCGGCGGCAAAGGCGCCTACCTCGCCGAAATGGCGGGCCATCCCGACCTGCGGCTGCCCGTCCCGCCGGGATTTACGCTCACCACGGACATTTGCACCTATTACTGGCAGAACAAGCGCACCTACCCCAAGGGCCTGCGCGAAACCGTGGACAAGAATCTCGAGCGCATCGAAAAGCTCGTCGGACGCAACTTCGGCGACGCGCAGAACCCGCTTCTCGTCTCCGTCCGCTCCGGCGCGCGCAAATCCATGCCGGGCATGATGGAAACCATTCTTAACGTCGGCCTCACCGAAAAGACCATACCGGGCATGATAGCCCAGACCGGCAACGAGCGCTTCGTTTACGACGCGTACCGCCGCCTCATCATGATGTACGCCGACGTGGTGATGGAAAAAGCCGCCGGCATCGAGCCCGAAGAGGACATGGGCATCCGCAAGCTGCTCGACCGGATGTTGGGCGAGCTAAAAGCCCGCCGCGGAGTCAAAAACGACACCGAGCTGGGCGCGGAAGATCTTAAAAAGCTTTGCGCGGAATTCAAGCCGAAGGTGAAGGAAGTCCTCGGCAAGGAATTCCCCGACGACCCGAAGACCCAGCTCTGGGGTTCCATCAGCGCGGTGTTCGCGTCCTGGATGGGCA
>JAQTYB010000028.1 GCA_028688475.1 Elusimicrobiales bacterium
ACGCGGCGACCTTGCTCTCTTGCGGCCTTTGAGACCTTGATTTTGCCGGACTGCCGCGCGCGTCGCCATCAGCTTATCACCTGTATGATACACAGATTCGCTTGATATAAGATTCTAAACAGGCTCTAAACCTATTTTTCAACCCGGATTGTGCAATAGATAGCGAGGACCGAGACGGCGGATGGCGAGGAGATTTCGACGGAAAATTTCTCGCGAATAGCCGTAGCTATTCGCGAGAAATTTTACAAAGAAATATCCCGCCAGCCACCGTCGAATCCCGCTACTCTATTGCACAATCCGGGTTCAACTTTCCTTCTGCAAAACCGTTGTTACCTGCGCCGCCAGAAACGGCATGGTTTTTTGCACCAGAAAATACAAAGGAGACGCATGTGCCGACAAAAAGCGGCCTATCGGCGGCAACAGCGCGCCGTTTTTAGCGCAATGCACTTTCGCTTTAGCGCCGACGTCAAAGAGGTTGCCGATGCGCTTTTTTGAGACGGCGTTATACCCCTGGCGCCAAAAATCGTAGCGCCAGTCTATAAGCATTATATACCCTTTCGGTTTGGTGACCCTTAACATTTCAGCGGCTATTTTCCGTGAAATGTCGTCGGCAAGATTTCCGAACATTGTAGATTCCAAAACCATATCGAAATAACAGGATTCATATTTCATGTTCGCCGCGTCGCCGCAGGTCAGATTCATGTTCGGGAACATATGCCGGCCCTGTTCTATCCGCTCCGCGATTATGTCTATCCCATAAAGACGCTCAGGAGGCAGTCCGCACATCAAAAGCTGCAAAAAGGCTTCGCTGGCGCCGTTTCCGGAACCCACATCCAGTATTTTAAAGTCCTTTGATATCGGTAAGGTTCTGAGGGCTTCCACAAGCGATTTACGGAGCGCCAGGCTTTGGAACAAAACGCCGTGATTCATCAGTATATCGTTTCGATACTTCCCTTTTTTGCTGTAGTAGTTCTCGTAATATATCTGCGCATCAGGTTTCGGTTTAGTTTCCATGCCGCTCACTCTGTTTGAAGGTTCCCGGACCGCATATCAGGATAACAGGAACAACAAGCAATAAATTCATCATAGCCGCCTTCAGCGTCATGCACATTCCGCCGCGCAGAGACATAACCATCGGATAGTAAACGAAACCGTAGCAGAGAATTGCGAAGCTTCCGGACTTCAGGCGCAAAAGCGTGCCGTGAACAGTTTGCAGCAACGCCATGAACAGCATCATGAACACGAATACACCGGGCAACCCGAAAGCCCAGTAGCCGTCTCCGAGGTAAAAGAAACCGTAGGCTCCCCCCGTTTCCCTGACTTTGGGATAAAAAACATCAAGAAATTTGTAGGACAACGGCTGCGGACGGTTTGGATACAACGCCCTCGGCACATAAACCAGCGCTTCGCTTAACACGGAGCTGCCCCATGTGTATTCAGTTTCGCCGTTTTGAATCCCCTGCACCAATCGCATAAAGGTTTCCGCGGAGAGCAACTCGCTGTTATCTTTGGGTAGGAGTGAGCCGGGATTATCTTGCAGCAATTCCCAAGTGGTTTTTATCATCGGCAGCGGTTTTGCAACAGCGCTGCTTCTGGCAAATGACATCATCTGCACGAAAATTATACCTACGGTCACCAGAACTGCGAGCCAGCCAAGAGTTATGCGCCGCAGCCGGTAGTGGAACAGCAGTGTTATTGCAACTGCATACATGGCTACCGTGCTTCGCGCGCCGGTGAGAAGCAGCGTTATCGCGAATGAGCCGAAAACAGCCGCGGCCAGCAATTTCAACAGGATTTTTGAGCGCCTGAAAAGCGTCATCAGAGCCCAAATATTTATGATAAGTATCGGAATATCCCGCAGGAACACTTCTTTGATGGGTTGCAGAGGACCCGCTGCGACGTATTCCACACGGGACGATAGCGCGGCCATATAATATGACTTGGCATGAAAAAAATCAAACGCTTTGTACGTCCACGGAAGGAAAATGACAAGGGAAACAAGAGCGGCCCATGTAAGCTTTCGGTATATTCTATTGTCCAGACCCACGCTGATATCAATATTTCGGAAGAGCAAAAGCCGGCTCGTCTTGTTTCCCAATTGTTCCCCGAAAAATATGCCGCATACCCCCAAAAGTACGGCCTGGCAATACACTACCAGAGTATGGCTGCCGTAAATTTCGCCATGCGGAGCATGCCCGTGGTCAAGATAGCTGCAAAGCGTAACCGAAGTGTATAAAAACAGCAATATAAGCGTAACCAGCGCGGGAGTGAATACATCCGAAAAATCCTGCCTGAAAATAAGAAAACCGGACAGAGCTATAAATCCAAAACCTGAAAGATATAAGGCAAAAAATTTATCCTGCCGGACACAATCCGAAAAGAAGTTGAAAACCAGCAAAGCTATGATGGCCGTAATAGAAAAAACAAGCAGCCTTGTCGGACCGGTGGTCAAAAATGCCCTGTTCTGTTCCGGCATGGACCAGCTCATAGCGTTGTTTCAGGCGGCATCACACCGAGCGGGAACGCCCGAAAGCGAACCAGGCATCCAAAAGTCCTACGGCCACGCCGAGAAGAACGAAAAGAGTAAGAAACCGCCACCGTTTCAGCGGAAGCGCGGGGGAAGATACCAGCCTGAAATCCTCCGACTTCGCCAACGCCATTTTCAAATCGGCTTCCGAGTTTATGAGCGAGGTGATTTGCGCGTTCATTCCAGGCAGGGAATTTTGCAACAGCAAAGTCAGCACCGGAAAATCAGCAACGCCAGACAACTTGTAGGCGGTGCCGGACTTGACAAGCCAGGCTTTGTCCAAACTGGCGTACATTGATTTTCTTTGCTCGCTCATGTTCGCCAGACGTTCTCTGGTCACGTCTCTGAATCGGTTGAGCTTCTCGTTGCCCATTCCAATCAGCAGGTCCGCAAGTTGGGCAGTCAGCTTTTGAACCGCGACGGGATCGTCGTATTGCACCGAGAGCCGTATCATGGAAGTACCCTTGATTTCCGTCGCGGAAACATCCCATCCCAGATACTTTTGCAGCGCTATGTCATCCATGTGAATGCCGCAGGCCGCAGCCCGTGGTTTGACAAGGTCAATGCTTCTTAAAAACTGAGCCATTTCGCTGAGTGTGTATGCCGGACCGTCAAAAAAACCCGTCTGAAGCACCGCATAGGTGGAGTACTTGTCCGGAAGCATTCTGCTTACGCCCGCGCCCAACAGCACGACTAAGGCGACTATAGCGAAAAACCTGGGACTCAACGCACGGAACAAAAAATCGCCCCAAAACGCTTTTTTTTCCGCAACCTGCGCACTGCCTTGAACGACGTCGACGTTTTGCATATATGCTCCCCCGGAAAATAATCTCGCCTCTATTCTATCATAAATATCAGGGTAAAAGGGAACGCAATATTAGCCAATATTAGCATTACTGTATCATAGAAACTGGCTCGTATTCATCAAGAGATAGCGTTTATGACGCAGTAAGATGATTCCGCAGAAAAACCCTCCGCATTGTTTCAAATAATATCCGACATAAGCAGGGGAAAACCGCTTTTTTTAGTGTGCCCAGCATACTTTCCATTGGAAAATGAGTCGGAAAAACTTTTGCGGGCGGAATGCGCCGGAGTGGACGCCCATCAGGCACAGTCCCCCGCGCCAGCAGTTCTGTGGCCGGTTTTTAGGCGTGGCGACGGGTGAAAGCCTCGTGGGCGTGCTGATATTGCCGCGCTGGTGGTTGCAGGCATTCTGGGTTGACAAAACTTGCCATTGCGGCCCCCGCAACGACTGATGAAATAACAATAAACCCTGATGGTGCAATAGATAGCTCGGACCGAGAGGGTGGATGCCGAGGACAGTTCGACGCAAAATTTGGAGCGAATAGCTACTACGGCTATTCGCTCCAAATTTTACACAGAAATGTCCCGCCAGCCGCCCTCGAATCCCGCTACTCTATTGCACAATCCGGGTAAAGGGCGAAAATAATGCCAAAAAACACACAAGGCACTGGCGGGGTATTTCTTTGCCATATCCAATTTATCGGGGCAGGATAAACCCGGAAATCGCAGCAACTGCGATTTTCGGGCAAACTGCGGACACTCTGCTGAAACAATCAGTTTTCATCTGCGCATGTCTGCGTTAATCTGCGGCTGAGTCTGTCGTTGTTGCGCCTTTTGGCGGGAATCAGAGGCCGGCTCTTTTGGCCAGAAAAATTCCCGCCGAGCCGAAAACGGCCACGGGCAGCCAGGCGGCCACCGCGGGCGCCATCATGCCCGCCTCGCCCGCCGACTGGGAAATGGAATTCATCCACCAGAAAAAGAAAGCCAGCGTTATCGCGGCGGCGAAATGCAGCATCTTGCCGCCGCGCCGGACCTTTACCGCGAAAGGCACGGCCACAAGGCACAGGACGAAATTGAAAAACGGGGCCGCGATTTTGGAATTGTAGAAAACCTCCTCCCGCGCCGACGGAGAGCCGATGCGCCTCAGGACCGCTATCCGGCGGGAAAGCTCCGGCAGCGTTACGTCCTCCGGCCATATTTTTTCCACGTTTAGCAGCGCGGGCTCTATGTCTATGTCGGACGGGAACTTCGAGAACTGCTCCTCGGTCACCTCGCCGGAAGGGGCTATAACGCGGTTTACGCCGTCGCGCAGAATCCACTGCTCCTGGAAATCGTCCCAGACGGCGGTTTGCGCCTGCGCCTGCCTTGAGACGAGCCCACCGCGCTGCACGCTTATGGAAACGCCGCTCATCGCGCCGGACTCCGCGTCGAATTCGCGCGCGGAAAGAAACGTGTCGTCGGCGACGCGGACCATTATGTCTTTTTTGCGGCCCCGCCGGTAATTGTCGTTGCCGGAGATATCGCGCTCGAAGATGCGCTCGGAGGTCGTGCGCAGCGACGGCGACACCGTTTCCGTCAGCGCGAAATGGCACAGCGCCACCAGCGCGCAGCAAAACAGCACCGGCGCCACAACCTGCCTCGGCTTGTAGCCGCTTGCGACGGCGGCCATCCATTCTCCCTTTGAAACCAGTTCCGAGAGCACAAACAGCGCCGCCAGCAGCGCCGCCACCGGCACTATCATCAGCGACCAGAACGGCACGCTGTACAGGAAGTATTTCGCCATCACCGCCGCCGGAGCGGACGATTTCGACAGCTTGCTCATGTTGTTGAAGATATCCGCGAGGAAGGCCAGCGCGGAAAAAATCCCCATCCCGAAAGCGAACGGGCCCCAGAATTTCGCCGCGATATACCGCTTGAAAAGCCCCGTCATCCGCGCACCGCCCTGCGCCAGAAGAAAAAGCCGGCCAGCAGGCCAAGCGCGTCGGCCAGCCACGGCGCCCACCAGGAGAGGGCGTGCAGTTTCCGGCCCAGGCTTATGCCGGACGCGGTGGCGCCGTAAAACGCGAACAGGATGCCCACGCTCAGCACCATCGCCGCGGCGCGGCTGCGGCTCGCGAGCCCTATGCCCAGCGGGCAGCTAAGCCAGAAAAACACCAGCGGCGACAGCGCCACCGCAAGCCGGGTCGCGGCTTCCACTTTATACTCCGCGCGGCGCTGCTCGGTGAGCTCGGCGTGCTTTATGCCGCGGATTATTTCCGGCGTGGAAAGCTCGTTGAGCGAGATATCGCGCGCGCCCTGCCCCGGCGACACCAGCGGAATGGCCACGGAGTATTCCCCGAAACGCGCCATTATGACGCGCGAGGGGTCCGCGGGGTCCACTTTCTGCATCTCGCCGTCCTCCAAATCCAGCACCAGCCCCTGCGACGGCACAATCGCGAAAGTGCCGCGCGGCGCGCTCACGCGCAAAGTCCAGTTTTCGCGGCCTTCGGCGCCCTGGGGGTAGCGGAACAGCATCACCTGCTCCAGCGCGCCGTCGTCTTCGACAGTGTCGGCGTAAAAGCGCCACTGGCCCACGTTCACCACTGTTTTGGGCTCAACGCGCAGGTTGGAAATCCTGCCGGCCAGCGCGTAGCGCGAGTCCATGAAGCGCCTGAAGCAGGCCGGACTGGCGAAATTGTTGAGCCACAGCAGCGCGCCGCACAGCGCCAGCGCCACGAGGCCGGGCGGCCACGCCATCTGCCAGAACGAAAATCCCGCCGCGCGCAGCGCCAGCAACTCGCCGCGCTCGGAAAGCAGCCCCAGCGTCAGCAGCACCGCCAGTTGGTACGCCATCGGCGCGCCCAGCGCCAGCATGCCGGGGGTAAGCTGCGACATGGCGTAAAAAACCCAGCCAAGCGGCGCGCCTATCTTGATGGCCTCGCCCAGCACCCGGGCGAACTGATTCATGCAAAGCACGGCGGTGAATATGCCCGCCGCCAGAGCCAGATAGGGCAGCAGCAGCCGTATTATGTAACGGGGAAATATCCTGATGCGCACGAACCAATTCTAGCAAATATGGGTTTTTCAGCAGACGGGCAATCCACCAAATGCGCAAATGTGCACCGTGACTAAGTTATGTTATACTTTCCACAGAACGCGTACTAAACTCAATAGAGTGCCTAAAAAGCTTGTTTTTTGGTGCGCCTTCCTGTTGTCAACGACAGGACTGGCTGTTCGCGCCGCCGCCCAGCAGGAGCAGGGCGGCAGCGGGTTTCCGCTTTTGGACCGCGCCGCTTTGGAATCGCTGTTCAACGAGGAGACCTCCACGTCCGCAACCCCCTCGCCGCAGATAACACCGGAACAAGCCGTATTGTCCGGCAAGGAAACCGCGCCGGACGAGCTCCTTCCCGAGGAGCCGCCGGAGCCCGATTACACGCCGCTTGAATGGAACGCCGTCAGGAAAAAGGCGGAGGCGGGGCTGCTGGTTTCCACTCAGGCGGCGGTGGAAGTTTCGACCCAGCCCGCAGCGGCGGCGGAGCCGCAGGAACTGCCGCCGTCCGTCGAAATGCCGGGCTACGGCACCTCGCTTTCCGTGACCGGCAGAAAAACGCTGGGATTTTCCTACAGCTCCAAGCAGTACCTCAACCCGCAGAGCACCACCCGCGCGCAATCGCTGAGCTTCTTCGACCTCCAGCAGCAGCTGCAGGTCAAAATGCAGGGCAAAATCGGGCCGAAAATCACCGTCGGAGTGGACTACGACGACAGCCGCACCGACAAGCAGGACATCTCCATCGTCTACAAGGGCGAATCGCAGGACGTGGTGCAGAACGCCGCCTTCGGAGACATAGACCTGTCGCTGCCCTCGTCGGAATTCGTGCAGTACAGCAAGCAGTTGTTCGGCATCCGCGTGGACTTGAAATACAAAGGGCTCAGCTCCACGATAATCGGCAGCCGCACCAAAGGCACGACCAAGACGAAGGAATTCGTCGGCAATTCCGCCTATCAGGGCAAGGACATACTCGACACCGCCTACCTGCGCCGCCAGTATTACGACGTGGCGTTCGGCACGCCTTCGCTGCATCTGCCGATACGCCAGGGCTCGGAGCGGGTGCTGGTTGACAATCAATCCTATCTGACGGCCAACGGCGTGGATATCATAGACATGCCCGCCGACGACCTCGGCGTGAACACGTCGTCTTATACCGGGCGCTTCAAGCTGCTGGCGCCGGGCGTGGATTACACGCTGGACTACAACAACGGCATACTCACGTTCCGCTATCCGCTCAATCCGCAGGACGTGATGGCCATCAATTATGTGAACGCCAGCGGCACGGAACTGCGCGACACCCCCGACAGCGCGTCAAACGTCTCCCACCTGCTCAAGATAATCAAGACGAGAAACGACACGCCCATCTCCCAGGCGGCGCAGGAGCTGGAGACGGGTTTCAGACGCGAACTCAAAACCTATTATTCGCTCGGCCAGACCCAAATCGTGGCCGACGACGGGCGCGGCAACTTCCTGCTCAAGGTGCAGGACCTCAACCGCAACCCGGTGGGCGAGAAGCTCAACCCGCCGCAAACCTATCCCGGCACGATGCTGGTGGATTTCGAGCAGGGCATATTCCACCTGCAGCGTCCGTTCGCCTCGGTGGTGTCGTCAACCGCGCCCGACTCCGAGATATACGCGCCCACGCCCGTATCTAAATTCATCATCCGCGCGGAGTTCACGGGCCGCGTCAAGACGTTTTTCCTGGAGCCCAACCTGGTGGCGCAAAGCGACATGGTAATCCTCGACGGCGCGAAACTCACGCGCAACCTCGACTATTACATAGACTACGCCTCCGGCTACATTACCTTCTATAACGAAAACCGCATCCTCTCCTCCAGCAAGATAGACGTGACCTACGACGTGTCGCCTTTCGGCGGGCTGGGCACCTCGTCTCTGGTCGGCGGGCGCGTGGCCTACGATTTCGGCAGCCATTTCTCCGTCGGCGGCACCGCGCTTTACGAAACGGCCACAAAAACCCCCATCGTGCCCAATATCACCGACATAGCGCGCAGCCTGCTGGTCTACGAGTCCGACGTGCATTTCAAGGACATCAGCCTCCTGCCTCACCTCAAGACCAGCATCGCCCTCGAAGCGGCGCAGAGCAGGACCAACCCCAACCTCAACGGTTTCGCGCTGATAGACAACATGGAGGGAATAAAGCAGCAGGATTTGGCCTCAATGGAATTCGACCAGTGGCAAATTGCCTCCAACCCCTACCCTGCCCCCCCCTCGTCGCCTGACGCCATAAACTGGCGCACCGAGGACGCCCGGCTGCTCGACATAAACCCTCACTCACAGGCCAACTCCGGCGACACACAGCACGTCCTCGCCGTGGATTACGACCTGTCCGTGTCCAACGTGGTCTCGATAGTGTACCCCTACAGCGATTCGGGCCGCGATTTCTCGCAGAAGACGCTGCTGGAATTGGTGGTCTACGGCGACGGCTCCGGCAACGAGTTGAACGTCCACCTCGGCCAGATAGACGAGGACGCCGACGGTACCGGCGCCATGACGCTGCACTGCTCCAACGGTCTCACACTGACCGCGCCCAAAACGGAAGACCTCAACTGCGACGGAACCATTGGCCCCGAAGAAGATATCGGCTGGCTCTATTCGCCGCAGGGGCTTATCAGCAAACGCTACGGCGCGCAGAACGGCAGGATAGACACCGAGGATTTGAACCACAACGGCAGGCTCGACGCGCAGGATTTCTCCGGCGGCGATTTCGGCTACGCCAGCGTCACGTCGCCGCAGTTCAACGACATCACGGCCAACACGCAGCGCGCGACGCTGGATTACACCGGCTGGCACACGCTTCAGGTCCCCATCTCCATACCGGCCTCCAACGCCTCGAATTGGGCTTCCATACACCAGGTGCGGGTTTCAATCAAACTGCCCGACAATGGCACGGTGAAAAAAGGCACCATACGGCTGGCGCGGCTGGCCGTCACGGGCACGTCGTGGAACGTGGCCTCCTCGACCTTCACCCAGCCGGGCTCGCTGCGCCTTTCTGGCGTCAACAACGTGGACAACTCGGATTATTCCCCGATTTTCAGCGCCGGCGGCGACGCGACGCAGGTGTTCAACGACCTTTACGGCTCGGTGAGCGACCTGCAAAAGCAGAACAACTCCAGCAACCTCTCCGAGCAGTCGCTGGCGCTCATATACGAATCCACGGGGCCGGTCTCGCTGGCGGCGCAGCGGCGCTTCTCGCAGCCGATAGACATTTCCCAGCACGGCGAGTTCCGCTTCCTGCTCAGCAACCCGGCGGGCAACGAGGTGTGCGCCTCCACCATCGCCAGCGCCTGCACCCGGTTTTTCATCCGCGTCGGCAACGACACCGATTATCAGGAAGCCTCCATTCCGCTGGACTTCACCGGCTGGCGGCTTTACACCATAGCGCAAGACGACCTCAACGGCGACCAGGTGTCGGACGTCTGGCGGGACGCCAGCAAATACCCCGGCGTGACGATATCCTCGGCGGGCGCGGCCAACTTCCAGCAGGTAAGCCTCATCGCCTCCGGCATACGCACGCCCGACAACATCACACACCACGGCACGGTGTGGCTCGACGAGGTGCATGTCGCCAGCCCGCGCAACGCCACCGGCAGCGCGCGCATGGCCAAGGCGGATTTCAACTGGGACAACTGGATGGAATTCGGCGGCAAATACCGCTATTCGGACCGCAATTTCCAGACGCCCGTCAGCGTCGCCACCAGGCAGGACAACGAGCAGGACACCGCATATTTGAGATTCAAGCGCCTCTCTTTCCTGCCGGTCAACGCCGATTACTCGCGCCAGCTTGTGACCACGCCCAACACGCTCAACACGGGCAACAACAATTTCGTGAACTCGCTCCAGCAGGGCACGGTCGAGACCAACGCGGGCAATATCAAGGGCGACCTGATTATAAACGCCTTCCCCAGGCTCAGCGGCGGCTACTCGTTTGCGCGCACCAGCTACGAGCTGCTGACACGCCTCGACGACAGGCGGATGTGGACCGGCGCGCTCACCTATGACCCGCCGGCGCAGTTCGCGCTGTTGCCGACGCATGTGGACCTCAGCTACGCCCTCACCGACAGCAAGACCGCCTTCGGCTCGACCGTCGCGAAAAGCCAGGCCGGCAACTACAATTCCGACGAAATCACGCGGGACTACGGCGCTAAGCTGACCTTCTCCCCCTGGAAGGACAGCACCTTCAGCCCCAGCTATTCGCTCAAACAGGTGCGCGAGTCGCGCGCGGATTTCACGAGCGGCTCCCCGCTCTATATGGAGTACCCCAAGTCGCAGCAGCAGACCGCCGGGTTCACCAGCACGCTAAAGATTTTCAAATGGCTCGTGCCGTCGGTGAACTACAGCGTCACCACCATAGAGAACAACAACCTTTCCGTCAGCACCGTGACATCGGGAGCCGCCACGGCGGTGTTCGCCGTGGGCGACATCAAAAATATCAACCGCACCGCCAACGGCGGCGTCAATCTCGCCCTCAATCCGGGCGAAATAATCCCCTCGGCTAAATTTCTGCGCACGCTGACGCTTTCAAACAGCTATCAGTTGCAGGACGGCGATTCGTGGCAGAATGTGGAAAAGGACCTCAACACCCTGTCCGCTTTGTGGCTTCGCGCGCCGCTGTCGCCGCAAAACCCGTTCGCGCAGTTGACGAACCGCACCCTGCGCGACACATACACCTCTTCGCAGAAATGGCAGCCGTTCGACGCCTTCAATTTCACCGGGCGCTGGGCTCCGCTGAAGTCAACGATTGTGACCAACAATTTCAGCAAATCGCTCCAGCGCACCAGCGTCACCGGCACGGAAAGCAAAGTAATCACCACGACTCTGCCCGATATGGTGGCCACTTTAACCCAACTGGAAACGCTGCTCGGCTCGCGCGGTTGGATGGCCAACACGGTGATGAACGTCAAATATTCGCTGCGCGTCAACGAAACGGAGGCCGTCAGCGATTCGACTGAAAAAGCCTGGGGCTCCGATTTGCGCTTCCTGCTCAAAAACTCCGTTGACATGCTGCTCAGCTACAACCAGCGCGCGTCCGAGCAGAACGATTTGCGCGCCGGCGCGGTGGCCCAGACCACGCTGCACCGCGACGCCGCACTTCAGGGCACCTTCGATATCCGCAAATTCCGCCTCACCCCGAAGGTTGACTACAGCCTCGACCAGACCGTGCAGGGCGCCAACTCCGTCACGCAGGACCTGACGGTCATCACGCCTTCCCTCATGGCGCGCGCGGACCTCAACCTGCCCAAAGGGCTCATGCTGCCGTTCATGAAATCGCCTATACTGTTCACCAACCGCGTCATCTGGACGACCACGCTCAGTTACTCCCTGCGCCGCTCGCCGGTGACCGTGCTGGACAACTCCAACTTGCTGAGCCTCACCACGAACGCGGACTACGAACTCTCAAAAAATCTCCGCCTCACGCTCAACGCTATGGGCCAGCGGCTGTGGCATCTCTACCTGCCGCAGGAGGATTACATCCAGTACCAGGCCGGCAGCATGCTGACGCTGCAATTCTGAGAAAATGCCGCGCGATATTTTCACAACCGCGTCCGCCGCGGGGAAACTGTTTCTCCACCTGCTGCTGCCGCGCACCTGCCTGCATTGCCGGCGCGACCTCGCGCACCGCCGCGAAGAACCGCTGTGCCCCGGCTGCGCCTCCCTGCTGGAACCAGTGCCGGAACTCTTCTGCCAACGCTGCGGCGTGCCGCTGCCGGACGGCGGCGCGCATTGTTTCCACTGCCGCGGCTCGAAGGCGGCGCGGTATAAGTGCTCGCTGATTCGCTCCGCGCTGGTGTTCTCGCCGCAGGCGCGCTCCCTGGTGCATCATTTCAAGTATCGCGGGAAAACGACGCTCGCGCCGTATCTGGCGCAATTTCTGGCCGGCGCGCTGGACAGGTACGGCGAACTGGCCGCGTTCGGCTACCTGGCTGCGGTGCCGGTGTCGGAAAAGCGTTTGAGGGAACGCGGCTACAACCAGTCGGAACTGCTGGCGCGGGAACTCGCAAAAATCACGGGAATGGTTTATCTGGAAGACGCGCTGCGGAAGGTGAGGGAAACAAAACCGCAGGTGTCGCTGAACCGGTCTGCGCGGAGCCAAAATCTGGCGGGCGCTTTTTCGGCGGAGCATTGCGCCGCCGCGCGCGGCAAAAGCGTTCTGATTATAGACGACGTGGCCACCACCGGCTCCACGCTGGAAGCCTGCGCCGCCGCCCTGAAGCGCTCCGGCTCCCGCCGCGCGGCGGGCCTCACATTAGCCAGAGAATAGCCGGCTATTCGTATCTAAGGGCTTCTATCGGGGAAAGTTCGGAGGCTTTTTTGGCGGGCCAGAAGCCGAACAGTATTCCCACCGAGGCGGAAAATCCGACCGACATGATGACCGACGACGCCGTTACTATGAGCGTCCAGTGCGCCAGTTTGGACAGGGCTACCGCTATGCCGGCGCCGAGCGCGATGCCTATGCCGCCGCCGACGATGGACAAAGACGACGCTTCGATGAGAAATTGTGTCAATATGGCCGTGCGCGTGGCGCCGATGGCCTTGCGCAGCCCGATTTCGCGGGTGCGCTCGCTCACGCTGACCAGCATGATATTCATGATGCCGATGCCGCCCACCAGCAGCGAGATGCCCGCGATAACGCCCAGCAGCAGGCTCATCGTCTTGGTGGTGGACTCCACCATCTCGCGGATGTTGGACATGTTCATCACGTTGAAATCGTTGTCTTTGCCCTGCTGTATCCGGTGGCGTTTGCGCATGAGCGCGGTGATATAGTCTATGGCCGGGTCTATTTTCGCGGTATCCTTCGCCTCAATCCAGATGGTGTTGACGTATTTCCTGCCCAGCGAGCGCTTCATGGCGGTGTTGAGCGGGATGATTATCATGTCGTCCTGGTCCTGAAATCCCGACGAGCCCTTCGCCGGCAGCAAGCCTATGACGCGGAAATTCTTGTGCGATATTTTTATCGTCTGCCCTATCGGGTTGGCCGCGCCGAAGATGTTGTTGACCACCGTCTGGCCGACGACGGCCACTTTTTCCAGCCGCTCGTCCTCGGCGGCGGTGAAGAATCTGCCGTAAACCGGCTGGGCGTTGCGCATGGCGGCGTAATCCGCCGTCGCGCCCAGTATGCTGGTATTGGTGTTGTTGGGGCCGAACACCACCTGCGCGTTGCCGTTGACGTTGGGGTCCACGCGGGCGATGAGCTGCTTGTTGTCGGCGATGGTTTTGGCGTCCTCGAGCGTGAAGCGGCTGGTCCTGGCCCCCGAGACGCCGCGCATCTGCGAAAAACCCGGCATGACCGTTATCAGGTTGGCGCCCAGCGAGGACAGGCGCTCCTCGATGGATTTCTGCGCGCCGCGCCCCAGCGCCATCATGGCGACGATGGAGCTCACGCCGATTATAACGCCCAGCATGGTCAGAAACGAGCGCATCTTGTTGGAAGCCAGCGCCCTCAATGCCGACATGAAATGCTCGGTGAACTCCGCCGGCGTAAGGTAGGCCGAGCCGCGGGTTATATGCTGGTGCTTTTTCGCCGGAGGCAGCGGCGGCGCGTCCGGCTTTGTGACATCCTCGGTTATCTGCCCGTCTTTTATGTGTATTACGCGGTTGGCCCAGGCGGCGATATCCGGCTCGTGCGTGACCATCACGACGGTGATTCCGGCCTTGTTGAAGCCGGTGAGCATGCGCATCACCTCGTCTGCCTGGGCGGAGGCGAGGTTGCCCGTCGGTTCGTCGGCGAAAATTATCTTGGGGTTGTTGACCAGCGCGCGCGCTATGGCCACGCGCTGCTGCTGCCCGCCGGAAAGCTGGTTGGGCTGATGGTGCAGCCGGTCCGAAAGGCCCACATGGGCGAGATTTTTTTCGGCTACGGCCTGCCGGTTGGGGGTGCGCGAGTAGATGAGCGGCAGCGCCACGTTGTCCGTCGCGCCCATGCGCGGCAGCAGGTTGAACTGCTGAAACACGAAGCCGATGGTCTTGGAGCGCAGGAAGGCCGTTTCCTCGTCGGAAAGGCAAAGCACTTCCTTGCCGCCTATGTAGTATTTTCCGGCGGTGGGCCGGTCCAGCAGCCCGAGGACATGCATCAGCGTGGACTTGCCGGAGCCCGACGGGCCCATGATGGCCACGAACTCGCCCTCGCGTATGGTCAAATCCACGCCGCGCAGTATTTCCAGGTCGGTGTCGCCGAGCCGGTAGACCTTGCGTATGCCCTTTGCCTCTATGAGCGGGCGGATTTCCTCGGTCATATTATTCAGCGCAAGCCGGCATTACTGAAACCTGCGGGCGGCCCTGTTGGTCGCGGTGCTGCTTTTGCCGGCGCCGGGGCCGCTGGGCATGAACGGGCTGCTGGAAGCCGAGGCCTGCTGCGGAACGTAGCCGCGGTAATAGACCGTCTCGCCTTCGTCAACGCCGGAGAGGATTTCAGCGTTCTCGCCGTCTTCTATGCCGGTCGTGATTTTAACCGGCTCCGGCTTTTTGGCGCCCTCGGCTCGCTTGTAGACGCTTCTGGTGCCGTCGGGATTCTCGGTGATGGCGGTTATGGGCAGCAGCACCACTCCTTTTTTCCGGTTTATTATCACCTTTATGTTGGCCGACATTTCGGATTTGAAATTGGCGGGCACGCGGTCCGGGCGGATTTTCACGTTATAGGTGATGACGTTGCTGACGCTGACGCCTTCATGCAGTATCTGGAAAACCGTGCCTTCCGTTTTTTTGCCAGGGTAGGCGTCGAGCGTGATGACGGCGCGTTGTTTCTCCTTTATGCGCCCGATATCGGACTCGTCAACCTGCGCCACCACTATCAGGTCGTCGGAAAGCGCGAACATCTGCGTGGCGGTGTCTATCGTCTGCCCCTGCACGACGCCGCGCAATATGACGGTGCCGTCCAGCGGCGAAAGCACAGGCGTGGGCTTGTAGGTGTCCTCCCATTTGGCCAGCTCGTCGGGCCCTTTCGCGCGCGCGGCGTCCATGATGGCGACGCGGTCGGTGGAGCTGAGATAGGCCAGTATCTGCCCGCGCTGGACCTTGTCCCCCTCCTCGACGAGCAGGCGGTCCACGCGCCCGCCGACTCCAGGCTTTACCACGACGCGATTGAACGGCTCCACGTCGCCGGTGGTGTCAACGATTTCCGTTATGTCGCCGCGGCGGGCGGTTACGGGCTGGAACGGGGACTTGCCGGAAACCTTTTTATGCGAGTAAAACCACCAGCCGGCGCCGGCGGCGAGCAAAACGGCTGCGATTACGATTATCTTTTTCATTTCAGTCTCCAAGCGGCACGCCGAGCAGGTTGTCAACCTGGGCGCGCGCCGCATTTGCGTCCTGCAGCACGGACAAATAATTCTGCTTTGCCGAAACAAGCGCCTGCTCGACATCCTGCCAGTTCTGGAAATTGAGCGTTCCGGCGAGGTACTGCACCTCGGCCTCCGCGTGGCGCTGGCGCGCGGCGTCGAGCGTAAGTCCCGCGATGCGCACGGCGTCTATCGCGGAATCAAGCCGCGCGAGGGCCGACTGCAAATTGGCTTTCGCCGAAAGCAGCGTCCCGCGGTAATCCTGCCGGGCTTTTTCAAGCTGGCTTTTGGCGCTGGCGACGTTGTTTTTGTGATACGTCGGGCCGTTGCTGAAAAGCGGCCAGGAAAGCGCCAGCCCCAGTGACCACGCGCGGTTGCCGGGCAGTTCGGAATTGCCGCTCCAGCCGAGGTTCTGCGTGGCGCTCAGCGAGGGGAATATATCCGCTCCCGCCTGCGCCAGTTGCGTCTGCGCCGCCTCCAGCGTTTTTTTGGCGGAAAGCAGGTTCGGCAGCGACGGCGTCACCGCGTCCACGTCAATGCCGGCGACGGACGGCGGCACCGCCAGCGTGCCCGACGCGGCAAGCGGCGCGAACTGGTCCATTCCGAGGCTGGAGGCAAGACCGCGCTGCGCGGAAACGAGCGAGCGCTTTGACTGCGCGATATTGGAGCGGGCCTGCTCGGCCAGCGCCTCGGACTGCATGAGATTGCCTTTGCTTTCCATGCCGCTGTCGTACTGCAATCTTATCATCGCGGCGTTTTTGTCCCGTATCGCGGAGATGTCCTCGGCGACGCGGATGTTTTCCTGCGCGTAAAGCAGGTTGACAAACGAGTTCAGCAGGTCCGCGCGGGCGGACGCCAGCGAAACGCGCAAATCAAGGTCCGCCTTGTCGAGGGAATTGAGTTGCAGCTTCAAATCGGCGTTGGAGCGGACGCTGAACAGCGTCTCGCTCGCGCCGAGGCTGAAAGAAAAGCTGTCCGACGGACCCGTGCCGTAATTGGCGCCGCTGCGGCTGTAGGAATGCGCCGCGGTGAGCCCCGGATACGGCAAGTCCTGGTTTCTGCTCGCGTAATAACGGTAGCGGGCCGATTCCAGCGTATAGCGCGAGGACGCCAGCGCGGGATTGTGTTGCAGCGCCGTCTCCTGGCAGTCGCGCCAGGCGATGGCTTTCGGTTCCTGCGCCGCGGCTATGGCAGGCAGCAACGCGATGAGGAGGAATATCAGCGGCATATTCATGGCAGCGCTCTATGACGGTAATATATCATAATTGGCCTGTCGGCGCGGCAGTTACATAACGACTGGCCGGTCATTTTTATTGCATACTGTTTTTGATATGCGATTTTTACCGTCAGCGCAAGCCGCGTTTCTGCGGTCCTTCCGGCACCGCGATTACCGGCTTTTTTATTCGGGGCAGCTCGTCTCGCTGATGGGCACATGGCTGCAAAGCACCGTGCTGGGCTGGGTGGTCTACGACATAACAAAATCCCCCGCCAAGCTGGGGCTGGTGGGTTTCGCCTCGCAATTGCCGCCGCTGCTGTTTGGAGTGGTGGCGGGCGTTTTCGCCGACCGCTGGGACAAGCGCCGCGCGCTGGTGTGGACGCAAGCGCTCTCGATGATGCAGGCTTTCGCGCTGGGCCTGCTCACGCTCAGCGGCGCGATACAGGTCTGGCAGATAATGGCGCTGGGGTTTCTGCTGGGCATCGTCAACGCGTTCGACATGCCGATACGGCAGTCTTTCGTGGTGGAAATAGTGGGCCGCCGCGATTTGGCAAACGCGCTGGCGCTCAACTCCATAATGTTCAACATCGCGCGCACGCTCGGTCCCGCCGCCGCCGGATTTTTGCTGGCTTACATCGGGGCGGGAAACTGCTTTCTGCTCAATGCCGCAAGCTATCTTTTCGTAATCTGGGCGCTGCTGAAAATAGACTTCAAGCCCGCGCCGCCCGCGGAGAAACATGATTCGGTGCTGGCTTCGCTTAAAGAAGGTCTGGGCTATGTGCGCGACACCGCCTTTATAAGGAACCCGCTGTTATTGCTGGCCGGCGTCAGTTTCGTGGTTATACCGCTGATGACGCAACTGCCCGCCGCCGCCGTGGAACTGCTGCGCGGCGGGCCTAAAACGCTGGGATTTTTGATTTCCTGCATAGGCCTCGGCGCGATATTCGGAGCGGCGCATCTGGCGGCGCGCAATTCGCCCAGGGGACTGGGCGCGCTCATCGCCTCCTCGTCCATAGTCTACGGCGCGGCGATTGCGGCGTTTTCGGTTTCATCGCGGATTGAGATTTCCTGCCTGCTGCTGGTCGTCGCCGGCGCGGGGATGATGCGCCAGGGGGTGGCCTGCAACACGCTGATTCAGACGCTGGTGCAAAACAACATGCGCGGGCGCGTGATGGGGCTTTACGCCATCACTTTTTTCGGGCTGGCGCCTCTCGGCAGCCTGCTGCTGGGCTGGCTGGCCGCCGCGTTCGGCGTGAGGACTGCCTACGCCTTCGGCGGCGTATGGGTGCTGGGCATGACGGCGTGGTTCGTATACACCCTCCCCGATATGAAAAAAAGCGCCGCCTTCATGGCGGCGCGGCATGCCGATGTCAATCTGGGCGAAAGCCTGGAATCGCTGGAATCTATTATTTAACCCAACCCCTGCGCCGCAGCCCCGCCTTTACCCTTGAGATGAGTCCCTTCGGCACGAAGCCGTAACACGCTATCATTCTGCGGGCGTTTATTTTAACCTGCAATATTCCCAAAACAAGCCCCGCCGCGCCTTCCGGCGGATAGCTCATCGTCGCCAGCTCCATCAGACCGGTGAACGAAAGCGTGAGCGCGAACAAAAATGCCGCGCGGCAGGCCAACTCCGCCGAAAGCGGGTCTTTTGCGCGGGAACTGATCAGCGCAAATATGAACGGCGCCAGCGAGAAAAGCAGCATCTCCGCCCAGATATGCCTGTGGCCGAAAGACGGCGATGGAGGCGGCGGCAGTTTCATGCTTGAAACCGGCTCTTGTCTGAACGACTGAACATCGCCAGTCTGTGTGGAAACCGCCGCGCTCGAAACGGCGGCAATGCCGGCAGAATCCAGCGGCGCCCCCGTTTCCTCGCGGAAAAGCGGAACCACCATAGCGTCTGCGGACGGGGGTCTTGCCGCCTCCTTTTTGCCGGAGCGCTTTTCCTCCCTCAGGGACGAATATTCGCGGATGGCGCCGTTGTTGACGTCGTAGATTCCGGCAATCGGAGTTTTCTGCGCGGCGGCCTGGAGATACTCCAGCGAAACGGACTCGCGGTTATTGGGCGCGGGCGGACGCAGCAGATTGTCCCGCGCCTGTTCATTGCCGCGGCGGCGCGGGCGCAGTATGTAGGGGGAATAAGGGTCTATCAGAAACAATGCGGTCTGTGAAATGAAAAACACCGCCAGCAGCGCGCAAAACGTTCCCGCCACGGCGCGAGGCGAATGGATGACCAGCCGCGCCAAATCCCCGGTTCCGGCATTTTCCGGCGGAGGATGCCCCGTTATTGCATGGATTGCGCGGTATTTGAAAGAGGGTTTCGTTTCCGGTTGAGAGTTTTCCATAACGCCCGTATTTCAAATAATAACAAATTGCGCGATTGTCCCGAAATTATCCGGCAATAATTTCTATACGCACGAAATGCGGTCTCAGATTTTCATAGACGACTGTTTTGCGGTTTTTTCCAGTTTCAGCAGGAATGTCTTCATGTCCATGCCCCAGGCGAAACCGGTTAAGTCTCCGTCTTTACCGACGACGCGATGGCACGGCACAATTATGCCAACCGGATTGCGCGCATTTGCCCCGCCGACGGCCCGCGCTTTTTTTGCATCCCCCAGCCTGCGGGCCTGTTCGCCATAGGAAACAGTCTCGCCATAGGGAATGGCAAGCAGTTGTTTCCAGGCCAGTTTCTGAAACGGGGTTCCGTCCAGCACCAGCGGTATGTCGAATTTGAAACGCTTGCCGGCAAAATACTCAGTCAATTGCGTTTTTGTTTTTGCCACGATGGGATGCTTGCCGGAAACCTTGAGGGACTGAAGTATCTTCTTGCATTCGGCTTCCTCCCTGTCTTTCTCGGAAACGAGAGTGTGCAACCCCGCATCCGACGCAACTATCGCAAGTTTCCCGACGGGGCTTTCCATTTCGCCCAGCACGCAGCCGGCAGGCAGGGTTTTCATCATTTTCAGCATTTGAGTCTCTCCTTTTATTCTGCGAGCGAATTCCATAGATGGAGGGTCGCGTAAGCTCTCCAGGGCTTCCATGCAAGAGACCGTTTTTCTATGGCATTGACATCAGTCTCGTTTAGGGCTTTCAGAACTCCAAGATCGGAGGCGGGGAAGGCGTCCCTGTCTCCCAATACGCGCATTCGGATATAGGACGCCGTCCACGGGCCGATACCGGGAAAACCGCGGAGGGTCTGCTGCGCAGTCTCAGCGGTGGCGGTTTGCAGTTCCTCAAGATTCAGCGAACCGCCTGCGATTGCCCCGGATATGACGCTGATTGTTTTCACTTTGGCGTTTGTCAGGCCGATTTTCCGCAGTTCTTCCGCCGATGCCACCGCCAAAACAGCCGCCGCGGGAAAAAGGCGGAAAGCGGACCCGTCAATGGCGGGCGCGTGCGCCCCGAACCGGCTGACCAGTCTGCCAGCCATGGTGCGCGCCGCCGCGAGGCTCACCTGCTGGCCGAGAATGGCGCGGATGACGCCCTCGAAAGAATCGGCATATACCGGCAGCCGGATTCCCGGCCTGCGGGCGACAAGTTTTTTGAGCAGCGGGTCTGCGCGAACAGCCGTCCGAAACACGGCAATATCGGCATCGCAATCAAACAACCGCGTCAAAAGCCGGTTCGCGCCGTTTTTATCAATGTTTCCGGCTACGCGAGCCTCAAGAAATCGTCCGTTTGTCTTGAGTTCCAGCATTACAGGCAATCCCTGATACCTGAGCGAGCGTTTATAAACCCGCCCCAGAACCTCCTCTATCCCCGACACAGCGCGCGCCTTGAAAAATTCAAGGAGCCAGCTGAAATCGAAATCGGGAGGAAGCCGCAGCTTCGTTTCAAAAACATCCTCCGTTCCGGGATTGCACCGCTTGCAGGCGCGGAATCCTGCGGCCTGCGCCTCCCGCACGGTTTTGAAAAAACATACATTCCGTGCGAGAGGCGCACGCGCGGGACAGCCGCTGCGACAATAAATCCCTGTGGTTTTGACCGCGGTATAACGCCCCTTCAGCGCGGAACCCATCAGGCGGCGTTCTCCTTGGGGAGGAAACAGATGTTTGAACCGCTCTGATTCCATGTCCCGTTTTCCCTGCGATATATGTCAACCGAACGCAGCGTGCCGAGAGGCCGCTCCCCGCTCTCGTCGCGCAGCCAATCTTTTGCCATGTAGAACACCACCGCAATATCCCCGTGCACCTGTATATCAATGTCGAGCATTTCGTAGCGGGTGGGTTTGAAATTGGAGAGCACGCCGTCGGCTTCCTTCATGTAGTCGTCTATGCCACGGACAATATGGCGGCTCTGGACCTGAAAACCGCGCCAGTCGGCGGTGTGCCCGCGCCGGATAGCTTCGCGGTCTCCCCGGATGTAGGCCTGGAACAAGCCGTCAATATGCGCCCGTATTTCCTGACGGTCGCGTTCAATTGCGTCGCTGTTTGTCATTGCTTCCTCCTATATTTTCACTGCCTGAATGAACATGTGCGGGCTTCGCGCGGTGTATGGTTCTTTTTGATGCCCGCCTTCCAGAGTTTCTATGCGCAGCCCGGCCTGTTTGAGCATCAGTTCTATTTCAAACCGGAATATGGGGCGCCACCAGAGTGAATAGTGTTGCCGTTTGACCGTTCCGTCCGGCGCAACCTCGTCATACCAGCCGTGCAGCCGCTGGCGGTGATTGGCGTCAAAAGCGCCGACCATGGACATGCGGGTGTAAATGTTCCCCGTATGCGGATTTTTTCGCGTGAAAAACGCCTTTGGGAAAGTGTCGGCGTCGAATTTCAGCACAAGCGGGTTCACGATATCCAGCACAAGCCGCCCTTCCGGGGAAAGGTGGCGCGCTATCGCTTCCAGCGCCGCGCATTGGTCTGCGAACTCGGGAATGCACAGCAGACTGTTGAAAGCGACAAGCGCGGTTTTGAAATCCTTCCGCTCCAGTGAAAGCTGCGTTATGTCCTGCCGGATTATTTTTGTTTTTCGCTGCACGCTTTCCGATTCAAGCGAAAGTTTTTTCCTGAATTGGGAAATAAGCCCTTCGGAGATATCCACGGCGGTTACGTCAAATCCCGCCTTTGCAAGCGGAATGGCGACTCGGCCTGTTCCGCAGCACAGTTCCAGCACCGGTCCTCCGGTTTCGGCGGCTATTTCCTTGTAGCGCGTTATGTCGTGCGCCAAACCCTGATAAGCCGTTATCTCATCGAAGTTTTCGGGGAATACGGAACTATCCGGCGAGGGGTAATCTCCGTCGTAATAGTGCACCGCCGGGTGCTGCGCGGTTGAGTTGCCGTTCATGCTGCCTCCTTGTTTTTTTGATTGCCGAAAAACCTGTTCACGGCGAGCCGGGAAAGGTCTTCCAAAACGGTTTTGTCCAGTGAAAGAAAAACGCAGCCGTTGGCGCGCATTTCCGAAAGCACCCCCGCCTCGCGCAGAACGTGCACATGGTGCGAGACCAGCGGCTTGCTCAGTTTCAGCGTGTCAGCTATGCTGACCGAGCTTGCCGGGGAACGGGCTATTATTGAAGCTATCGCCGCCCTCGTGGGGTCGCCGAGCGCTTTGAATATAAGGTACGGGTCCAACTCCGGGGCCGCCGCGTCTTTTTCTGAAGGCGTGAAAACAAGCCCGACGGACAGCGCCGGCTCGAAATACGGGAAGAAAACCGTTTCCCCGCCGTTTTTTTCGGAGGTCGTCCAATAGCGTTTATCGTTAAACGCCGACGGGAAGATGTATCCCTTCGCGATTTTCTCGAAAGGCAGCCGGTAGCCGCCGCGCACCGCGTTGATTGTTTGGCGTTTTTCATCCACTTCGATTCTTAAAAGCGTCTTTTTTGCGAATTCGGCGAAAGCACCGGAATCGAAAAGCCGTTTTTTTTCTTCCAGTGATTTTTGAAGCTGCGGCTTCAGCAAAAGCCAGTCATTTTTGAAAGAATGTTTCCAGAACAGGTCCAACAGGTGGATAACGGCCCTCCGGAAACGCTCCGGTTCGCGCAGCAAAAGCTCCATCGCCACGACCATATCCCGGTCCTGTTGATAAGGATAAAGACCGATAAAAGCAAGCCATTCCCGTTTTACGTCCGGCACGGCTGCGAGGGCTTCGGCGAGGGTGAGTTTAGTTTGCAGCAGATTGTCGGCGATGTCGCGGTAATGAATCGCGCCGCACAGTACTTCCCGTTGAAAATCGCGGATATCCTGTTTTTTCAATTCCGCGACAACGGACTCAAAACCGGCGGAGACCGGCAGCAGCTTGAGCGCGTCGGCGACGATAGGCCATATCGCAGGACAGGCGCCCAGCGTCTGGAACTCTTTTCCAAACGCCGGAGGCATTTTCGCCAGAGCGCGCTGCCGCCATTGCCGGTGAACGCGGAAGTTTTTGTCCGTCAGGGCCTGCAGCGCGAAAAAAAACTCGAAGCGCGGGCCGAGCGCGAACTCGAAACGGTTTTTGATATTTATCCGGGTTGGTTTAACGGGCATAAGTGAGTTAAACATAAATTTAACTCACTGTCAAGCGGCGCTCAGGCCTTCGATTTGGAATCTGCGCGTGTTGAGTTGGACGGGACTGGCGAAATTGGCATGGTTTGCGATGCGGTTTTACGGTTTTGCATGTTTGCCTCGGCTCAAACGCGAACAGCTTGCGGGAGGACTGGCGAAGTGTCCGGCTGCATTCTTGTCGACGATACAGCAAGCGTTGGCGAAGCGCTTATAAAAAAGACGGAGGATGTCATGGCGAATTCTACGGGTGGAAAATGAGGCTCAAATATCCTAGATTCTAAAAAGGCGGGTATTTGTTGCCGCCTGTCGGAGCCATATAACCATTACCGGAGCGACCATGACAACAACGACCGCCACAATCCCGATTCCCCTGTTCAATCTCAAGCAGCAGCACGCCGCCATACAAAAAGAAATAAACGAGGCTGTCGTCCGCGTGCTTGAATCAATGCAATGGATTCTCGGCCCGGAGAACGCCGCGTTCGAAAAAGAGTTCGCCGCGATGATGGGCGTCAAATACTGCGTCACCTGCTCTTCCGGCGCGGCGGCGCTGCAAATCGCGCTCAACGCCTGCGGCGTCGGCCCCGGCGACGAGGTTATCACCACCCCGTTCACGTTCATCGCGACCACATCCTCCATCACGCTGACCGGCGCGAAATTCGTCTTCGCCGACATTGACCCCGCCGCCTGCAACATTGACCCGAAGCAAATCGAGAAGAAAATCACCAAAAAAACCAAAGCCATCCTGCCGGTGCATCTCTACGGCTATCCCGCCGACATGGGCGCGATAATGGAAATCGCCAAAAAACACAATCTGAAAGTCATCGAGGACTGCGCGCAGTCCCATCTCGCCGAATACAACGGCAGGATGACCGGCGGAATCGGCCACGCGGGCGCGTTCAGCTTCTACCCCAGCAAGAACCTCGGCGCGTGCGGCGACGCGGGCGCGGTTACCACCAACGACGAAACCGTAGCGAAGGCCGCGCTCAGCCTGCGCCACTGCGGCAGAATGCTCGACAAGGCCTACGAGTACTGCTGCGAGGGCTCCACGCTGCGCATGGACGAGGTGCAGGCCGCCATACTGCGCATCAAGCTGCGCCATCTCAAAAACTGGACCGAAATGCGCCGCAAAGCGGCGAAGCTCTACGACGCGGGTTTGAAAGGCCTGCCGGTTACGACGCCTCCGGCCACAAAAGCCGGCTGGAGCCAGTCGTTTTATGTTTACACCATAAAAGCGCCGCGACGCGACGAGCTTGCCGCCCATCTCAAGAGCAGGGGCATAGCCTCCGCGATTTATTACCCGCTCGCGCTTTACAGCCAGCCGGTTTACAAAGGCATGGGCTTTCACGCCGCCGATTACCCCAACACCGAACGCGCGACGGCGGAAGCGCTCTCGCTGCCGATGTTCCCGGAGCTTTCGGCGGAGCAGGTGGAGCGCGTCTGCCGCGAAATCCGCGCATTTTACGGCAAATAAACAATTCCGTTCCGAGGCGCCGCCCCGCGTATGAAAATACTTTACGTAATCACCTCAACCACGCGGGGCGGCGCCGAAAACACTCTCCACACAATCATCAGCGGCATAGACCGGCGGCGTTATCAGCCGGTCTGCGCCGTTTCGCTCAAGCCTTTGGGGCCGGTGGCCGGCGCCATCGCCAAAACCGGCGTGCCGGTCAAAAGTCTGAATATGGGCTTTCTGCCGTCGCCGTCGCACGCGGCGCAACTCGCGCGGCTGTTCCGCGAATATAAGCCGGACATAGTGCACGCGCTGCTTTTCCGCGCGATACAGTTTTCCCGCTTCGCCGCGCGCGGCACGGGCATACGGCTGATTACCTCGCCGCGCGTCAATTACCGCACCCGCCCGAAACCGCTGCAACTGCTGGATAAATGGGCGCGCACCGAAAATGAACTGGTGATTTGCGAATCCGAAGCCACGCGCGAATACATGATTGAACGACTTGGCTACCGCCCGGACCGCACCGGCATCATCCGCAACGGCGTGGATTCTGAAAAATGGGTTTTTTCGCCGCAGGCGCGCGCGGAAAAACGCAAGGCGCTGGGACTGCGCGAAAACGAACTCTTCATAGTAACCGCCGGACGCCTCGACGAACAGAAAGGCCAGCGCTATCTGATAGAAGCGCTGCCGCTGCTCAACAGGCGCGGCATTTCACCGAAAATAGCGATACTGGGCGACGGACCGCTTAAACCGGATTTTTTGTCGGAGATTTCAAAAAATAAACTGAACGATTGCGTGTTGCTCCCAGGCGAGCAGGAAGACGTGCTGCCGTGGCTCTGCGCGGCTGATATTTTCGTTCTGCCGTCCCTGTGGGAAGGCACGCCAAACGCGCTGATGGAAGCGATGAGCGCCGGCCTCGCCTGCGTCGCCAGCGGTGTGGACGGCGTAAACGAAATCGCGCAGGACGGAGTGACCGCGCTGCTTGTCCCTCCGGCGGACCCGCAGGCGCTGCGCAATGCAATCGAACGGCTGGCGCTCAACCCGGAATTGCGCCAGACCCTCGGCAAAGCCGCGCGCGATTACACCCGAACCCGCCTTTCCGCCGCCAAAATGATTACCGCCTGCGAAGCAGCATACGACATGACATTGCAAGGATAACGCCCGGACCCTTGCGGCGGCGCGGGGAAGAGCATATACTACGGAAACGCATACAAAGAGGAGCCCTGCATGCAGAATAGACGAACATCAAAATTGCTATTGCTGACCACCCTGCTGGCGTTGCCGTTCTTCGCCGTTGCCGGGGATGCGAACTGGACCGGCGGCATTGCTCTGCCGGGCGGAACGGAGTTGAAACCCGTCCCGCCGGCGCCGCAGCCGCATGAAAACGAAATCATGATTGACGCCACCGAGGCTGGCGTCGGCGGTTTCCACAGGGTGGACAACAAAATCCATCCCTACGGCGCCGACAACGTATGGCGCGGACATATAGTTCCGCCCCAAATCACGGATAACATCTTCGACGCGGGAAACGGTTTCATCGGGGTGCGGTTTGAAAGCCTCGAGGAACTTTTCAAAACGCTCGCGGCGCTGGCCAACAAAAGGCAGGCAAAAATAGCCGTCTTGAATATAAATTCCCACGGCATTCCAGGCTGTCTGTTCGTTCCGAAAAGCGGTTCGGGCGATATGACGGACGATATGGAAAGCTATAACACCTACTATACGCCCGTAGGGAAGAGCGACATCATGCAACTGCGCGCGATGGCGCAATCCACCAGCCAGCAGCACTGGTCCGGGGCTTCCTGCGAGCCGGAATTCCGGGCAGTCATCGCCGCAATACCCGACATGAAAAGCTATTTCACAGCGGACGCTCAGATACATATCCAAGCCTGCGTAGTGGGGCTGGACGCGCGCGGCAAACGATTCACCGAAACCCTCGCCGAATTGCTGCTGGACGGCGATAAAGCGGCCG
>JAQTYB010000029.1 GCA_028688475.1 Elusimicrobiales bacterium
GTGAACCCCGTCGTCTGCGAGGCGGCGATTCAGTGCGCCATGAAGGTGATGGCAAACGATATGCTGGTCTGCGAGGCCGCTTCGCGCGCCACATTGCAGATAAACGAGTTCATGCCGCTGCTGGCGCACGCGCTGCTGGAATCGCTGGACATTCTGCGCGGAACGGACGCCGCGCTGCGCCTTTGCGTCGAAGGCATCGAAGCCGACGAACAGAATTGCGCGGCAAACTGCGCCGGTTCCGCCACGGCGGTCATAACGGCTTTCCTGCCTCAACTGGGCTACGCCAAAGCGCTGGTTCTGCTGAAGGAATTCTCGGCGGCGGGCGGCAGCGACCTCAGAAAATTCCTCTCCGAAAAACTGGGCGGGGATGTGGTGGAGCGCGCGCTTTCGCCGGAATCAATAACCGCATTGGGGCATAAAAATGCAGAAGACGCCTAAATCCTTGCGGCTGCATATCGGGATTTTCGGCAGGGTCAATGCCGGAAAATCCAGTTTTCTGAACCTGATTGCCGGGCAGGACGTGGCTATCACTTCCCCCGTCCCCGGCACCACCACCGACGTGGTGGAAAAACCGATGGAGTTTCTGCCGCTGGGTCCGGTTGTATTTCTGGACACCGCCGGCCTTGATGATTCGTCGGAGTTGGGCGCGCTGCGGCTGGAGAAGACAAGGCGCGTGTTCACCCGCGCAGACGTGATTGTTCTGGTCGCCGAGAGCGGCAAATGGACGGAGCATGAACGCGCAATAGCCGCCGAGGCCAGGTCCCGCAAAATCCCGCTTATCGCCGTGCTCAACAAGGCTGACCTAGCCGCGCCGGACGAGGCGTTTCTGGCGCAGGTCAGGGCGGAGACCGACAAGTTTTTCCCCTGCGCAAGCACCGATATCCGAAACCGCGAAAAATACCGGGACGAATTCAAGCGTCTGTTGATATCCGTCTGCCCGGATGAGTTTCTGGCTCCGCCGCCGCTTGCCGGCGACTTGGTGCGTCCCGGCGGCGTGGCGGTGCTGGTGGTGCCGATAGATTTGCAGGCCCCCAAAGGCAGGCTGATTTTGCCGCAGGTGCAGACCATCAGGGACGCGCTGGATAACGACGCCCTCTGCCTCGTCGTCAAGGAGCGCGAGTACGCGCGCGCGCTGGCGCTGCTCAAAGAGCCGCCGGATATAACCGTATGCGACTCGCAGTCCGTGACAAAGGTGGTGGCGGACACTCCGGCGGGCGTGAAATGCACTACGTTTTCAATACTGTTTGCGCGGCTCAAGGGCGATTTGGCCGTCATGGCGCGGGGCGCGGCGGCGATAGACTCGCTCAAAAAAGGCGACCGGGTGCTTATAGCCGAATCCTGTTCCCACCATCCCGCGGAGGACGACATAGGCCGCGTGAAAATACCGCGCTGGCTGCGGCAGTACACCGGCCTCGCGCTGGATATCCAAACCGTCTGCGGGCTGGACTTTCCCGAGAACATTGCAGACTGCAAGCTGATAATCCACTGCGGCGGCTGCATGACCAACCGGCGCGATATGTTGTGGCGCCTGGAAAAAGCGCGCGCGGCGGGCGTGCCGATTACGAACTACGGCGTGGCCATCTCGTTTTTGCAGGGAGTGCTCGAGCGCACGCTCGCGCCGTTTCCGTCGGCGTTGAAAGCCTTCAGGTCGGTGAAAAAGTAAACCCAGAAATTGCAGTTGAGTAGCGGAATTCGACGAAAAATGGCTTCGCATCTCCGGCACAAAAAAGCGCTTACAGGCAACAGTCCTGCTCGCACTTTTTTGTACCGAATCTGCTTCGCCCTTTTTCGTCTCGGTTCTCGCTATCAACTGCAATTTCTGGGTAAAGCCCCCGCACTCTGCGGAGGCTTTTCTGTCTGTGTAATTTCGCTCAATTCGTGTTGAAACGGCTTTTTTCGATGTAGCGCAGCACGTCGTCGTCTTCCAACTGCCCGAATTCCCGGTAGAAAGAGCCCACGCTGAACATCGGCGCGGCGTCCACCTGCGCCGTGAAGACATGGTCCGTCTCGCGCCGCACCATTTTCAGCGCGGATTCGTGCGCCACCGGCACGGCCACCGTGATGGACGCGGGGGCTTTGGACTTGACCCAGCGGACAGCCGCCAGCATGGTGTAGCCGGTGGCGAGGCCGTCGTCGGCCAGAATCACGTCGCGCCCCGCGATTCCGGGAAAAGGCCTGCCTTGCCGGTAAAGCTCCGCGCGGCGGAGAACGCCGTCATAAGTCATGTCTATGGCGCGGCCCGTGTCCTCGCGGCTGAGGGCGAGCTCGCCCGCGAGCGCGTTGTTCACCACCGCCACCTTGTCCAGTGTGACGGCGCCGAAACCGAACTCGGGGTTCGAGGGCGCGGCCAGTTTTTTTGAAACCAGTATGTCCATCGGCGCCTGCAGGCTTTTGGCTATGTAATACGCCACGGCTACGCCGCCCCTGGGTATTCCGATTACAATCGGGTTCTTGAGCTTCAGGTCTTTTGCGGCCATCAGCTTGACCAGCCTGAGAGTCGCGTCCTTTCTGTCCTCGAAAAGTTGCGTCATTTTCCCCCCTTATATGAAGCGTTCAAACCTGTCGCGCGTCACTTTGCAAATCGGGCACACATCCGGCGGATTGTCCCGCGCGCACAAATAGCCGCAAACCTTGCAGCGCCATATCGGATACTTGAAGTTTTGCGACGGCAGCGCCGCCGCCGGAACCGGCTTTTGCCCGAAACGGTCTTCCGTCGGGACGCGGCGTTCCGGTATCGTTTGCACGGGCGCCTTGCCTTCCGCGGCGGCCTTCGAGACGTACAGCGCGCAGTAGCAGGCGTTATATTCCGCCACGTCCGCGTCGCGGTAATCGCATGGGCAGATGATGTCGAGGTCCGCTGCCCGTGTGCCTTCGGCGAGGCGGCAGGGGCAGGCCTGATAGCCGTAGCGCTTTTCATTGGCCGCAAGCCCGCGCGCGAGGTCGCGCGCGAAAGCCTTGTCCGGGTTCAGGTAGTAACCGCCGGCTTTCGCGTCGCGCTCAAGTTTGGCGCAAAGCGCGTCCACTTCCTGTTCGCCGGCTGTCAGCGCCTGGGACATTTCGCCAAAAGCTCCCTGACCTTGTCTTCCTGATAGCCGACTACGGCATGCGGCCCCACAAGCAGAGTGGGGAAAGATTTGGAGGGGTTGTGCTTGAGCAGCTCCTTTATCGTTTTCTCCCGTTCCGCGCCTTCCAGCAGGTCCACGAAAACGAATTCGTACTTGACGCCGAGACTGTCAAGCAGCGCCTTGAGTTTTTTGCACCAGATGCACGTGCTCAGGGCGAAAAGAAAAATACGGTTGTTGCCCGCGTCGCCTGCGTTTGTCATAAAAGCATTATACACCAAAATCCGCCGCTATCGCGCCCGCGCAAACACCATTGCGCAAGCACCATGCCGCCGCGAGGTTGTAATTGGATTGAGAGTTATGCTAGTTTTTTCTAGGTCTGATTAACTTCGGGGCAACGGGAGAGCGGGATGAAACGTCTGTTTGATATGTTTTTCGGATTCGTCTCGGCGCGCAATCGCGCCGGAAGCGGCGCGCTCCGGCAGTTCCAGTTCACGCAAACTCTTCTGGACACAATTCCCAACCCGGTTTTTTACAAGGACCTTCAAGACAGATACCTCGGCTGCAACAGGGCTTTCGAGGAACTCATGGGCCGCAGCCGCGGCGAACTGACAGGCATGGCGGTCCGTGATGCGGTCCCCAAGTCAATTGCGGACAAAGACAAGGCAAAAGACGAAGAATTGCTGAACAACCCCGCGATGCGCCAGGTGTATGAGTGGAAAGCGCCGAACGCAAAAACGGGAAAAGTTCGGGATGTAATCATTCAGAAAACCGTATTCACCGGGACTGACGGCAAGCCGGCGGGCATCGTGGGGGTGATATCCGACGCCACCGAACTCAATCGTGTCGGGCAGGAACTCCGTGAGAGCGAAACCCGCTATCGCAGCCTCTACGAAACTTCCCAGGACGCGATAATGCTGCTGAACCCTTCCGTGGGTTTCATAGACGCGAATCCGACCACACTGACGCTTTTTGAATGCGAAACTCAGGATGCATTCTGTTCGCTGACGCCATGGGACTTATCTCCCCAAAACCAGCCGGACGGAACCCTTTCCCGTGACAAGGCCGCGCGGATGATAAATACGGCTTTAGAAAAAGGCACCCACACCTTCGAGTGGAAGCATAAAACCGCCAGGGGACGCGAATTCGACGCTGTCGTGTCCCTCTCCCGCCTGCAACTGCATGGCGGGACATGCGTGCAGGCCACCGTGCGGGACGTTTCCGCCCTCAAGCGCAGCGAGCAGGCGCTCAGGCAATCCCGCCAGCAACTGGCTGACATCATAGATTTTCTGCCTGACGCGACTTTCGCGGTGGATGGCGAAGGAAAAATCTCCGCCTGGAACAAGGCGATGGAGAATCTCACCGGCGTTGAGGCCGGCGAAATGCTCGGCAAGGGAAATAATGCCTACTCCGTCCCGTTTTCCGGCAAAAAGCAGCCCATGCTTGTTGACCTTATAAGGAATCCCGCCCTGACGGAGCGGACGCGCTATAAATTCCTGGAAACGGGAACAGGCAACCTGGTCGCCGAAATATTCTATCCGAATCTCAACGGCAAAGCGGTGCATGTCTGGGCGAAAGCGGCGCCGCTCTATGACCCGTCGGGAAATCTGTCCGGCGCCATAGAGACGCTGCGGGACATAACCGAGCGCAAGCGGTCCGAGGAGGCGCTGCGCGAGCGCGAGGAGCAGTTCCGCGCGCTTGCCGAAAACTCCCAGGATATTATCATCCGTTTCGACCGCGAGTACCGCTTCCTCTACGCCAATTCCAATCTGCCGCGGCAGCTCGGCAGGCCGCTGGAGGAAATACTGGGAAAAACCCACAGACAACTTGGGTTTCCCGAAAGTCTGCCCGCCTTATGGGAACCGGTGATGGACAAGGTGTTTGAAACCGGCAAACCGCAAAGAATGATTTTCCAGATGTTCGGCGCACAATGGCTGGATTGTTTTGTGGTACCGGAATTTGACAAGGACGGCAGGGTGCGCCACGTTATCTCCTGCGCGCGCGATATAACCGAACTCAAGCGCGCCGAGGAGGCATTGCGGGAGGAGAAGGAGCGGCTTATTGTAACCCTGCGCAGCATCGGCGACGGCGTTATAGCCGCCGACAAGCACGGCAACGTCGTGCTGATGAACAAAGTGGCGGAAGACAATACCGGCTGGAAGGAGGCGGAAGCTTTTGGCCGGCCCCTGTCTGAAGTGTTCCGCATCGTCAACGAAAAGACGCAGCAGCCTTGCGAAAACCCGGTTGAAAAAGTGCTGAGAGACGGCAAAACGATTGCGCTTGCAAACCACACCGCGCTGATAGCGCGCGACGGCTCCGCCCGCGCCATCGCCGACAGCGGCGCCCCTATTTTCGACGCCGCCGGCGGCATTATAGGCGTGATTCTGGTGTTCCGCGACGTCACCGGCGACCGCCGCGCCCAGGAAAGCCTGCTGCTCCATGAATGCGCCCTCTCTTCCACCATGACCGGAATAATAATGAGCGATTTCTCCGGCAGGATTAACTACGCCAATCCGGCGGTTCTTAAAATGTGGGGCTTCGCCGGCGCCTCGGAAATAGAGGGCAAAAGCATGCTGGACGTTTTCAGGAATACCGGCGTGATAAAAGAGCTGCTGGAGGCCTACCGCGAGGGCAAACCCTGGACAGGCGAGGTTTTGGCAACCAGGGTGGACGGCTCTCATTTCGATGTTCATGTGGCCACCAGCCTGATACGGGATGAGGAGGGCGTTCCCATCGGCGGCATTGGCACCATCACCGATATCACGGAACGCAAAAGAAAAGACGAACTGCTGCGCGATTTCGCCAACAACCTGATGAAGCTGCACCGCGCCTCTAACGACATCATAAGAATCGGCGGCGGCGCCGCGCTGCACCAGGGCATCTGCGACAGGGCGCTCGGTCTGGCGGGACTCGACATGTGCTGGCTGGCGTTCATCGCCGCCGGCGGTGAAAGGCTTGAAATCGCCGCTTGCGCCGGCGGGGGCGTCATGCCGGAGCTGGGAGAGTTGTGTTCACTGCCCAAATCTTCCGGCAATATGCCCTGGCACGCCATAGACTCCCTGATACCCCGCTTCTGGAACAACCTCGAAAACCTGCAAACGCCGGACCCGTTCATAGGGAACGCTAAAAAACACGGTTACCGTTCCTGCGCGGCGCTGCCCGTCGCAATCGGCGGCAAGGCGCAGGGCGTGCTTGCGCTTTACAGCCGTGACGCCGTGTTTTTCACCTCCGAGCGCCTGGAGGTTTGCCAGATATACGTCAACCAGGCTTCGGCGGTGATAGAAAACTCGCTTCTCATAGTTTCGCTCGAGCGCAAAGTCGGCGAGCGAACCGCCGAGCTGCAGGTGCAAAAACAGCTGGCCGAAGAGGCAAGCAGGGCCAAATCCGCTTTCCTCGCCAACATGAGCCATGAATTGCGCACCCCGCTCAACGTCACCACGGTGTCGGCCACCATGCTGTCGGGCGAGATGTTCGGCAAGCTCAACGAAAAGCAAAAAGAATACGCGGATTACATCGTCAGCAGCAGCAAGCACCTGCTGACGCTGATAAACGACATACTCGACCTTTCGAAAGTGGAGGCCGGGAAAATGGAGCTCTCTCCGCGCCGTTTCAAGGCCAGGGAAGTCATGGAATCAACCGCGGCGCTGGTGCGGGAATCCGCGCTCAGCGCGGGGAGCGAGCTGGTCTGCGATATCGCTTTCGACGCCGGATTTGAAATCAACGCCGACGAACGCAAACTCAAGCAGATAATATTCAACCTGCTGGGCAACGCCATAAAATTCACCCCGGCGGGGGGCAAAGTGCTGCTTTCGGCGAGGGAAGCCCCGCTCGAAGAGCTTGGCGAGGGCGCGCCGGCGGCGGAGCTTGCCGTGTTGAACAAGAACGCGCGTTATCTGCTGATAAGCGTAAAAGACACCGGCATCGGCATAAAGCCGGAGGATATGGACAAGCTGTTCAAGCCTTTTTCCCAGGTGGATTCCTCGCACAGCCGCAACTATGAAGGCACCGGGCTGGGACTGGTGCTGGTGCGCAGGTTCGTGGAGATGCACAAGGGCAGGATATGGGTGCGCAGCGAGTGGCAGAAGGGCAGCGCTTTCACGTTCGCGCTGCCGCTTCTCTGAGAGCCTGTCTAAAGTCTCCGTATTCTGCTGCAAGCGGCGCTTTTGCCCTGATACTTCGCGGCTCTTCGGCTTACAGGCAACAGTCCTGCTCGCCTGCGCCCGCTGCGTCTCAGGCCAAAATCGCCGCTTTCACTACGGAAGAGAGAGACTTTAGACAGACTCTGAAAACGGGTATAATAATTCCAATGCCTAGAAAATACAAAGGCGTCTTCATAGTTTTGGAGGGACCGGACAAATCCGGCAAATCCACTCAGGCGCAGACGCTCGGAAAATACTTCCATTCGCTGGGACGCGAAGTGGTCTGGACCCGCGAGCCGGGCGGCACTCCGTTCGCCGAGGCGATACGCGCGCTGCTGCTCAATCCCCTGCATACCGTCTCTCCCATCGCGGAGCTGCTGCTTTACGAGGCGTCGCGCGCGCAGCATGTGCAGGAAAAAATACTGCCCGCCCTCAAGGCCGGCAAAATAGTGCTTTGCGAACGCTTCACCATGTCCTCGCTGGCTTATCAGGGCTATGGCCGCGGTTTCAGCATTTCCGTCATAGAAAAGCTCAACCGCATCGCTACGCAGGGGCTGGAGCCGGACCTCACCGTTATTTTCGACATCCCGGAGAAATACTTCGTGGAACGCTGCCGCAAGAAGGCGGCGGACAGGCTGGAGCTCGAACCCGCGCAGTTTCGCGAGCGCGTGCGCCGCGGCTACCGCGAACTGGGCAAAAAGCATTCCGGCGCGGTGCTGCTGGTGGACGGCAAAAAACCTTTGTCCGCCGTGCAGTCCCGCATCCGCAGGGAGATTGACAGGTTGCTGCGCAAGGACTGCCTGTGAGGCCGGGGGACTGACATGCCTTTCCAATCCGTTCTGGGCCACGACGGCGCGCTCAAGCAGATAAAAACCGCGCTGTCCTCCGGCAGAATGCCTCCCGGTTTTTTATTCTACGGCCCCGGAGGCGTCGGCAAGCTGCTGGCCGCGCGCGAAACGGCGCGCGCGCTGATGTGCGAAGACGCCGCCGCCCGCGGCTCCGGCGATTCCTGCGGGCGATGCCGCAATTGCATCCAGATTGAAAACCGCGTCCATCCCGACGTCACCGTCGTCAATTTCGAATTCCAGGAAAACCTGCTGGACAAGGAGATGCAGGAGATTTCCATAGATTCGATACGCGAAGTTCTTAAAGCGGCCCAGCGGACTTGCGCGCTGCGCGGCTGGAAGGTGATAATAGCGGACTCCGCCGACAAGCTGAGCGACAGCGCCCAGAACGCGGTGCTAAAGCTGCTGGAGGAACCGCCGGAAGGCACGCTCTGGATTCTGGTCACGGGCGCGCCCTCTAAACTGCGGCCCACCATACTCTCGCGCTGCCGCGCGGTGCATTTTGCGCCGCTGCCCGACGAGGCGGTGGCGGAAATACTGGTGCAGCGCGGCATGGCTTTCGACGAGGCTCAGTCCCTGTCCGCCATGTCCGGCGGTTCGCTGGCAAGCGCGCAATTCATAAAAGAGCTCGCCGAAAAAACCTCCGGGTTCGACCCGCTGGACCCGCTTTACGCGTTCCGCGTCGCCGCCTCGCTTCCCAAAACGGCCATGGAGGCGCGTCCCGCCGCGGGGGCGATAATAGAACTGCTGGCGCGTTCGCTGTCCGCGCGGTGGCAGGCCGAAACCCGCCCCCGCACGCGCGGCGAGATGAAGCTCGTTCTAGAACAACTGTTGGTTTACCGCCGCTACATAAACCTGAATGTTTCGCCGCATACCACGCTCGAAGCCGCGCTTCTTGAAACCGGAAAGTTCCATCTGAGCGTATTCCCGCATTCCAGCCGCGTATAGCTTCCAACAATCAGGATTCAAAAGCAAAATTATCAGGGAACGATATAAGATTTCAGATTGGCTCTAAAGCGGCGGTTGTCCGCTTGGCTGCGGTTCAGGCGGGACGTTTTTTTTGCCGGGATGGGCCAGTTTTTTCACCGTCTGCCAGAACCAGGCCACTATTCCGGACAGGACATAGAAGAAAAATACCATGAAAACCGCGTCCTGCGGATACTTTATGACCATGAACACCAGGAAAACCGCGAACACCAGCCCGCCCAGCGTTTTCGGCTTGAAAATATTTCCCTGCTTGAACGCCGCGTAGGGAATGGTGGACACCATCAGAAACCCCAGCCCCAGCATCATAAACGGAATGAGATTATAGAAAAGCGGCATCTGGCTGGACACGAAGTGCAGCGAGCGCGGCTGGTCGTTCATCTCGATAAGGCTGTAGGTTATCACGAACGCGGCTATAATGCCCGCCGCGCCCGGAATCGGCAGCCCTGTGAAACCCTGCCTGGAGCCTTTTCCCTCGTGGCTCATCACGTTGAAGCGCGCCAGCCGCAGCGCGCCGCACATCGCGTAAATGAACGCCACGGGATATCCCCAGAAGCCGTAGTCTTTCAGGTGGAACAGGTACATTATCACCGCCGGGGCCACGCCGAAAGAGAGAAAATCCGCCAGCGAGTCCATCTCGATGCCGAACTTGGTTTCGCCGTGCACCAGCCGCGCTATGCGCCCGTCCAGGGAATCCATCAGCATGGCGGCGATGATGAACCAGCCCGCGCGGACGAACTCCTTTTCTATGGCGGCTAGTATGGCGAAAAAACCGAAAGCGATATTGGCGATGGTAAACAGCGACGGCAGCGTCACCTGTCCCGTGCGCTTTAGTTTGTCCATGCTTATCATGGCTATTGCCTCCAGAGACCCAGCACCGTCAGCCCCCCTTCCACCCGCTGGCCCGGCTTCACCATTATCCGGACCGACGCCGCCGGCAGGTAGACCGCCACCTGCGAGCCGAAATAAATAAGCCCCAGGCGCTCCCCCGCTTTCACGGCTTGTCCCTGTTTGACCCAGCAGGCTATGCGGCGGGCCACCGCGCCGGTTATCTGCTCGACGTGGGCGAATCTGGCGCCGTTGGCGATGGGGATGAGATTGCGCTCGTTTCGCGCGGCCTGCGCCGCGCTGGCCACTTCAAAGGTGCCTTTCGTGTAGACGATTTCTCCCACCGTGCCGTCCATGGGGGCGCGCTGGATGTGCACGTCCAGAACCGATAGAAAAATGCGCACCACGACTACATCCTTGTCGCCCTCCGTGCCGATATTAAGCACGCGCCCGTCAGCCGGGCAAAGTATATCGTCGGGCTGCGCGGAGATAACACGCTCAGGGTTCCGAAAGAAAAACGCCAGCGCAAGAGCCGCCAGCACTCCCAGCGGCAAAAGCCCCAGCACGTCGCCGCGCGGCCTCCAGAAGATGGTCATCAGCAATCCCGCCAGCGCGACGTAGAGCGCTATCCAGATGAAGCGTTCACCCTCGTGCGGCGGATTGGTTATTCCGGCGAAAGTCTGCTGAAGGAAGGTTTTGAAATCTTCAAGCATGGTTATGGCTCCTTTTTTTAGCTGGGCAGGGCGGGACTCGAACCCGCACGGCTTTGCAGCCAACGGATTTTAAGTCCGTCGCGTCTACCAGTTCCGCCACCAGCCCGCAATTCACAACAAGAACATGATACAAAAACTGCGCCCGCTTGGGCGTGTCCCGCGCGGCGTTTTCTTTTTGCCGGCGAAACAGGTATCATTAGACTTGTCCCCGAATAATCTTATGGGCAAAAATCACGGCTTTTGGCTTGCAGCTTCGCGGGCTTCGGCTCACACACCCCGCCGGAGTGTGCTCGCCTCAGCCCGCTTCGCTGCAAACCAAAATCCTGTCTTTTTGCCGCATAACCTTATTCGGGGACAAGTCTATTTGCAGGGACCGAGATGAAACTTTCCGTGCTGATACCCGCGTATAACGAGGCCGCCACGCTGCGGCAGTGCCTCGACGCCGTTTATTCCAAAAATCGGGGGCGCGACATGGAGGTAATCGTCGTGGACGACGGTTCCCGCGACGAGACTCCCCGTATCGCCGCCGCCTATCTCGCGCCGGGCTACAGGCATTTGCGGCTGGAAAAAAATTCCGGCAAGGGCGCGGCGGTGCGCGCCGCCATCGCGGCGGCGACAGGCGACATAATAATAATCCAGGACGCGGACCTGGAATATGACCCGGCGGAGTACGCGCCGCTCGTCGCGCCCATCGCGCGCGGCGAAGCGGTCGTGGTCTACGGCTCGCGGATATTGAGGGACAATCCGGTGTCCTCGCGGCTGTTTTACATCGGCGGCAGGCTGATGTCTTTGTGGACCAATCTGCTCTACGGCTCGCATATCACCGATGAGCCGACCTGCTACAAGGTCTTCCGCGCGGATATTCTCAAATCGCTGCCGCTCAAGGCCGACGGGTTCGAGTTCTGCCCCGAGGTAACCGGCAAGCTGCTGCGGCGCGGCGTCAGGATAACCGAACTGCCCATTTCCTACTCGCCGCGCTCCGTGGCGCAGGGCAAAAAAATAAAATTCCGCGACGGAGTCATAGCGCTCTGGACGCTGCTGAAAATCCGCGTTTCGGACTGACGTTTCCGCCCGAGGATTTATTAAAATGGCAAAGGCATGGATAAAGAAACGCCGCAGGTAATTCCGCCTCCGGCCCGGACAGGCGGGCGCGCGGACAGGGACGCGCTTGTGCTGTGGGCGCTGCTGCTCGCGGCTTTCGCGCTGCGCGCCGGCGGAATTTTCGACGGGCTGCCCATGATTCTCAACGCCGACGAGCCGCATTTCGTGAACACGGCGGTATACTTCGGCGGCGGCACGCTCAACCCTCCCTTTCTCAAGTATCCGACTTTGTGGATTTACTCGCTTTTCGCGTCGTATATCGGGCTGTTCCTGGCCTGGTCCGGCTGCGGATTTTTCCGCTCGGCAGGCGATTTCGGCGTCAAATTCGCTTCGGACCCTTCAATGTTCTACATAACCGGCAGGCTGCTGGCCTGCGCCGTCTCGTGCGCGGCGGCATGGGTTGTCTACCGGGCAGGGCTGCTGCTGTGGAGCCGCCGCGCGGCGCTGGCCGGCGCGGCGCTTTTCGCTTTCCTGCCGTCCGTCGTGGAGGCGGCGCAATACGCAAAATGGGAATCACTTATGCTGCTGCTCAGCGCGGCGGCCTGGTATTTCGCCATACAGATATACCGCGAGGGCCGGCGGCGCGATTACCTGCTGTGCGGGCTTGCGCTGGGGCTTTGCGTTTCAACGCATTACATGGCCGGTCTTTTTTGCCTGCTGCTGCCGGTGGCGCATATCGCCAGCTTTATGAAGAGCGGCGGGACCGGCTGCGCCCGCGCCGCCGCCGACTCCCGGCTGTGGGCGGGGCTTGCGCTTATTCCCTGCGGATTTTTAATCGGCACGCCGTACGCGCTGCTCGATTTCCATAAATTCAAAAGCAGCCTGTCCGACATAGCGGCCTATTCCGCGCTGCGCAACGCGGGTTTCGGTTTCAGGGAAAAACTGGGAATGGCGGGGCTGGTGCTGGATAATCTGCTCAATTTCGCGGGGAAATCGCCCGCGCCGCTGATTTTCATCGCGGCTGTGCCGCTGCTCGCCGCCGAAACGCCGTGGCTGGCGCTGTTGTTCGCCGCGCCGGTGGCGGTTTATATCGTTTTCCTCTCAAGCCAGCACGACGGCGGGTTTCCCCGTTATCTGTTCAACTCCTTTCCGGCGCTATGTCTGGTCACCGCCGGCGGCATCGAGAAACTTTCCGGCAGGTTCGGCGGCAAGGCGCTGTTCGCCGCGCTGTTCGCCGCGGCGGCGCTGCCCGCGTTCGCGCAAAGCGCGGCGCTGCTGCGTTACCATTGGCTGCCGGACACGCGGATTCTGGCCGGAGAATGGATAGCGCAAAACGTTCCCGCCGGAACCGCAATACTGACGGACCAGCCGCATCTTTCGCCGCATATCGCGATGAGCGGGGCGCAGGCACGGCGGCTTTATGAAAAAGCGCTTCGGGCCGGCAGCCCGCGCGCGAAGTTTTACGAGTATCTTTTGAAATCCGGGCTCAAGGACGGCTACCGTATTTACCGGATAGACCGCTCCGCCGCCGATTTGGCGGTGCTGCCCGCGCAGTTGCAATCCGTCAAGGCGGCGCAGGAGCTGGCGGATATCTCGGCGGGGCTTGACGGCGTCAGAAAACTCGGCATAAAATTCGTCGCGCTGCCCGACGAGGGACGCAACCCGGAACACCGCGCGGATATGGACAATTTCGAGCGGGAACTCAGCGACGGGGCCCGCATCGCCGCCAGTTTCGAGCCGGCGCGCGGCAAAATCAAAGGCCCCGGAATAGTGATTTACAGGATTGACTGATGAATCTGGAAAACGTGGTGTGCGGCGTCTGTTCAGGCGGGAAATACGAGACCGTTTACGAATCCGCGCCCGGCTGGCTTGACGCCGATTTCACGCCCTCCACAGACCGTTACGGCCAGTTCGGCTCCGTCGTGCGCTGCCGCGGCTGCGGGCATTATTACACCAATCCCCGTCCGGCGGCGGAGTTCCTGAATTCCGGCTACCAATCCGCGCGCGACGATGCTTATATCGCGGAAAGCGAGTCCCGCAGCATAAACGCCTATATGAGCCTGTCCGCCATACGGCGCTTCGCGCCGCCGTCGGGCAGGCTGCTGGAGGCGGGCTGCTTCGCGGGCTTTTTCCTCAACGCGGCGCGGACGCAGTACGAGGTGGAGGGGCTGGAGCTGTGCTCCTGGGCGGCGGATTTCGCGGAGAAAAACTTGCGCCTGCCGGTGCGCCGCGCCTCGATGGAAAGCGCCGGCCTCGAGGCGGGCCGTTACGACGTTATAGCGATGATAGACGTGCTGGAGCATCTGCAAAATCCGGCGGCGGCAATCGCCGAATGCTCCCGCGCGCTCAAGCCGGGGGGGATACTCTATCTCGTAACGCCGGACATAAAGGGATTCTCCGCGCGGCTGCTGGGAAAATACTGGTGGGGGCTGCGCCCGTCGCACATCCATTATTTCCACCGCGCCTCGCTGTCGCGGTTGCTGGCCGCGCATGGCTTCGAGGTCCGGCTGGCAAAATCCTTCGGCAAGATATTCACCTGCGGCTACTGGCTGAGCCGCATAAAGAATTACCCCCCCCTCATCCACCGCGCCGCCGAAAAATTCATAGACGCCGCCGGCATACACAACAAATTCCTTTACATAGACACCCGCGACTCGCTGGAAGTGATAGCCGTCAAAAGAAATTAAGCGGTATGCGAGGGAACAGCGAGGGAACTGCTCTTACGGACCGGACTGTATTTTGCGATAATGCCAGCAGGCTTTTGGGCGGGAATGGATTATGTGCGGAATCTGCGGAATATTGAACATTAACGGGCGCGCGCCGGTTGACGAGGCGGCGTTGCGCCGCATGAACGGGCTGCTGCGCCACCGCGGCCCGGACGACGACGGTTTTTTGCTGGAAGGGCCGCTGGGGCTGGCCATGCGGCGGCTTTCCATCATTGACCTCGCCGGCGGCAGGCAGCCGGTGTCGAACGAAGACGGCTCCGTAACGCTGGTTTTCAACGGCGAGATTTACAATTACCGCGAGCTCGCCGCCGCGTTGAAGGCGCGGGGGCACAAATTCTCCACCGCGTCGGACACCGAGGTAATCGCCCATCTCTACGAGGAGGAGGGCGAAAATTGCGTCAAAAAACTGCGCGGCATGTTCGCTTTCGCGCTGCGCGATAAAAAGCGCGGGCGGCTGGTGCTGGCGCGCGACCGGCTGGGCAAAAAACCGCTCTATTACTGCCGCAAGGACGGGCGCCTCGCCTTCGCCTCGGAACTGGAGGCGCTGGTCTCGCTGGATTTCGTCTCGCGCGAAGTGGATTTGCGCGCGCTGGATCACTATCTCGGGCTGCAATACATCCCCGCGCCGTTTTCAATATATAAGGACGTGCGCAAACTGCCTCCGGCGCACACGCTCGCGGCGGACGCCTCCGGCATAAAACTATCGCGTTACTGGTCCCTGAACGCGGAGCGCGCGGAGTTCTCCGGAACGTTCGACGAGGCAAAAACCGCCGTCCGCGAAAAACTCGAAGAGGCGGTGCGGCTGCGGCTCGTGGCCGACGTGCCGCTGGGCGCGTTCCTGTCCGGCGGAGTGGACTCTTCGGCGGTGGTCGCGCTAATGGCGGCGCAGTCCTCCGGGCCGGTGCGGACTTTCTGCGTCGGTTTCGAGGAGGCTGAATTTTCGGAACTGCCTTACGCCAGGGAAGTGGCGCGGCGCTACTCCACCCGCCATACGGAAATAATTGTGCGCCCCGGCATCGAGGACGACTTGCCGCTCATCGCCCGCCGCTACGGCGAGCCGTTCGCCGATTCCAGCGCGGTGCCCTCGTATTACGTCGCGCGCGAGACGGCCAGACACGTCAAAGTCGCGCTCAGCGGCGACGGCGGGGATGAGAGTTTCGGCGGCTATCCGCGCTACCGTGAGATTGCGCGCCTGGCCTGGCTGGACTCGCTGCCCGGCGCGGCGAAAAAAGCGGTCCGCGCCCTGTCGGAGCTTGTGCCGGCGGATTCCGGCGGGCCGGGCGCGTTGTCAAAACTCAAGCGCTTCGCGGCGGGATTTGACAGGCCGTTTCACCAGCGCTATTTCGGCACGCTGGCTCATTTCGACGAGGCGGATAAATCGCGGCTCTATAACGCTCAAACCGCCGCGGAACTGGGCGGGGATTTTACGGAACCGAAGCGCTGGATTGAGTCGTTTTTCCGCGAGGCCGCGCGGCTCGACACCGCCAACAAACTTATGTACTGCGACTTCAATTCCTATCTGCCGCACTGCCTGATGGCGAAAATGGACATCGCCTCGATGGCCAATTCGCTGGAGGCGCGCTCGCCGTTCATGGACCATGAGCTTATAGAACTGGCGTTCTCGCTGCCGGGCGGGTACAAACTCAGTGGTTCGCGCGGAAAGCATGTGCTCAAGGAAGCGGTGCGGGATTTGCTGCCGGAAAGCGTGCTTGACCGCGAAAAAAAGGGTTTCGGACTTCCCGCGGCGGACTGGCTGGGCGGCAGGCTGCGCGGCTATTGGGAAGGAATGGTTTTGTCGGACAAGGCAAAACTGCGCCGCTGGCTCAATCAGGATTATATCCGTGAAATTCAGGCGGAGCATCTGGCGGGGAGAAAAAACAACGGCAGGCTGCTGTGGTCGCTTCTCATGCTGGAACTCTGGGCGAGGGAAAACCTCCGGTGAAAATACTTTTTGCGCTTACTTTTTACCCGCCGGCCACAGGCGGCGCCGAGATAAAAGCCGCCCGGCTGGCCGGCGCGCTGGCCGCGCGCGGACACGAAGTCACCGTGCTTGCCAGACGCCTCCCCGGAACGCCGCCGCTGGAGGAGAGCAACGGCGTGCGCGTAATCCGCCTGGGCAGGGAAACCGATAAAAGCATGGACTGGCCGGCCTTTATCGGAGGGCTGCGCGGTTTTGCGCCGCGCGCCGACGTCATCCATAATTTCCTGCTTTCCTCGCTTTCCAATATCTGCTGCGCGGCGGGCGCGTTTTACGGCAAACCTGTTTTTATCTCCGTAGGCGGCACCGGCGTCTACGGCGGAATGAAGGATAAAACCGCGTTCGGCAGGCTGGCCGGACTCAAGTGGCGGCACATAGCGGCTTCGCGCGCCGTATTCATAGCGCCCGGCGAAATGTCGCGCGCGGAACTCCGCGCCGCCGCAATCAAGCCGGAAAGAATAGAAATAATCAACAACCCCGTGGACCTGCAAAAATTCGCACCGCCTTCGCCGGAGGAGAGGAAAAACTTCAAGGCGAAACTGGCCATTTCCGGCGCCGCTTTTATTTTCACCGGCAGGCTGGCGGAGCCAAAAGCCCTCGACCGGCTGCTAAAAGCGTGGGCCGCGGCGGACATGCAGCGAAAGGGCGCGACTCTGCTGCTGGCGGGCGCCGGACCGCTGCGGGAGGAACTGGTTTCGCTGGCGGACAGTCTAGGCGTGTCAAAAAGCGCGCGCTTTGCCGGCATTGTGCCTGATGTCCGCGAATATCTGCGCGCGTGCGAATTTTTCACGCTGTCCTCGCGCAGCGAGGGAATGTCCAACGCGCTGCTGGAAGCCATGTCCTGCGGCCTGGTGCCGATAGCCACTCGGGTGAGCGGCACCGATATGATTTCCGACGGCGGCAACGGGTTTATGGTTGCCAACACGGATGATGTTTCCGCATTGTCCGCCGCGCTCGCCGCAGCGGCAGCGGTGCCGCCGGAACAACTGGCGGCAATGTCCCGCGCCGCGAGAAAAACGATGGAAAACGGCTATTCCCTGGACTCCGTCTGCGGCAGACTGGAGGCGCTCTACCTCCGGGCCGCCTGCGCTAAAAAGTATAATTGAAGACGGCTATGTACAAACCAAAAGACACCAAAACGCCCCCGCTTTTCGCGGCGAATTTCGAGTTTTCAGGGCGGTTGAACCCCGAAAACCGCTGGCTGCGGCTGGCCGCGCTTGTGGACTGGAATGAAACGGAGGAAATCTACATGCGCTATTTCAGCCGCATGGGCCGTCCGGCGAAGGACGCGCGGCTGGTGTGCGGGCTTTTGACGGTCAAATGGCTGGAAGGCTTCTCCGACGAGCATGTCGTCGCGGAACTGCGCGAAAACCCCTATATTCAGGCGTTCTGCGGCTTTCCGGCTTTCATAACGGACGACGACATCGCCGACGCCAGCCTGCTCTCCCGCGCGCGCCGCAAAATGGGGCATTCCACATTCACGGCTTTCGAGCATGAACTGATGGATATTTTACGCAGGAATGATATCTTAAGGCACAAATTTCCCCGCGCCGCAACGGCGAAGAAAACCGGGCTGCTGGACAAGACGGGCGCGTTCCTTGAAAAACTTGGCCGCGCGCTGTTCCGCGAAGGCTGATATGATTCATAAACTGGTCCTGCTGCGCCACGGCGAAAGCGACTGGAACCGCCAAAATCGTTTCACCGGCTGGGCGGACGTGGACCTTTCCGAGAAAGGCGCCGCGCAAGCGCGGGCAGCCGCGCAACTGCTTAAAGAAGAGAACTTCGCCTTCGATTGCGCCCATACCTCCGTTCTAAAACGCGCCATCCGCACGCTCTGGCTCGTGCTGGACGGGCTGGATTTGATGTGGATTCCGGTTTATAAAAACTGGCGGTTGAATGAGCGGCACTATGGCGCGCTGCAAGGCCTCGACAAAGCCGAAACAGCCGCCAGATACGGCGGCGCGCAGGTGCATATCTGGCGCAGAAGCTACGATATCGCGCCCCCCGCGCTTGAACGCTCCGACCCCCGCTGGCCCGGCGGCAACCCGCGCTACGCGGAGCTTTCTCCCGCGGAAATCCCGGTTTGCGAATCGCTCAAAGACACCGTCGCCAGAATGCTACCGTACTGGCGGGAGACAATCGCCCCGCGGATAAAATCCGGCGGGCGCGTGCTGCTCTCCGCCCACGGCAACAGCCTGCGCGCGCTGGTCAAGGAACTCGACGGGATAAGCGATTCCGAAATTGCGGAGCTCGATATCCCGACAGGAATTCCGCTGGTATACGAGCTGGATTCGGAGTTGAAACCATTGAAGCATTATTATCTGGGCGACCCCGAAACGGCAAAAAAAGCCGCCGCGGCCGTGCGCAGCCAGGCGCGGGGCGCAATAGGATGACAACCGGATATCTGCCCGCCTTGTCCGCGCTGAAAAAAGGGCTTTCAAAAGCGCGCTGTGTGAAACTTGGCGGGGATTTTATTTCGGCAATCAAGGCCGGCGGACGAACTTTCATTAAAATAAACCCTCGCGCGCTCGAACTGCTGTCCGAAGAGGCCGTGCGCTCCGCAAGCTTCCTGTTTCCGGCGCATTATCTGCAAAGTCTGCGCGGTATTATAAGCGACAAAGCCGCGTCGCGAAACGACAAGTTTACCGCCGCCCTGCTGCTGGAAAACGCCGCGGTCTCCGCAAAAAAGCTGTTGCCGCTTTGCCAGGACACCGGCACGGTGCTGATTTACGCGCTTAAAGGCGAGCGCGTCCTGACCGGCTGTGACGACGCGCTTTATTTCGCGCGCGGCGCGCGCGCCGCGTTTTTAACCGGAAATTTCCGCAATTCGCAGCTTGTCCCGAAAGGGCTTTGCGCCGAGGATAACTCCGGCGTCAATCTGCCGGTTCAGGCCGACATTGCCGCCGTGCCGGGAGCGGAATATAATATCGGCTTCATTCTCAAAGGCGGCGGCTCGGCAAACCGCACCGAATTGCACGCCAAATCAGCCGAATTGCTTTTGTCCGGCGGACTGGAGGATTTTCTTTTTTCGCGGTTGCATGCGGCGGGAGTAAGCGCCTGCCCGCCGTATCGCGTCGGCTTCGCAATCGGGGGCACGTCGCCGGAACTGTGCGTGAAAACCGCCGCGCTGGCCGCGGCGGGCTGGCTCGATTCGCTGCCGCAAAAACCCGGCGCGGCGTACCGCGACGCGGCGCTGGAGCGCAGGCTGCTGCTGCGCGCGCAAAAATCCGGCTTCGGCGCGCAATTCGGCGGCAAATATCTGGCGGATTCGGTGCGCGCGGTAAGAATGTCCCGCCATGCGGCGTCGTTATTTGTTGCTATGGCGGTTTCCTGCTGCGCGCCGCGCAAGATTTCTGCGAAAATAAATTCAAGAGGCGTCTGGCTCGAGCAACTTGAGGAAAATCCCGCGCGGTTCGCCTCCAAAACCAGCCGCGCCGAACTGGACAATTTCTCTGCGACGCATATAGACCTGTCCCGCCCAATGAGCGGAATACTGCAACAATTTTCAGGTCTGAAAGCCGGAACGCGGGTGCTTTTGAGCGGACCGGTGGTGACGGCACGGGACATCGCCCACGCAAGATTTTTGAAACTGCTGAAATCCGGCAAGCCGCTCCCCGATTATTTCAAGCGCCATCCGATTTGGTACGCCGGGCCGTGCAAAACTCCCGAAGGACTGCCCTCCGGCTCCTGCGGGCCGACAACATCGTCGAGGATGGACGGTTACATGCCGCAACTTCTCAAAGCCGGCGCGGGATTTGTCACACTCGGTAAAGGCGCGCGCGGCGCTCAGGCGACGGAAGCGATAGCAAAAGCAGGCGGAGTATATCTGGCGGCGGCGGGCGGAGCGGCGGCGGTTTGCGCCGAGCGTTTCATAACCCGCGCGGAAATTATTGATTTCCCCGAACTCGGCATGGAGGCGGTGCGGCGGCTGGAACTAAAAAACTTCCCCGCCTTCGTCGCCATAGACTCCAAAGGCGGGGATTTTTACGGGAAGGCTTTTATAGTTTGAGAATAATCCGTCTGCATGCCTTGTTCCTCATCCATTTTTCGGCTTATTCCTTCACATTCAGCACAAAACTGTCCGAATGGGCGGCGAATTCGGGGGCGTACAGGGATTGCAGCGCCGCGGGCAGGATGTTGTAGCTGCCCGGTGTCGTCGGGCGGATGCGATATTTCAGCGTGTACTCGCCGTGCGGCAGCCATTCCACGAAGAAGTTTGTCAGCGAGTCGCGCGGCTCCTCGTAGCGCCCCAATAAATCCCATTTCCAGCCGCTTAGCAGCGTTTCCCCCTCGAAACCCGCGCCGCGCGGGTCTTTGATATGGACGTACTCGAACCGGCTCTTGGCGTTCACTTCAAGCTGCACTTCAACCTGCTCTCCGGCGGCCACCGTCGCGCCGGAAACAAGCGGTTTCAGGATATAATTTTGTCCCTCCCGCGCGCGCAGGAAGAATTTGCGGGACACATTCAGCAATCCCGCCGGCGACTCGTCCGCCGGCGCGTCCGTCGAATAAACCGCCGACAGAGACGCGAACGCCAGCCCCGGCCCTTTCTTGCCCACCACGGCAGATGAGATATTGTCTGCCGCGCCGCCCGAAACCGTCCGGCTCAACGGTTCGCCCAGCCAGTCGAACGGTTTTACCGGGGCGGTTTCAGTCTTGCCCGCCCAATCAATATTGAATATCTCGTCTTTATCGAACGCGCCGCGCGTTTGCATCACATCCAGCAGCGAGTAAACCGCCGCGGCGGCGGCGCGGGTGGATTTCCATTGGCCGCTTTTATGGTTGAACAACAGCCATTTCACCATCCCCGCCGCGCGCGGGTCCTTCGGGCGCAGTTCCAGCAGCGCGCGCAGGATGAAAGCGTGCTTTTCCACCGTGTCGCAATACCAGAGCCAGGACATCTTTTCGGGAGTCCAGTAAAGTCCCGCGGTTTTATCTTCGCGCGCGCCGTCCATAGCCATGTCGAGATAACCGTCCGCCCTGCTCTTTTCGCCGAGGCGCAGGTAGACGCGGGCGGCGTACGCCTTGCCCAGCGGCGTAAGCATATCAGGCCGCATGCCGCAGAAATCCGCCCAGACTTTCGCGTTTTTTAACGCTTCTTTCGATTCCGGCCATTCCTTCGGCAGCGATGTGACAACATAAGCCGCGTAAAGCGCGAGCGCGGCTTCGCTTTCCGCCGGACGCAGATGGGACGCAATCTCCGTGTTGACGTAAGCCAGCGCCTTGCGCGCCATATCCCGCGGCACCGGCACGTCGTAATGCGCGGCTTCGGCGAGGCCTTCAAGCACATAGAGCGTCATGTGAATGTTCGGACGTCCGCCGGGGAACCACGGGAAGGAGCCATCATCCTTTTGCAGCGCGGCCAGCTTTGTCAGCGCGGCTGAACGCTGCGCCTCAACTACGGCGGGATTGAACAAATCCGTTACGGGAGACGCCGATTTGCTCCCCTGCGAAATATCCAGCCACGGCGATTCCATAAGCGTCATCAGCCGGACGGGGTTTTCTTTCTCCCATTCCGGCGCAACGCCGGAACGGCGCGGCATTTTAGCGGCTGACTGGCGCAACCGCGGATATTTCATATACAGGCTGTTTACGACCGCAAGCGGCACATAGCGGTTCAAAACCTGCTCGGCGCAGTCATAAGGATACTGCACAAGCTGCGGCAGGCTGTCCAGCACGGCGAGCGCAATCTGCGGCTCGATTTGCAGTCGGGCGGACTCAAGCTCCCGCGAGGTGTCCTTCTCTTTCAATTCCGTAAGTTCAAGCTGCGCGGTCGCGTCGCCGTCCAGCGCTGCGAAATCGGAGGCGACAAGACGCGAGCGCGACGGCAGCACGGGGATTTCATTTTCCTGCGCGTCGGCGTAGCGGCCCGCGCGCGCCGCGGCGCGAACCTTATAGGCGGAAATACCGCGCGGAGCGGCTATGTCCCACGAAACCGCGGTTGTGCCGTTCGGCGCCGCGGTGAAATTATTCGCGGCGGCAGCCAGCCCGAATTTAGCCGCCGCGTCCGCGCCGCTTTCGCTGATTGACAGCATAACCCCGCCCGTCAGCGGCGCGGCGGTTTCATTCGTTATCAGCGCCTTGATTGAGCTGCGGTCGCCCTCGCGCAAAAAGCGCGGCATTTCGACGCGCGCCATCAGTTCCTTGCGGGTTACGGTTTCGACTGATACGCTGCCGGCTTTCACGTCGCGCGTCATGGCGTAAGCCCGCGCCTTCCAGCCGGTCAGCCGCTCCGGTATCGTGAAATCAAACGCGGCGGCGCCTTTGGCCAGCTTGAGCCGCGGATTGAAATAGGCGGTCTCCGAAAAATCGGTCCGCGCCTTGATTTCGGGAGCCGCCGCGCCGCCGGCGCTTGCCGGAACCGGAGCGGATTTGTCGGCATGGTTGGCTGCGGCGAATCCGCCGGCAAGCATACGCGCCCCGTCCAGAGCGTCCGCCGATTTGAGCTGCGCGGATTCCACGGAGAACATCCCGCCCCCAAAACCGTGCTCAAAACGCAGCGACGGCTGCTTCGGCTCCGCGATATACTCGCGGAAGGCGCGGCGCATCTCCTCCGGTTTAACCCGGATTGCCGTTTCAAAAACGCGCGGCTCGAAAAGCGAGTTGGCGGTGTTCGGCTGCGCGGCGCGCGGGCTGTAAAGCCCGTCTATCCAATCGCCGGAGTCTTTGGCGTAATACTCCAGAGACCGGTCGAACACGCGCACCGCCGCCTCGCCGGAAACCGGCTTGCCGGAACTGTCTTTCGCGTAAAGCGTCCAGCGCGCTTTCTGGCCGGGACGCAGCGCCTTGTCGTATTTCATTGAAAGCTTCAACTCGCGGTCTTTCCTCGGCACCGCCGCCGAGGCCATGCCGGAATAAAAAGTGAAATCGCTCGCGCCGAACCAGCGCACCGCGAAACCGCCCTTGTGCCCGGCGTCCACTTTCAGTTCGGCGATGGTCAGCCCGCCGGCGGGGATGAGCGCGGTCGAAAGCACGTTTTCGCCGGCCCAGACTTCCATATATTTGACGCCCTTGAGCCCGCCGGAGCCGATAAGCACGCGCGCGTATTCGCCTGGCTGATAGGAGGCCCGCTCGAAAATGGCGACGGGCGGCAGTTCCAGCGCGGAGTTTTTGAGAGCCGCGGATATCAGGATAAGCTGTTGCTCGCAGTTTTCGCCCCACGGGTCTTTGGCGGAAACGGTGAGCCGGTACACTCCCTCCGGCAGCGGCGCCAGATTTACATGCGCGGCTTTATCGCCGGCGAAAGCGAGAGCTCCCGCCGCGATTTGCGGGCCGTTCGTGACTTCGTGGTAAATATATTCCAGCGGCGCGGCGGCGCCGAAAGCGGGCGGTTTTCCCGGCCCGGGCCGTCCGGTTTTGGGCGGATTATCCAACCGGCAGATTTTCCACGAGCCCGCGCCGGAGAGCTGTTTTTCATCGAGATTAAGCAGCTTCGCCGCGAATCCGGCCTTCAGGCCGGCGGTAAAAAATCCGGCGTCCGGCTGAATGTCGAAAATGTATGCCTTGCCGCCGCCGCGGTAGCCGCGCGTGTCCGAGATGGTCCTGCCGCCGGCGTCGCGCGCTTCGGCGGTTACCTCGAAGGTGGACGGCCAGTCCTTTTCGGATTCCTTTTCCGGCAGCGGGGTGAATTCAAACGAAAATCCGCCGTCGTCTCCGGTCTTAAGCTGTCCGGCGGCTACTTCCGCCGGAGCGCAATAGCTGAACATATCGCGCCACCAGACGCACCACGGGATGAAGCGCTTGCGCACGACCGAGTACTTGACCGACGCGCCCGGAACCGGCGCGCCGAAATAATAATTTACCGCGCCTTCGATTTTGACTTTTTGCCCGTATTTGAACGCGCTTGCGGCGGCGAGTTTCACCTCGAATTCGGGCCGCCTGTATTCCTCCACGCGGAACGCCGCGCCCCCGTAAAAATCATAGCCGTACTCTCCCAGCGAGACCCCGAGCGAATAACCGCCGAGCAGGCCGGTTGGCGCAATCGTGAACTCGCCCGCCGCGCTGCCCAGCGCGCCCGCGCGGAGTTTTTTGCTGAAAAATTCCCTTCCGTTTGCGTCGCGCGCGGTTACGGTTACAGGCTGTTTTCCGTCGTACACGCGCCAGCCGCGCGGCTGGCGTACAAGCGCGGTAACCTTGAATCTGACGGTCTGGCCCGGGCGGTAAACGGGGCGGTCCGTCTCGGCGAAAAGCTGCACCGGCGGCGGCACGTTCGTATACATTCCGAACCAGCCGTCAGGCCACCACGCCCAGCCGTCAGCCGCCGAAAGGAGCGGGTCTATCCGGTAGCCGTCACGCTCGGCATAAGAAATATGAACCGGCGCGTTGTAGGCAGCCGCGCCGTCGGCGCCTGTATAAAGCAGCGCTTCCTCGGCCTTGACGCCGGCGCCGGACTCGCGGGAGACGAGAGCGTCTATCATCGCGTTTTGCACGGGCCGTCCGGTAACCGCGTTAATCGCATACAACCTGAACACCTCGGCGGTTTCCTCCCGCGACTGTCTGGCGGGGCTGAAAAGAAAATTTTCGGGGTCGCCGCGCATACCGGCGCTGCCGATTAAAAACAGGTCCGTCACATTGACCAGCGCCGCGAGGACGGTTCCTGTCGCGACCGCGTTTTCGCAGGCCGCCACCATATAGACCCCCTTTCCCAGCGCCGGCGAGGAGGATTGAAACGAGGAATAGGCGTACGGCGCGGAATAGACAGGTTCATCCCGCCAGGAGAAATCCGGTTTTCGCGACAGAAAACGGGAAAGTTCCTTCCCTGAATACTCGCGCAACTTGTCCCAGCGGTCGCGGGTTTTATCGCCGGATTTTACCAGCTCCTCGGGACTGGTGCGCCAGGCGCGGAAATAGACCTTCGGCAGATTGCGGGCCTTGACCGAAATAACTCCCTTTCCCGGCGGCGGCGCGGACTGCGCGCTCAGTTGCAGAACCGGCGCTTTTATTTCAGACAGCAACTGCGCGCAGCGGCGGGAAAATATTTGGCCGGAAGCGGGTATCTTTTCGCACAACGCCGCCGCTTCGGCGTATTTTGAATCGGCGTTCAGCAATCGCGCGGCCTCGAAGGCCGCCCGCGCGCGCGCGTCAGGCGCGGCAAGGGAATCAGACCATTTTTTGAGGGTTTCCAGCATTGCGGTTCGGTAGGCGCCGTCCTTGCCGGAAACAAGCGCGGGATGTTCCGAAGGTACAAGCAGCCGGGCTATTTTCCAGTTCCCGCAGGCGAATTCGCGGCCTTTGCACGGCAGCGCGGCGGACTCCTCCATAATCGCGGCGGCTTTAAGCGACGCCGCGGCGGTTTCGGCGTATTCGATTGGAAACTGTTCCGCCGCGAATTGGGCGGCTTGCGGCCCAGGGGCGGCATTTTCCAGAAGAAAGCGCGTCCACCGCTGCGCAGCGAAATCCCAGAGGGTGGGCGCGGCGTCAAGCGCGGCTTTTTCAAGATTTATGAAATAAGCCTCGTCTTCAAGGTTTGCCGCCGCCAGTTCATGGCGCAAGGGCCACAGCGAATCATAAGCGTCCGCTATTTCGGCGCGCCATTGCGCGGCGGTGCGTTTGCCGGCATCAGAGGAGCCTTCCCGCGCCTCGTCGGGCGCGCCGTAGGCGTAATGCGCCAGCCAGCCGCGGACAACGCCCGCCTTCAAAAGCGCAAAACGGGCCTTCCATAGCGGCCCGGACGGAAGCGCCATTTTGGACAGCCGCGCCGCCGCTTCGCCGTAGCGGAAAAGCAGCGCTTCGCATTCCACCGCGCGATAAGCGGCTTTCAGCCGGTCTTCCCGCAACGCGGCGTTGCCGCCTTCCTGCGGTTGCGCCAGGACCTGCTCATACACTGCAAGCGCGGATTGGTATTGCCCCTTTGCGAACGCCTTGTCGCCGCCGGAAAGACCGCCTTCCCCCCACGCCGTCCGGCAGGCCAAAAACGCAGCCATAATTAAAATGGTTTTGTTCATTCGCGGTTCTCCCCTGAAAACAAAAAAGCGAGCCTGTATCGCCATATAATATCAATTCCATAGCTTGCCGCACGAAAAAAAGCGGAGCCGTTTCAGGCCCCGCAGCATGGCATTTACGGCGGCGGCCTCAAGTTTGCTAGAATAGCCCATGCTAAGAGCCAATCTGAAATCTTATATCAAGCGAATCTGTGTATCATACAGGTGATAAGCTGATGGCGACGCGCGCGGCAGTCCGGCAAAATCAAGGTCTCAAAGGCCGCAAGAGAGCAAGGTCGCCGCGT
>JAQTYB010000117.1 GCA_028688475.1 Elusimicrobiales bacterium
CGTTGTGTTTGCCGCCGGTCTGCGCGGCGGGCTTTGCCGCCGGCGCGGGCTCGGTTTTGTGAACAACGGGCGCCGGAGCCGCCGCCGGGACGAAAGCAGCTTGCGCCACGCCTCCGGTTTCCGTCAGCACGAAATTTATGCAATGGCGTATGGTCGGATAATCCTTGAGTTTCACGCCTTCCTTGCGCGGGATTGAGTAGTGTTCGCGGATTGCCGCGAAGAGTTCAGCCTGCTTTACCGTGTCAATTCCGAGGTCCGCTTCCATGTCGAGGTCGAGGTCCAGCATGTCCTCGGGATAGCCGGTTTTTTCGGTTATGAGCTTGATAATGACGGCTTTGACTTCGGTTTCGTTGTGTTTGCCGGCGGTTTGCGCGGCGGGTTTTACCGACGGCACGGCAACCGGCTTAGGCGCGGGTTCGGTTTTGTGAACAGCAGGAGCGGGCGCGGCGGAGGCTGCGCCGCCGGTTTCGGTCAGGACGAAGTTGATGCAATGGCGTATGGTCGGATAATCCTTGAGCTTCACTCCTTCCTTGCGCGGGATTGAATAATGTTCGCGGATTGCCGCGAAAAGTTCGGCCTGTTTTACCGTGTCAATGCCGAGGTCGGCCTCCATGTCGAGGTCAAGGTCCAGCATGTCCTCGGGGTAGCCGGTTTTTTCGGTAATCATCCCGATGATTTCGCGGCGAACAGCGGCTTGCGACAATCCGGCAGTTGCTTTCGCGGGACGCTCAGCGACCGCGGACGGGGCCGCCGGCTGCGCCGCGGCCGGTTCCGGTTTGGACGCGGCCTGCGCCGGGAAATGCCTTGCCGCCACGACTTTGGCGGTGTCCACATAAGCCTGCGGCGCGTCCACGGTCAGCGCGGGCTTGCCGTGTTTGAGCTGGTCGGTATCCTTCACGCGCAGCGTGTTCTGCACGACTTCCAGCTCGGGCGCGGACTGGCCGGATATCTCGCCGAGCCAGGCGTTGTAGCGGGCGGGATTTTCAACGCGCGATTCGCCCTTTTTGCAGGCGCGCTCTATGAATGTCATCGCGGACTGCGAGCCGAAACCCGCGCCCAGCCGCAAGGCGTAGCGCAAATCATATTCCCCGCCCTGGCTGAGCGTGATTCCGGCAAGTTCGGGGTCCGGTTCCTTGTAATTGGCTATCGGCGGCACGGTGCCGGTGTTGAGCGCGCGCACCGCCACCACGTCTTCCATCCCGGCGCCCATGGTGTGGCCGGTGAAGCCCTTGACGTTGCTGACTATGACGTTTTTGACGGACGCGCCGAAGGCGTGTTTGAGGGCGTTGACTTCCGCCGAGGCGCTGCCGCCGCGCGCGGGCGTGTAAGTTTCATGCGACATGAAAAGCGTGTTTTTCGACATTTCGGCGCGGCTTATGCCGGTGCGCTTTTCGGCCTTGGCCATCAGCCGGTCCATCACCTGCGCGACGTGGTTGACGTCCAGCCGCGTCGGGTGGAACGCGCTGTTGGCGATTTCAGTGGCGATAACGCGCGCCAGCGGCCTCATGCCGCGCGCGCGAATCTCTGTTTCATCCTCGATTACAAGCGCCGCCGCGCCCATTCCGGCTATAAGCCCGTGTCGGCGGCGGTCGAAAGGCAGCGCCGCTTCGCTGACGGAGGCCTTCGTGGTGGCCGCGCCGGAGGAAAGGAAACCGGCCAGTATCCACTCCTGCATCACGTCGCTGGTCACGTCGTCGGCGGATATTATCAGGATGCGCTTTGCCCTGCCGGTGCGTATCCAGTCTTCCGCGACGCCGACGGCCTGCGTGGTGCTGGAACACGCCGCGCTTATATGCGTCGAGGGACCGCGCGCGCGTATCCACTGGCAGAACTGGCTGTGCCCCAGCGGGATGACTTTGAGAAGAAAGCTCTGGCTGAAAGTATAGGCTCCCTGCCGGCCTTCCTTGTGATACTTGGCAAAGTTTTCCGCGAACCACCGGGAAAGCTCCCGGCGCAGTTGCGGGTCCGTGATTTTGCTGATGATGCCGTCGTAGAACTTGTAGATATCGTCCGCGGCCTGCCCGCCGACTTTGTCCGCGATGTGGCGCGACACTTCGTCTATCACGCTTTCCATGGTCGGAAATGCCGAGGTGAAAATAACGCCGGTGTTGTCCATCATCGAAGGCGTGAGGCCCCAGCAGTCCGGCAGGTAGCCGCCGGTGGAGGTGCGCTTGTAATGGCGCACGAGGGGTATGCCCGCGTCTTTGAGCGCCAGAATTCCCGCCGCTATGGACAGGCGGAAAGTGCGGTCCATAGTCTTGACCCAGTTCGCGGGAAGGCCGAATTCCTTTACCAAATCGAATTCCCCCGCCTGCGCGGCGAGCTTGACCGCCTGCTCTATGGAGGTCAGCTTCTCGAAGCTGCTTTCCCCCGTCTGGGATTTGATGATGTAGGTCACATTCTTGTCTATCTGCTTTTGCTGGTTTTCGGGCGAGACGGGCTCTATCATGTTCTGCCCGCGCAGAATGTCGTCTATGTTGCCTTCGTGGAAAACTTTATTCCAGCTGCCCGGCGTGCCCGCGGCTATGCCGCTGACGGCGATATCGTTTGTGTTGAAACCGAATTTTTCCAGCACTGTTGCCTCCTGGGTTGAAGGTGCGTATACCGTTGTCTGCTGTCTTGCTGCCTGCGGCTGCGCCGCTGGGGCGGTTTCCGGCAGGCTTTGCCCGCTGGTTTTGGCCGCCCATTCCGAGTAAGCCGGGGTGTAGACGCCGGCGGGCCTCAGCGGGTGCTTGCCCTCCCAGTTCACCGGCAGGCCGATGGCGGTCATGTTGGAGATGAGGTCGTTGAACTCGTTGATGCCGCCTTTTTTGGGATGGTTCGAGGCCAGCACCCAGATGTCTTTTTTATCCTGAAGGGTGCTTGTCGCCAGCGCGCTCAGCACGCGCTTGGGGCCGCATTCGACGAAAACGCGCACGCCCGAGTCGTACATTTTTTCCAGCTGCCGCATCCATTCGACGGGGCTGGTGATTTGGCGCACCAGCAGGTCGCGGATGCCGTTTTCGTCTTTCGGGAAATAATCGGCGGTAACGTTGGAGAGTATCGGGATGTTCGGCGTTCCGACGGGAATTTGTCCGAGGAAGCGGCTGTAAGGCTCCGCCGCCTCGCGTATGATTTCGGAATGGAAGGCGTGGGAGACCGGGATTTCCGCGGCCTGTATGCCCATGGCGGTGAAAAGTTTTATCGCCTCTTCCACCGCCCGTTTTTCGCCGGCGATTACGGTCTGGGTGGGGCAGTTTTTGTTGGCTGCGGCGACGTAGCCTTTTATCTGTTTGAGCGCGGCTTCCACTTTCTCGCAGGGCGCGGCCACCGAGGCCATCTTGCCGGGGTCTGTAACCTTGATGTTCGACATTTCCTTGGCGCGGTTGGTTACCGCGCGCAGGCCGTTTTCAAAGGTGAATATCCCGCTGGCGACGGCGGCGGCGTACTCGCCGAGGCTGTGGCCTATGGCGATATCGGGTTTTACCCCCCATTGCGTGAGCAGGCGCATCATCGCCGTGTCGGCGGTGAGGACGGCGGGCTGCGTCATTTGCGTCTGTTTTATCGCGTCTTCGCGGCGGGCCAGTTGGTCGGCGGTTTCTCCCGGTTTTGACCACACCACCTCGGTCAGCGTGGTGTCTATCATGGCCTTCAAAATAACGTCGGCCTCGTCGAACGTGTCCTGCACCACCTGATACTTGGAGGCAAGGTCTTTCATCATGTCCACATACTGCGAGCCCTGTCCGGGGAATAAAAAGCCGATTTTGGATTTGTTGACGGACGGGTGGAAGGGGTAAATGCCCTTCATTTTCAGGTGGAGCGACTGTTCGCGCCATACGTCCATTCCCTGCGAGGTTTTAGTGAAAAAGGCTATTTTCTCGCGCAGTTTAGCCGGCGATTCCGCTTGGAACGAAATCGCGTAGTTTTTATGCGCGGCGGAGGTGTTAAGGTCGTAGGACTGGAGCGCGAGCGGGTACGCTTCGCCCGTTTTAAGCCCGCGCAGGAATGTGTTGAGCGTGTTTACAAGCTCGCCCTTCGTGTCCGCCGAGAAGGTGAACGATTCGCCCTGCAATTTGGCTCCGTCAACATGAAGCGCGGCAAGGCCTTTGGGCGCGGCGGGTGCGGTTGTCGTAACGGGAATGGTTTCTCTCATAACCTTGAAATCGGGCATCCTTGTGCCGGAATTGAACTCCTCAAGCAGAGCGTGGAAATTGGTGCCGCCGAAACCGAACGACGAGACGTTGGCGCGGCGCGGCTTGCCGTCTTTCGCCTTCCAGTCCTCCGGCTTGGTGATTACGCGGAACGGGCTGTCGTTCCACGGGATATTGGGGTTTGGCGTCTGGAAATTTATCGAGGGGGCCAGCGTCTTGTTATGCAGCGCGAGCGTGGCTTTTATGACGGAAGCGATACCGGCGGCGGCTTTGGCGTGGCCTATCTGCGATTTCACCGCGCTGACGCCTACCGATTCCCTGGGCAGGTTGTACTTGCCGAAAACTTCCGCAAGGGTGCTCATTTCCGCAACGTCGCCCACGCGGGTGGCGGTGCCGTGAGCTTCGATAAAGCCCACGTCCGCCGGGCTGTAATCAACCTGCTCGAAACCTTTGTCTATCGCGTACTTTTGGCCTTTCGGGTTGGGCGCGGTGATGCCTTTGCCCCTGCCGTCGCTGGACGCGCCTATGGCGCGGATTAGCGCGTAAATCTTGTCCCCGTCGCGCATCGCGTCGGACAGGCGTTTTAGTATCAGCATTCCCGCGCCTTCCGCCATGACGAAGCCGTTTGCGCGCGCGTCGAAAGCGTAGGAACCGTCCGGCGACAGCGCGCCGATTTTGCAGAATTTGACGTACGCGGAGGCGGACATCATCTGGTCCACGCCGCCGGTTATCGCCATGTCGAAATTGCCGAGGCGCAGGCCGTTTATGGCCTGGTCCAGCGCGGCAAGCGAGGTGGCGCAGGCGGCGTCCACGGTAAAATTGGTGCCGTTTACGTTGAATACGTTTGCCACCCGGCCCGCGATGACGTTGGAAAGCTCGCCCGGCATGGTGTCTTCCGTGATAGGCATGAAATGCGCGGCGGAGGCGGATTCCAGCTCGTCAAGCACGGCGGCGGAGGTTTTGGCGGGCAGGCCGGAGAAGGTTTTGGTTTTTTTGAGCAGCTCGTAATAGGTTCTGCGGTAGATGCGCAAATCGCTGGCTTCTTTCTTCATCCCCCCCATCGCGTTGCCGATGATGACGGCGGTGCGCTCGCGGTCGAAGGGTTTTGCGTCGTAACCGGCGTCTGCGAGAGCCATCTGCGCGGTTTCCACAGCCAAATGCTGCACCGGGTCCATCTGCGCCGCCACTTGCGGAGGAATGCGGTATTTTATCGGGTTGAACTTGAAGCCCTGTATGAAACCGCCGATTTTGGAATAGGTCTTGTCCACGGCTTTATGGTCCGGGTCGTAATAGACGCGCGGGTCCCAGTGGGTGTCGGGCACTTCGGTGATGGAGGACTTCATGCCGATGATGTTTTTCCAGAACATGTCCTTGTCCAACGCGCCGGGCATGATAGCGCCTATTCCTACGATAGCAACCGGCTCAAGGTGTTGAGGTTTCATGAATTCTCCAGAGTGTATGGGATTGCAAGGACAGGCAGGGGCGCCAATGACCCCAAAAACGATTTATTGCATGATACAATTCTATAAAATAGGGTGAAGCGCAACAAGGGGCGGAGGGCAGGGTGTCGGCAGGGTCAGAGGGCGCGGGGCAGGGAGTACGACATTACCCCGTTTTTTTGCAAGTTGTCCCTATTTTCTATTTTCCCTATTTCCGTACTACACGGCAATTGTTGCATGTTGCAAGTTTATAGAAATGTCATGGTTTGCGTTTTTTAGAAATGTCATGTAGTTGTCGTTTTCCTTGCTGTTGTCCTTTCTATCAGATTATCAACAGTCTTGAAGCTGTCTCGGCGCGTTTT
>JAQTYB010000030.1:0-1221 GCA_028688475.1 Elusimicrobiales bacterium
AATGACCTATCCGGAGGCCTGAGTTTGAGCCGCAGACTAGGCGCGACGACGCGGCGTGCTGTATGCACGCCAAGGAGGAGCAACGACGTCCGCGGCCAAAGGCAGGCCTCCCCTTCGGGGCTGGCCGATTTTGGGCTGCAACCGCGTCGCCTATGGCCGGACATACGGACAGTATGTCCGGCCACAGGCTCCTTGTTTCGCTGCAAAATCGGCCAGCCGGATAGGTCATTATTTATGCAGGCCTCAGTAACGCCGCCCGCGCAAAAAAAACGCAGTCGTATGTGCCGGTACTACAGAAGAAGGCTATTGACAAGCTCCGCGGCGCGTGTAAAATATTGTAGTGGGTTGATACAACATGATACTTGCGCTGTAAACCGGGACGCCCGCGGGACTTGGTTCTGGGGAGCCGCGCCCGCGGGCGTCCGTGACGGCCGGCGCGGTTTACGGCAGCGCGGCCGCTAAATAGCATCTGGTGTTCGCTTTTAATGTTGTAGCAACTATGTTAAAACTGTATCATATTTATCTGCGGAAGTCAAATCCGCGGCGGAGGCCTTATGAAGCTGGGAGAAAAAATAGCGCTCCTTTTGAAGGAAAGCGGCATGACCAAAATAGAGCTCTCGCGCAGGCTGGGGCTGAAGGATTCCAGCGTCGTTTCCCACTGGGTGAGGGACCGCTTCCACCCCGACCCCGGCAACCGGCGCAAGCTGGCGGCGGTGTTCGACAAGCCGCTGGCGTATTTCGACGACGATCCGGGGGCGGTTTCCTACGGCGCCTCTCCCGACGAGACGCGGCGCGTTTTTGAGGCCTCGCAAAAAAAGCTCACGGATTTTCTCGCCGCCATAGAGGGCGAGGAGGCGCGCCGGATAATACATGTCGGCGTGATAGGCACGGTGTCGGCGGAGAATTTCAACATCGGTTTTGAGAATCCCCCCACCGAGTACCTGCCGGTGCTGGTGGAAAGCTCCGGCGGCAAAAAAACTTTCGCCCTGCGGGTGCGCGGCTCGTGCCTGGAGCCCACCGCGCGCGAGGGCGACTATGCCATAGTGTCCCAGACGGACTGGGTGGACGAGGGCCAACTGGCGGTGCTGCGGTTCGACGGGGAGTTCACAGTGAAGCGCGTTTACCGCAAAGACCGGCACGTCGAACTGAAACCGGACAATCCCGCGCTCAGGACGCTTAAAATAGCCGCGCAGGATTTGTGCGTAATGGGACAGGTGATAG
>JAQTYB010000030.1:1231-26051 GCA_028688475.1 Elusimicrobiales bacterium
GTCCGCAAACCGTGATTTTTCCCCGCCCTCTCCGGCGCGCGGCGGCGCCGGCAAAAAAACGCGTTCTTCCTTGACACCCGCGGAAAACTGCGCTATACTTTTTCCGTCGCAATAGCGAAGATTCAGGCCGGATTGCGGCCTTGGGAGAATATCATGTCCACTCGCTCTAAGTTGTCCGGATTTTACCTGGCGGCGCTGGCGGCGGCGCTGTTTGCGGGGCGCGCGCCGGCCGCTTCAGGCGCCATCAGTTTCGTGGATATTCCCGACAGCGGAAATCCCGTGGCGAAGCTTGCCGAAGGCGCAAACGCCCCTTCGGTCAGCGCTGTCGAAACCGAAGACGGTTGGCGCTTCGTCGTCAAAGGCCTTCCGAAAGCGTGTTCGGCGGGTCCGGCCAAACCTGAAGACAAGGATTTTTTCGCATCCTATAACAGACCGGTTAAATTCGGCACTTTTCAGTTGCCGGACGGCAAAGGTGTTTTCATGTCCGCCGTTTCGGGCGGAAGCGGCGCTAGCGATACGGTGCTTATGGCTGTCAATCCGCGCAAATGCGCCGCCATCGCGATGGACATGCAATTCAGCGCCCAGGCCACCGAACCCATTCCCGACATAACATACACCACTAACTGGAATTCGCCGGTTCTCGGGCCGGAGCGCGCGTTCCTGGCGGCGTCCGCTCCGGAATTCGGCTATGTCACCGCCGACGATTTGAAAAAACAGAAAACCAACCCCCGGTACGCCTGGTATTTCTGGAAGATGGAAAACAGCGCCAGGGACGGCAAGCTCATATTGCATTGGTACAAGGGCAAGCCGGTCGGAGTCGGCAGCGAAGAGGTCGCGGTGCAGTCAAGCACCGTAACATATACCGCGTGGTTCAAGTCCGGCGTCACGGCCTACGATTCCGTCAAAGACGAGTTCCGTCCGCTTTTCCATCCAAAATCAAGGGACTGCTGGCCCAGCGCGCTCAAGCTTTACGGCGATTACCTGCTGATAGGAACGCGCGGCGAGGGACTGGCGATAATAAATCTCAAGACAAGCGTATATCGCCGCATCAACCCGAAACAGGAAGCGTACGTGGAGTCCCTGAGCGTGAAAAATGACGAAATTATCGTCAATAAAACCATGAAGGTTCCGTTCCCTAAATTTTAGGTTCAGGGTTTTCTAAAACAGCGCGGCGCCGCAAGGCGCCGCGCTGTTTCATGGGAGGGGTTTATGAAATGTCCGTTTTTGCTTCTGGTCGTTGCCGCAGCATGCGTGCCGGCGTTGGCGCTGGAGCGCGCAGCGGCGGATTATTGGAAAGACGGAGTCGTCCGCCAGGACACCGTGGATATGAAGGATTACAGCAAGGGCGTCATCCGCGCCCGGGTCGAAAACAAATGGCGGGAATTCCGGACGCGGAAACTGCCGGCGCGGTTTCTCGACTGGAATTTTGCCGGAAGGCTCGAATATATCGCGTTGCTGCGCAAGCCGGGCGCGCGTCCGCCGCTTGCGGGCCCCCATTCCGGCATGGTGGCGAGCCACGGGCTCCGGCGGGACGGCTCTCAATTTACTATCAACAACGCCGTGAAAGGCATAGGATTCGTTCCGGTCAGGGAAAAGCTGCCCGAAATGCTCAAACTGCTCAGGGACACGCGCGGCGAGCCGATGCCGCGCAAGCTGGATATCCTGGAGGATTTATATACCAAACGCAGGGCGGATTTCGACGCGGCAAAGCTGATTTCTCTGGAGCTTTATTCCTCGCCGTCTTTTGCGACTCACACGTTCCTCAACGAAATGTCGGACCCGGGCGTTTCTATAGTTTTTCTCGATATTCCTTCTTTTGAGGTGCGCGCCGTCGCCCGGCTGCTGGACCCGCGCGACGGGAAACTCTCGGAATATGACCGCCAGACAGCGGAGTGGTGCAACGCAATCCATGATTATTTCCACGGCGGAGGCGACAAGAAATACATCGCCGCGGTCTATCATGTCATAGAGGTTTTCGACAACACTCCCGGCAAAAAAGGTCTGGAAGCGGAGCGATAGCCGCCTGAATAAAAAACCGCGCGCCGGGAAATTTCCGGCGCGCGGTTTTTTTTGGCGCTAATAAAGTATATCCGCCAGGAGGCGGGCGTATGCCTGGGGGGTGTTGAGCGTGCCGGTGCCGACGCAGGCGGCCTGCATGGCGAGTCCGCCGAAGGCGCGGTCCGCCGACTGGAAGAAATCCTTCTCCGCTTTGAAGAAGTCCGAAGCCATCGAGGGGCCGACTATAATCGCGCCCTTGACCTTCTGGTTGTCGCAGTAGTCGGCCATTTCCGCCGGAGTGGTCCAGGCGTTGGGGTTGCCGTAGGACTTGGAGAACGTTTTGTCAAACCAGCCGGGCATATCCAGTTGCCGCGCGCGCTCGCGCAGCTTCGCCAGAACGTATTTCGCCAGCCGCTCCTCGCCGTCGGGATAATAGAGCCCCCAGCGGCCCCAGCGGTTGTCCGGCGGCGGGTCGAATTCCACGGCGGCGTCCACCTCGTCCGAGGGAGGCATCTCGTCCACCGCGGAATGCGCGGCTATCAGCTCCAGGATGTTTTCCTCGGGAAAGGCGGGCATGGCGTTTTTGAGCGTCTGCAGGCGCGAAATATTTTTTTGCACGCTCTCCAGCGGGCGTTCCGTGGAGGAGAACCAGTTTATCTCCGGCGCGGTGAGTATCAGGCCGGACGCGTCTATAAGGCGGGTCACTATTTCGGACGCGGATGTTCCGTCCGGCGGGTTTACCTGGCCCTCGTAGCCGCCGGGGAGGCGCACTCCCCACACGCCTTCGAAATGGGCCAGCCCGCGTTTTGAGAACGTGGACGCCGCGACCATCTGGCGGCGGTTCGACGGGAATGCGTTGAGCGCCTCGGATACCAGGTCGCGGTTGGCCGCGTCCACGGTCATCAGGTGGATATCGTCTATCACGATGGCGCTGTAGGCGGAGAATTCGTCGTCGAGCGCGCGCCAGGAGCCTTCGGCGGAGGCGCGGCGTATCGCTTTTGAAAAGCGCATGCCGTTGGTGTAAAGCACTTTTCCCTGTCCGAGAGTTTTTTCCAGGCCGTAATAAACGGCCTGCAGGATGTGGGTTTTCCCCGAGCCCGAAACGCCGTGCACGAGATACGGATTGAAAAAGGAGCCCGGATTATCCACCAGCGAGGCCGTTTTGGCGTGAACGGCGCGGTTGTGCGAGCCTGTGACCACGCTGTCCACCGTGAAAAGCGGATTGAGCGGCGCCTCTATGGTCCAGCGGTGGTTTTTGCGGCGTTTGTGCTCCAGCGCGACGTTCTCATTTTCCTGCGCCGCGGGCTGTTCGGGCGGTTTGCTGATTTGCGCTGCCGGTTCCGGCGCGGACGGCTCTTGCGGCTTGGGTTCCGGCGCAGAAGCGGGCGCGGGAGCGGGTACGGGCTTGGGCTTCTCGGCCTTGATTTCCGCTTCCGGTTTGGGTTTTGCAGCCGGTCTTAGCTCCGGCTTTGGGGGAGCGGGACGCGGCCTCGGTTTCGCCTCCGGCTTGGCGGGAGGTTTTGAAGGCGGCGCCGCTTCCACGGCGGCGGGCGCGATGACGGTTTTGGAGGGGTTTGCCTCGTAAAGCTTCTGGCTCGGCGGCGCTTTGTCCGGAATATCCGGCGCGGGGACGGTTTCCTGCTGGGCTTGCAGGCTTGAAAGCTGCTCGGCGAGGTCTTCCGCGAGTTTTTGCTCGTCCTCCTGCCTGGCGGAAGGGCGGTCCTGCTTGTGCCTGCCGGTGCCGGTTTCCGGGGCGGACGGAGGCGACGCGGGTTCTTCGGGTTCAGGACGGCTTTCCTCTTCGCTCTGGCGGCTTTTTTCGTTTTGCAGGTTGATGAGGCTCTGCGTCAGCTTGTTGAAGAAATCCATGTCGTTTGCTATCGGCGGCGGAGCCGGCGGGTTCATCTGCTCGGTGACCTGGCAGATGCCCGGCATGGCGCGGCGTATTGTTTCGTACATCTGCGGAGTGATGTTGGCGAGAAAAACCGCGTAGGAGTAGGGCGCGCCCGCCTTGTGGGAACTGACGGCGATGCGCGTCAGCTTCTGCATGACTACGCGCAAATCCTTTATGTCGCCGTCTATGAACAGGGCATGGCGGTTGAGGTCGGTCTCAACGGGGTATTTGACCAGTTGCCATTTGGTTATCATGGGGTGTCACCGCAAATCGTCTCCAGGAAAATTATAGCATAGTGCGCGGTTTCAAAACTGGCCGTCTTCAGAGCCTGTCTAAAGTCTCCGTATTCTGCTGCAAGCGCCGCTTTTGCCCCTGATACTTCGCGGTCTTCGGCTCACAGGCCTGCGGGCCTGCTCGCCTCAGCCCACTGCGTCTCAGGGGCAAAATCGCCGCTTTCGCTACGAAAGAGAGACTTCAGACAGGCTCTCAGGCGTCAAAGCAACTCCACCTTTATGTCAGGATGCAGGCTCCTGTGCACGGGGCAGGCTTTCACGCAGGCGAGATATTTCTCCCTTTCCTGCGCGGTTGTGCCGGCGGGAAGCTTTAGCTTCAGCAGGAATCTGCCGACGCGCCGCGGGTTGGAGGCCATCTCTTTTTCGATTTCAATTTCGGCGCCTGAAATATCGCGTCCATCGCGCCGGGCGACTCCGCCCATTATGGTGAGTATGCAGGAGGCCAGCGAGGCCGCGAACAGGTCCGTCGGCGAAAACGCGCGGCCCTTGCCGCCGCTGTCGGGCGGCAGGTCGGTCTGTATTTTAACGCCGGTGGGTTCGTGGACGAGCTCGGTCTGCCCGTCGCCTTTGTAAGCGCATGTGATTTTAGTGGACATGGTTAGATTCTGCCAAATAGCGGGCGCGGGATAAAGTGGTATACTAGACTTGGCCCCAAATAATCTTATGGGCAAAAATCACGGATGCAGGCTTGCAGCTTCGCGGGCTTCGGCTTACACACCCTATCCGAGTGTGCTCCCCGGGTACCCCCCTCTACAGCCATCCCAGTGGGGGAGCACTCAAGTGCTCCCCCCTACCTGCGCCCGCTGCGCTGCAAGCCAAAATCCTGTCTTTTTGCCTCATAACCTTATTCGGGGACAAGTCTAATTTACGCCGGATGCGCAAGGTGGACGACAGGATTTTCAATACCCGGATACCCGACTCCTCAAGCGGCAACAAGGCGGAAATACTGCACCTGCTGCGCGAGCGCGTCAAAGAGCTTACCGCGCTGCATTCCGCCGCGCGCATCCTGCAGGACGACGAAAAACCGCTCCCCGCTGTTTTCCGGCAGATACTGGACCTTCTCCCCCCCGCCTGGCAGTATCCCGAAATAACCGCCGCGCGCATAAGGTTCGGCGGCGCTGTCTATTTCACCGCCGGATTCCGGCGCTCGCCGTGGAGCCAGAAAGCGGCGTTCAGGACCGGCGACGGGAAAAAGGGCGACATAGAAATCCGCTATCTCCATGAAACGCGCGCGGAGGCCGAAGGCCCTTTTCTTTCGGAAGAGCGTTACCTTATAAATTCGCTGGCGGAAATGCTCGGCTCCTACGCCGAGCGCAAGGCCGCGCGCGGCGCGCTTTTGCGCGCGCGGGACGAGCTTGAATTGCGCGTGCTCAAGCGCACCGCCGAACTGGAGCGGCTCAACCGCACTCTGCTGGCGGAAATCGCGGAGCGCAAAAAGAAGGAGCGCAAAATCCGCGCCTATCAGGAAAAGCTGCGCCGGATGACGGCGGAACTGGCTCTCGCCGAGGAGCGCGAAAGGCGCGATTTGGCGGCGGAACTGCATGAAAGGCTGGGCCACAATCTCGCGCTGGTGAAGATGAAGCTGGCGACCGCCGCGCCAAAGCCGCCGGGAGACTGGCTGGCGCATCTCGAAGAAGCCATAAAGGCCACGCGCAACCTGATTTTCGAGTTGGGTTCGCCCGTGCTTTACGAACTGGGGTTTGAGGCCGCGGTGGAATCTCTTGCCGAACAATTCCGCGAAAAGCACGGCATAGAAGTAATTGTTGACGGCTGCGGGCGCATCGGCATTGCCGACGACAGCATGAAGCTGCTGCTTTTCAAGGCGGTGCGGGAACTGCTGCACAACGCGGCGAAGCATTCCGGCGCGGCTGAAATCAGGATAACTCTTTCCCACCGCGCCGGCGTCGGCGCGGTGCGCGTGGCCGACAACGGCTGCGGCTTTAAGCCGAGGCCCGTTTCCTCCGCCGGAGGCGGCTTCGGGCTGTTCAGCATAAAGGAAAGGCTGGGCCGTTTCGGCGGACACATAAGGATAACCAGCGGCAAAAAAGGCACCGTGGTAACGCTTGAGGTCCCGGCGAAAGGGAAAAATAAAAATGGAAATAAAAATCCTGCTGTGCGACGACCATAAGATTTTCCGGGAAGGCCTTAAAACGCTGCTCGCGGCGGAGAGCAATATGCGCGTGGTGGGCGAGGCCGCCGACGGCGCCCAAGCCGTCTCGCTGGCCGCAAGACTCAGGCCGGATATTATAGTGATGGACATTTCCATGCCCGTTCTAAACGGCATAGAAGCCGCGCGCAAAATCGCCGCCGCCGGAAAAGGCAGTCGGGTAATCGCGCTTTCGATGCATTCGGACCGGCGGTTTGTTGCGGAGGCGTTGAAGGCGGGCGCGCGCGGCTATCTGCTGAAAGATTCCGCCTTCGAGGAACTCTCCGCCGCGATACGCTCCGTCCACGCCGGCAAAACCTGCCTTGACCCCGCCGTGGCCTCCGCCGTGGTGGATGACTATGTCGGGCGTATCGCCGCGTCCGAAAAGTCCGCCTTCACCGTGCTCAGCGACCGCGAACGGGAAGTGTTGCAGTTGGTGGCCGAAGGAAAAAGCACGAAAGCCATAGCGTCCGCGCTGAAACTGAGCGTGAAAACCGTCGAAACCCACCGCAACCGCGTAATGGGCAAACTGCGCGTAGACAGCGTGGCCGCGCTGACCAAATACGCCGTCCGCGAAGGTCTCACCAGTCTCTGAGCCTGTTCATAATCCATCTCCGCCGCTGTGATATACATCCAAAGACCAGCAAAAATTGGTCCTTTCGTCTCTATGCAGACCCTGCGGTTTGCGGGGACGAATCTATTGACGCCCTGAAAATGAAATGATTCAATTTGGTTAGGTGAGATGAGGTATAAGTTTCACTCCGAGTAAAAACCAGTAAGTCTGGCCCGACATGGGCGGGACAATCGCGCGTACGCGATATATCTGTGCAGGGACAAGGGGGCACTATGTGGAAAGCATTCGTTGAAATCATTACCCGTGTTTTTGGCGTCGGGAAAGAGATAAATGCTTTGGCTGATGTTAAAACGACCGCGTTCAAATCAAAACCCGCTTTAATCAGGTTAATGGTCTTTTCGCTGTTCATATTTGCACTGGGAATTATGGCGGTTCTTTTTATGCGGCAAATGTATCCCGGAGAAGTGACCATTGAGACTAAAAGAGGGTCGCTGGCATTTTCCGTCAACGGCAAAATGTGGAAGGCTGTGAATGTTCCGGCATACCAGTTGTGGACATCTTCCGGCGTAACTCTCGACAGGAAATCCCGCATTGATATAACGGCCTCCGGACTGGTGTCCACGGCGCCGGGCTCTGAAAATTATTCGGCGGCCATATCATCGGCGGCATTAAGCGCCAATCTGGCAAAGGCTATCGAAAACTTCGCAAACGACAGGAACATGAATACCAGTTGGCGGGGGCCGGACGGCATTCCGTTCTATGCGACAAATGACCGCGGAGGAAAAAACCCTTCAGGCAGGAGGTCCGACAGGATATCCGACTCTCTCAAACTGTCTCAGGACGCCGAGTATGGGTATTTGCTGGGTTTCTTCGTCACGCCGGGGATGCTGCGAAACACTAATAAAACCATCGGCGATATCCTGGCTAACCGGGCGGAACTGGGAGTGAAAATCTACAAGATTGGAACAGGGGCAAGCATTGAGTATGACAAAAAAGAGGATAAATTTTTCGTTACCACATGCGGCGATGAGAATAACCAGCAGGACATACCGGGCAATCTGGAAGGCGCGGAGTTATATCTTACAGTCAACGATTGCATAGTTACCAGCCGTGACGACATTACAGGCATTCTCGCGGACCCTGCAATCAGACGCAAGCAAGTCGAGTTGCACAAAACATTGAAGATACCCGCCGGCATCTGGTATCTGGACAATGAGGGCAGCTTTCTTGTGGGCATTGAGAAAAGCCAGCGCGGCTTCTTCGACGGACATGCCGCTGCCTGCCGAAAATAATTTCCCGGGAAACGCAGTTGGGGGAGACGGGAACACAGCGGCTTTGATTTTAATCATAAGGAATTTCGCAGCCCCGGCTAGGGGTTTGCCTGATGTGCCTCCTTAGGGGATTTAGGTATAGATAATCAGGCGGGTTTACCGCTGTCGTGTCTATTCTCGAAATCCAAAGGAGATGCTGATGCAGTTTGACACCGGCAATACGGGGTTTATGCTCGTGGCCACAAGCTTGGTTATGCTCATGACTCCCGGCCTGGCGTTTTTCTACGGCGGTCTCGTCGGACGCAAAAACGTGCTGGCCATAATGATACAGAGCTTCGTTTCGATGGGCGTGACGACCGTGCTTTGGTTCGTCTGTGGCTATTCGCTGTGCTTTTCTGGCGGCGAGGGCAAGATAATCGGCGACCTCAGCAATATGTTTATGCTGGGCATCACGCCGACCGACGTGTTCAGCGGTTCAAAGACCATCCCGCTCATAGTTTTCTTCGGCTATCAGATGATGTTCGCCCAGATAACACCCGCCCTCATCACAGGCGCGTTCACAAACAGAATCAATTTCAAAGCCTATATAATCTTCCTCGTGCTTTGGCTGCTGTTTGTGTACTTTCCGCTGTGCCACATGGTGTGGGGCAACGGGATGCTCGCCAAATGGGGCGTGCTGGATTTTGCGGGCGGCATAGTGGTGCACGCCTCGGCGGGATTCGCGGCGCTGGCTTCGGTTTTTTTCGTCGGAAAGCGGCGCGTGGCGGAGTCCGGCGCGCACAGCATACCGCTGGTGGCGCTGGGCACCGGCCTTTTGTGGTTCGGCTGGTACGGCTTCAACGCCGGCAGCGAGCTTAAAGTTGACGCCGTGACCTCGCTGGCCTTCATCAACACCGACGTGGCGGCTTCGTTCGCCGCCATCACCTGGCTGGCGTTGGCCTGGACGCTGGAGAAAAAGCCCAAGTTCCTCGGCCTGCTGACAGGCTCCATTGCCGGCCTCGCCACCATCACCCCGGCGGCGGGCTATGTCACCACCACCTCGGCGGTGCTTATCGGTATGGCCTCCAGCGTGGTCTGCTATATGGCCGTCAACCTCAAAAACAAGATGGAATGGGATGACGCGCTGGACGTTTGGGGCGTGCACGGCGTGGGCGGCGTGCTGGGCGTGATTTTGCTCGGGCTGTTCGCCACCAAAGCCGTCAACGCCGGCGGCGCCGACGGCCTGTTCTACGGCGACGCGGCGTTTTTCGGCAAGCAGGTGGCGGCGGTTGCGGGAGCGGCGATATACGCCTTCTTGTTCAGCTACTTCATGCTGTGGGCGATAGACAAGGTGACGCCCGTGCGCACCTCCGAAAAGGAGGAGACGATGGGTCTCGACGAGGCCCAGCATGGCGAGACGGCCTATCTCAGCTAGCATACGGATTAGCCGGGGCGGATTTTTAAAAAATCCGCCCCGGGTTTTTGCATCGAAGGGAGAATGAAATGAAAAAACTGTTTACGCTGACTATCGCGCTTATGGCGATGGTTTCCATCGCGAAAGCCACGCCTTCCACGCAAATCTGGATTCCCTCCACGGACATCCAGAAATACAAGACAGGGCATCTCAACATAGACGCCTTTATCGCCGACAGCGATTCCGCCGACGGCGCGCGCAAGGCGCCGATGAGCGTTATCGGCCCCACCTTCGGCTTGCTGTCGTTCGAGAAAGTGCAGGCCGAAGCCGGCTTCGACCTGATAAATCAGGGCGCCGGTCTGGACAGGTACCCGCTGTATTTCCACGGCAAAATCGGCACGCCGGAGAACTCGCTGTGCAAAGATTCCCCCGCCCTGGCCGCCGGCATGTATAACGCCGGCACCAGAAAGGACTCGACAAACCAGAACATCCTCTACGCCATCGCCGCAAAAACGCTGCCGGTTGCGGGCAGGCTCTCCGCCGGATATTACACCGGGAACAAGAATGTGCTGGTGGATGAAACCGGTTCCCCGGCGGACAACGGCTTGCTGCTTTCGTGGGACCGGACGATGACCGAGATATCCGACAAGCTCTGGCTCGCCGCCGACTATCAGGGCGGGCAGTCCGCGCTGGGCGCGTTCAGTTTCGGCGCGGCGTGGGCTTTCGCGCCCAACACGTCGGTGATATTCGGTTACGACATCTACAACAACCCGTCCGTGGCCGGACGCAACACCTTCACCGTGCAGGTTGACATAAACTTTCCCTGACGCTTCCGGGCCGCAAAAAAAACCGCCCGGGTTAAAACGGGTGGTTTTTGGCGTGAATGGCCGGGAGCGTTTCAGAAGTTGCCTTTGGGCTTGACCGCTTTGATGATTCTAAGAGGAGGGAAGGTGTCCAGAAGATAAGGCAGCGAAAGAGAAACTCGAAGGCCGGTCTGCTCCAGCATCCGGGCGTAATCTTTCGTATGGCGGAAATCCGATATCAACGCCGTTGCGCCCGGTTTGAGAACACGGGCGATTTCTCGGCATGCCTGGGCGCGTCCTTCGGGGTCATAAATGTTATGCAGGCAGAGATTGGAAAAAACAACGTCGAACGCGCCGTCGGCAAAGCTCATTTTCCTGGCATCTTCGTTTCTGATTTCCACCTTGTCCTTAACGCCTTCGGCTTCTGCGTTTTTTAAGGCGTTCTGAACCGAATTATCCGACAAGTCCTCCGCATTCCAGATATCGATGCCGTAAGCTTTGCCCGTGGTCAGCTTTTTCGCGGCGCCTATCATCAAAAGCCCCCGGCCGGTGCCGATATCCAAAACGCATTCATCTCCTGTCCATGATATCATGCCGAGCATACGGTCACGGTGGCGTAATTTGCCGCGCTTTGCATAAACAATCATGAATATGCAGACAGCTATGTTGCAAAGCCCCCACCAAAAAAGGGCGCTTCCAAGGTTGACGGTAAATCCAATGACATGCAATGCCGGCAGGAACCAGCCGATTGAAGCCATTGCCACGCCCGCAATCAGAAAGTTGCGGATAACGCAAGGAGCGTCTATGCCGTAATCTACTGACGGGGTTGCGGCGTCCGGGGCGGCTGTGTTTCTCATGGTTTTAGAACGTTTCGTCCACCACTTTGGCTATTTCCTCCACGGTGGTTATTCCGGCGTGGCACTTTTCAACGCCGTCCATGAGCAGCGTGCGCAGGCCGGACTGGAGCGCTATTTGCCGCAGTTCCGCGATATCCGCGCCGTTTTTGCCGACGATAAAGCTGCGCATCGCGTCGTTTGGTATGAGCAGCTCGAATATGCCGGTGCGGCCTCTGAAACCGGTGTTGCGGCAGGCGGGGCAGCCGCGCCCTTTGACGAAGCACGCGCCGGGGCGGTTGACTATATCAACTATCGCCTTCATGTAGTTCGGGTCGTTGCGCTTTATGAGCGAGTGGAGAATGTTTATGTCCGGCGCTATGGGCTGCGCGCAGTCCGGGCAGATTTTGCGCACGAGCCGCTGCGCCAGCACGCCTAGGAGGGAACTGGCTATCATGTAGGGCTCTATGCCCATGCCCAGCAGGCGGTGGATGACGCTCGTCGTAGACGAGGCGTGCACGGTGGAAAAAAGCAGATGTCCCGTCATCGCCGCGCGGAAGGATATTTCCGCCGTCTCGTTGTCGCGCACTTCGCCCAGCATGACGATGTTGGGGTCCTGGCGCAGTATGGTGCGCAGCCCCTCGGCGAAGGTGAAGCCGGTTTTGACGTTTATCTGCGAATGGCACACGCGCGGCAGAACATATTCGACGGGGTCTTCCAGCGTCATTATGTTGATGTCTTCGTTGCGGCGGGCGTTGAGGATGGAGCAAAGCGTGGTCGTCTTGCCGCAGCCGGTGAGGCCGCCGACTATGAACATGCCGCTGGGAGCGTAGGCCAGCGCGCGCACGCGGTTGAGCATGTCCGGCGTGAATCCCAGCGCGTTGAGGTTGAGCGTGTTTTGGCCCATGTCAAGCACGCGCAGCACCAGCTTTTCGCCGAAAATAGTGGGAAACGAGGAGAGGCGGAACTGCACCAGATGCCCGTCCACGCTTACCTGAAAGCGTCCGTCCTCGGGCGTATAGGTGGTGGTGGCCTGCGGCGGAAAATCGGCCATGACGCGGATGCGCGCGGTTATCGGAAACTCGCGCTTGGGGTAGGTCAGCATATCCTTGAGCTGCCCGTCCACGCGGAAGCGCAGGTTGACCGTGCGGTCCGAGGGGTCGAAATGCACGTCGCTGACGCCTTCCTTGACCGCGTAGCCGAGGATGAGCGCCGCCAGCCGGGCCGCCAGTTCGTTGGGGTCCGCCGAGCCGCGCTGCTGCACCACGGTGGAGAAAAGCTTCACCAGCATCGGTTCGCCGGAGATTTTTACGCCGCCCGCCGTGTCCTGCGGCGGCTTGCTACCGAAGCTAATCATAGACGCAGCCTCCCCTCGTATTTAACAATTGTAATTTTTTTGCCGCCTTCGCACAACGGCAAAAGCGGCTGTGTTGCAAAAGCGGCTGTCAGACTTCATGCGGTTGAGCGGCGAGGCCCTCGTTCGCAAGCCTCCGCGCAAGCTCCGCCATGAAACCGTCCGTGTCGTCGGGAGTCAGCACATAGTCCGTTCCCGCCTTTATCAGCACAAAACCGCTGGTCCGCGAGGCTTCGAGGATATAGACGCCCATGCCTTTTTTCCAGTACCAGCCGAACCAGCCGAACACCCCCCCCGCGCCGAAAAACCGCACCGAGCCGTTGAAAAACGAATCGGGCAGCTCGTCTATGTCTGTGATGCTGGCGTAGGGAATGGAGATTTTTAAAAACAGCCGGTCCACCACGAGTTTGTCGGCGAAAAGCGCGTATCCGAGCGGATGCAAAAGCCAGGCCAGCGCGAATATAACCGCAAACAGCACAGCCAGTGCTGAGCCGAAGACACGCGCATTCACCAGCAGCAGCGAAACCGGCACGACCGCCGCGAACAGAACCGTGACGGCAACCGCGGTCATGCTCAGCGAGGCGGGATAAAACATGTCGCGCTGAGCCGCGCCGCCGGTTTGATTTTCCATGTCGCAGACTTGTCCCAAAATAAGATTTTAAGACGGGCTCTCAGTTGCTTTCCCGCGGCGCCAGTTTCTGTATGGCGCGGTCCATTTCGAGGAAGCCGTCGCAGGTCTGGCGCAATTCCCACGATTGTCCTATCCGAAAGCCCGCGAGATAAACTTTCTTGCCGGTGGCCTGCACGGCCTCGACCATCTGCACGAAATCCGCGTCGCCGGTGAGGATGATGGCGGCGTCGTAGGCGTCCTGGTAGCAGAGGGCCAGCATGTCCGACACCAGAAACACGTCCACGCCTTTTTGCACGTAGGCGCCTTTCTGGCGCGGGTCGCGCCGGAGGTTGGTGAGTTTCACTTTTATGCCGCGGAAGCGCAGCGCCTCGTAGAACTTCATGCGTTCGCGCTCGCACTCGTAGCGGCTTTTGGCGAGGATGTCCTCGGCGGCGAGGACGTGCCAGAATTCATGGTCCGTGGGCGGCCATTCGCCGTTGCCGCTCATGCGCTCGCGCGCCATTTCCATGAGCCGGCCCCAGGCCATGCCCTGCTTGGCGTGCTCCAAATCGCTCCAGTTGCGGTTGTTGGCTTTTAGCTTCTGCTCCGCCGCGCCGCAGGCCTTGAGGGTCTCGTCGCGCAACTCGTCGTCGGAAAATATGGGCGGCTTGGCGTTGTAATAATACGCGCGCACCAGCTCGAATCCGGGTATGTCTGAGATAAGGTTCCTGATGAGGTCGGCCAGGTCCACTCTGGGAGTTTTGCCGTAAGCCGTCTGATAAGCCTGATAGAAATACTCGCCGTCAATGAACATCATGCCTTTCATAATCTCTCCTTTTGTCTCATATTCCGGATTCAATAATTCATGAGTCCGATTCATTCCTGCCGCAACCCCGGCTTCCCGCCGTGTTCAGGTTAGTTTACAAGATGGGGTCTTTTCAGTCAATGCGCGCGCCGCGGCGTTTTGGCGGATGATGCGCCAGCAGAAATAACACATCAGCAGCGGATTGATGAAAACGTTTTCGCTCACGTCGCGCGGCACCATGGCGAACAGATGGAAAAAATAATTTTTCGGCGTCAATATGAGCCCGAACAGGAGCGCGTAAAGGCCGTCGTCCGCATCCCGCTCCCGCGAATTCACGAACAGGAACAGCGGAATGAAAAAGTGTAGCAGCTTGTAGTCGCCCGCCACGAAAGGCAGGAGATTCATGCAGCAGACCAGAATGAACATTTTTTTCCACAGGACGGTTTCCAGTTTGCTAACATATGCGGCGGCCAGCAGGTACGCGGCGCAAGCGGCCATGAAATACGGCTTCATAAGCCGCGCCATGATTTCCGGGACAGTGCCGAAATAGTGGAAAATTGTGTTCTCCCAGTGATAAACGAGTATCTTCAGGACGCCGAAAAGCGAATGCCCGTAGGCGATGCCGCCATCGTGCACCGCGTATTTGGAATTGTAGCGCGGCGCCCATTTGGTGAAAAATTCCCAGTAGTTGAACATATGCGACAGTCCGAAATCATGCACCGTGGAAAACAGGAGGACGCCGGCAACCGACACCGCGACAGTACTGAGGAACACCTTGGCGGCCGCGTTATAGTTTTTTTCGCCCAGCGGCAGCGCCAGAAACACTACGGGGAAAGGCTTCACCGCTATGGCAAGTCCGAGGAAAAAAGTCCATAAATTTTCGCGCTTTTTCAGATAAAAAACCGCAAACCCCAGCATTGCCAGAAAGCAGTATATTTCCACATTGCCGCGGTCAAGCGCGAACCAGAACGGGTAGGAGCAGCATATCAACGCAATGGTACGCAAGGCGTCGGCGAAATTATGTCCCGTAGAGCAAAACCGCAGCGCGGACAATGCCAGCACCGCCGCGAAAAGCGCTTCGTATAAAAAAAAGGCCAATGTGTCGGAAGAAATGAGCGAAAACAGAAAAAATACAAGGTCGGTGGCTTTCGCTATGCCGAAAACGGAATATCTGGCCGCATAATCGGAGAGCGGGTCTTCCAGCGTCCCGCGCCAGCCGGCGTAATTGTCCAGAAAATCCGAGAACCGCATTTGCGGGAAGAAAAGAAAACTGTCATGTGGAAATTTTCCGCCCAGAATATGGCCCTGAAAAAAATTCCATGCCAGCATAAGCGCCATTCCCGCCGCCAAGACGAGGCAGATGCGGTTGAGTTTTTCAGTTTTAACTCCGTCAGAAAGTTTAATACCCCATCGCTTCCAGCGCAGTTTATAAGATGACATATTTTTAATCAATACTTGCCAGATATGTGGTGTCAAGAAAATGGAGATGTTCCGCATTCTTGGCATGGTAAGAGCCAATCTAAAATCTCCGTATTCTGCTGCAAGCGCCGCTTTTGCCCATGATACTTCGCGGTCTTCGGCTTACAGGCCCACTGGCCTGCTCGCCTCAGTCCGTTGCGTCTCAGAGCCAAAATCGCCGCTTTCGCTGCGAAAGATTTCAGATTGGCTCTAAGAGGTTTAAAATTTATGGAATTTCTTCATATTCCGGTAATTTATTCGGAATGCGGACGCAATAAAAAACGTGAAGTCAATGTCACGAGATAACTATCAGTACAATTCTTTGGAGAACCAATAGTCCAAATTGGACAGTGTACCGGCTGACGTGGTCATTTGTATTGATGTGATGCCGCTTGCACCGACACCATTGGCTTTTGTTGCTCCATCAGAAACACTATAGGTACCGTTATAATTGCCTGAACACTTGTGGAAGGTTGTGATATTATTGAATGAAGAGGCGGCAACTATTATCCTCACCTCGCAAAAAAATGCGAGATTTACAGTTGAGCCAGTACCAGAACCGCAGAACATGTAGACTCCAGAACCTGAAATCCCAGCATCCCCGCAAGCAGCTCCACCGTTATATGTGTTTACCCATGCGGCGTTTCCATACGCACCGGATCCTATTCCTTGCTGGTTATAAGTGAGCATAGGGTTACCAGCACTAGTTGTCTGCATGGCTGACCAGATAAGCTTATAAGTTCCAGTACTTAAAGATGAGACTGAAAAACTTACTGTGCTGCCGCTTAATAATGCCCCTGACGACAGAAGTACAATAGGTGCCATACTCATTTGTGTGGTCCCGTCAGGGAATTTGAAACCATCTGTTGTGGATGTGACAGCGTTTGCAGTCAAAGTGCCTGTGGTAACCACATCTCCATCGAAATATCCGGCATAATTTGAACTACCACCGTTGGCATAGCCGTAGATACCATAATTTAATCCAGGCCCCACTGCTATTCCGGTAACGCCATAAGCCGGACCGGGCACAAGTGCGCCCGACGCACTAACGGCTATACCATAAACACCGTAGCCAGCACGGCTGGCTCGTACGGAACTAGCGGATACACCTAGAGATTTGCCGAAAATGCCGATAGCATCCCGTTCCGAAAAAGCGTGTTCAGTGTCACCGTTATTTACGAATACTACAGCAGAACCATTCTTTAATGAAGGTGTGACCACCCTGATGCTGCCTTGAATGTGCAATTTTTCCAAAGGGATAGCGGTGCCGATGCCAACATTACCGCTTCTTACCACAAAGGTAGAATCACCCACGCTGAAGGCATTGCCTGTGACTGTAAAGGTTGAACCTATAAGGGTGAAGCTAGTTGCACTATCCCGTTGGAGTTCAGAGGCAGAAACAGTGCTGACGCTCGCATAATATGGAATTGCGTTTATTGCCTCACCCGAAGTAAACAATTGCTCGCATCTCGCAAGCGTGGCGAAAGAAGACGAAAACAACACCATTAGAATAAGCTTTTTCACGGACCCTCCTAAGCCCAAAACACTCACTTTAATTTAATTGTCTCGCGCGCTTTTAACTATATTAAAAAAACGAGGTTTATCCAAGTGCCTGAAGATATTTGCGCACAACTATGTCCCAGTGGAACTGTGCCGCGAGTTTGCGCGAGATTGCGCAGTGTTTCATGTGGAGTGCGTTGTCCGCGGCATAGACTGCGATCGCGGCGGCTACGGCGGGCGGTTCGGGATTGTCGAGAATCGCGCCGTTGCCCTTTACGAGAATATCAGCCCCGCTGAAATTGGCCGCCACCACCGGCAGACCGCAGGACACAGCCTCCAGCAGGCTGTTGCTCATGCCTTCCACGCAGGACATTTGCACATAAACATGCGCCGCGCGGTAATAGTCCGCTATGCGCGAGTGCGGCACGCCGCCGGCGAAACGCACCGCGCCCTCAAGTCCGAGTTCGCGCGCCAGCGCTTTGAGCTCCTTCTCCTGCGGGCCTTCGCCGGCGATATCCAGCGCGACCTCAAGCCCTGTAAGCCGCTTCAATTCCGGCAGCGCGCGGATAATCAGGTCAATGCGTTTGAGCGGTATGAGGCGTCCCGCGTAGAGCAGGTTCAGCCGTTTCTTTATGTGCCGCTCGCCCGGCGGGCTGAAAAAATCCGTATCTATCCCGTTGGTTATTACAGCCGGGTCGAGGGACGGCATTATCGCGCGGATTTCCTCCCTCAATCCCGCGCTGTTGCAGACCACTTTTTTAGCCCGTTTCCAGAGCAGTTTTATTATAGGGGTGAAAAAATAATAGAGGATTCGGAACCTGTCCGGGTTATGCCAGGGCACGTCGGAGCCCCGCGCGGAAAGAACATAGGGTATCCGCCGCATTTTCGGATGGAGCGTGACCAGCCCCGTCGGCACGCCGAAAAAGACAAGCGCGGCGTCGAATCTGTTGCGGCTGAGTATTTCCGGCAACGCGCGCCAGGCGGCGGCCACGAAACTCAGCATTTCAATATTGGAGCAGATATGGGTTTTGGCGCGGCGAGCTTTCAGCCTGTGCATGGTTACGCCGTCTTCCATGCGTATGCCGTATTCGCCGAAGCCGGTTGTAAGGAAGTAGACAGACTCGCAGCTTTTGGCCAGTTCGCGCGCGAGATGTCCCGACTGCGTTCCGCCCCCGCCGCCCAGCGGCGGATACTCGTAGTTGACGATTAACAACTTCATGTCTTTCCCCGTCAACTGTAGATGAACTTTCTTGAAAACCGGTTTATGACCCGAAAGACCGCGTTCTCGTCCTTCGAGCATGTGCCGCAGAAATTGACCGCCGCCCTGTTTTCGATTATGGCGCGGCGTATCCCCGCCGCCCTCGGGCTTTGCCATACCGCGTCAAAGCTGTCCGTGAGCACGTTGCCCATTTTGAGGCCGTTCATGTTTTCCGGGCGCTGCAACGTCCACATGGCGCATTTGCAGCAGGGAATCAAATCCCCGTCCACGGTGACATAAGGCGCGTAGAGAGGTTCGCAGCAGCATTTGTCCGCCGTCGTTCCGCTGAAAAGCGTCTCTTTCAAAATGTTGACCGCTTCAATCATGCCGGGACGCTTGAGCTCGCGCGCTTTTTGCAGCGCTTTTTCAAGTATGGGCAGGAACTCCCCGCGCTGCCCGTTTTGGTTGCTGCCCTCGTAAATGTCGCGTACCCACAGAAACAGCGCTTCGTCGAATGGCAGCTCCGCAAGTTTTTCCACATCCGAAGGCAGATGGGCGATATTTTCGGCGTTGTAAATGTGCTTGGCGCGTATGACAAGACCGGATTTTCTCAGGTTGCGGCAATCGTAAACTGTGCGGATATTATTTATGACTTTTGCAAAATCCGCTCCGCGGATGCGGGAATACAGCGCGGGGTCGGTGGTATCTATGGAAACATCCAGCATGTCGAGTCCGCTATCAACTATGCTCTCGGCTATTTCCCCGGTTATAAGCAGCCCGTTGGTTGTTATTTTGACAAAACGCCCGCCGTTTTTTGCATAACGCATAATCCGCGCGATGTCTGGATGCAAAAATGTTTCTCCGATGCCGCTCAACTGCACATAGCCGGCTTTTGACTCATCCAGAATTTTTTTGACAGATTCGTACGGCATGAATTTTTTTTCGCGCCGCAGCACGCTGAGAACGCAGAATTTGCAGCGCAGATTGCAAACAGAGGCAAGTTCCAGTTGCAGCCGCAGCGGCGGGGCCGGTTTTTCAGTCCGGTAAAAAACTAAATCCCGCACTTTCGCCGCATAAGACGGCATATTGCGCAGCCTGAATATCTTCCGGAACATCAACACCGCAAACCGCATGTATCAAGTATATAATAAGATGTTCCGGCTCAACAAGCCGGATGCATTAGACTCGGCCCCGAATAATTTTATGGGCAAAAAGTCACGACTTTTGGCTCGCAGCTTTTGGCCAGTTCGCGCGCGAGATGTCCCGACTGCGTTCCGCCCCCGCCGCCCAGCGGCGGATACTCGTAGTTGACGAGGAGAATTTTCATGCGAGTTCGCTCTTTGTGTAAATGTATTTCCCGCTGGGGCTTGGCGGAATATCGGCGCAAAAAAGATGCTCTATTTTGCAGTTTTCGCCCATCACCAGTTTTATCCGGCGGTCTATTTCCGCAAGTTCGCTTTCAGGCGGCTGGCTGGACACGGCCAACCGGCAGATTACCATGTCATAGTCTTTCTGTACAATCCTGAAGCTTTTGAGCCAGGGACGGAAGTAGAATATGTGGGTGAAATACTCGCCGTGTATCAACGTGCCGTCACGGAGACGGAAATGGCCGGAAATCCTGCCCGTTATGCGGGCCAGCCTCCGTGTCGCAAGTCCGCAGCGGCAGAGGCCGGGCTGCCACTCCGCCGTGTCTCCGATATCGTAGCGTATCAGCGGCATGGAGTAGTTGGTAAGCACTGTCACCACCACTCGTCCGTTCACCAGTTCCACGTAATGCGTCCAGTCGAACACATGCAGCCCCTCATGGCAGGCGCATTCGCAGGCGATGGGGCCGGCTTCCCGCGAGCCGTACTGGTTATGGACGGGCGCGCGGAAAATGTCCCCGATAAATCTGCGTTTTTCCTCCGTGAGCACGGCGGTGGTGGCTATTATCTGGCGCGGGGAAAAAATTTCCGCGCCGGACGCCGCCGCGTGGCGGGCCAGTTCTATCATGCTGTCGGTATACGTCCAGATGGTGTGCGGTTTGAAAGCGGCCATTTCGCGCAGATAAGCGTCCATGCGGGCCGGCGTCATGCGGAAAGTGTTGAGCAGGCGGCGGTTATACAAGGAGTTTATCAGCCTCTCCCGCAAGCCGATTGTGCCGCTTATTATATCGCGTTCGGAGCCCCACAGCTTTATTTCCCTGTCGCCCGGTTCCTTGCCCAGCATGCGGTTGAAAAAAATCTTGTCGGCTATGTTGGCGTCATTATACGCTTTATCCTGCACCAGGCGCACCGGCTCGCCCGTCGAGCCGCCCGACGTGTTGAAGTATGGTTTTCTGGTTTTATAATCCGCGGAGAGCAGTTTATCCCCGGCCTGCCGGATTAGCTGTTTCGTCAGCAGCGGCAGTCTGTCCAAAAATTCGGGCCGGACCGCGCCGTCGCGCACGACTTCATATTCGGCCAGCAGCCTGCGGTAATACGGCACGGAGGAGTATGCGTGCAAAATAATTTTTTCAAGACGGTCCTGCTGATACCGGCGCAATTCGTCCTGCGGCATGGCGGCGGCGCGTGTTATCTCGCGCAGACGCGCGGGCACCCCGCCTCCCGCGGCGTGGAGGAGTCCATATATCAGCGGTTTGCGCCAGTTGGAAAACAGCTGCCGGGGCGATTCAGGCATTCTTGTTTCCTTTGAGAGATATCAGGACAGCAAAGCGCGCGCCGAATCTAGTGATGAATGTCGCGCTTTCTATTTCGAACCCCGTCCGTGCCGATATGATTTCTATTTCCGCCAGCGAATAATTGTACTTGGCGGTCCGTTTCAAAAAACGCGAGCCGTTCACGTATATGTTTCCCCACAGGCCGTCGGCGATGAAAGTGAAAAACAGCCTGCCGTCCGGCGCAAGAAACCGGCGGCAGCCGCGCAGCACTTTGGCAATTTCCTCCGGGCCGAGATAGTCGGTCATGAAAAATGAGGCTATGATGTCGAACCTCGCCTCGGACGGCAGGAGGGTTTCGAGTTCCAGCGCGCTGCCTGCGACGAAAGGAATGCCTTTTAACCGAAAAAGATGAGAATTGGCATCCAGCGCGGTAACGCGGTTTTTTTGGGCCAGCATGGCGGTGAATTTCCCCGTGCCGCAGCCGAGTTCCAGCACGCTTTTGCCGATTATTTCCGCGGTGGCGCGCGAAACCGTATCGGTAATCCGGCGGCCTAGCAGGAATTTCAGCAATGTGGGGCGGGAGTAGTCCTCCGGCGCCATGCCGCGGTAGTATTCGCTCCAGTTTTTATCGGCGGGCGGCATACTTGACTTGGATATAACCCAATATCCCGTCGAGCCTTGACAGGAACAGTTTGCGTCCGAGCGCCGTTTTCACATACGGACTTTTGCCTTCCAGGGCTTCCATTGAATGGAACATCATCACCAGAGCCGGAGTCCGGTAAGCCTCAAAAAACCGGTCCGTCAGCCGCTTCATTTCAAAAAGAGTCATGTGCGACGGGCGCAGCCAGTTGTAAAACAGCCAGTTTTCCGGCAGGAACGCTCCCAGCAAACCCAAACGCCTGCCCCAAATGCTCACCGGATACTCGCGGATGCCCGCATCATCTCCCGGGCTGGCCGGAACGTACATATCGTCCGCTGATATGTTGTACGGCTGCCTCGGCGCCGCGCCGTGGTCCGGGCCGCCTATGGGTTTCCAGTTTATTTGCGGTGTGACGGAACTGTCATAACGGTAACCGAGCCTGGCCAGCGATTTTATGGTGTCCAAATCCGCGCCGAAGCGGGCCGCGCGGTACCACATGGGGCGCACTCCGATGCGCTCCGTTATGAGTGTCGTGAGGTTTTTAATTTTCTCGAATTCCGTATCGGCGGGGTGCGCATAGCAGGGAAATTCGCGCGAGGGTTTGCCGGCGGGATTTTCAATGGTAACGCGCGGCGGCACATATTCCGAGTGCAGATGCGCGCCGATAATCGCGCCGCGCGCCGCTTCTCCGGCGAGGACTTCGCAGGCTTTAGCGCATTCCAACACTTCCGGCGAGACGAAATAGACCGGATTTACGCCGTGCTTGTTCCACAAGGGGCGCAGATATTGCGGCACGGCTTTGGTTACCGAAGAAAATGCCAGCGGGTCGCTGCGCCGCCAGGCGGCATCGCAATCAGGCTCCACGTCTATCGTAACCAACAGGCCGCCGGGCGGATTTTCGTCCGTACTCATTTAGCGTCCGGTCACGGAGTCCGACAGTATCCAGCCGCCGTCCGACAGCCGGTAATAGCCTTTGTTGTAGCCAACGGCGGTGAGCGGCGCGCCGGACGGCGCCGTTCGCAGCACCGCCGAAGCGGGATGGAAATTTTCCTTTATCCGCGCCGGCCCGGCGGTTTTTATCTCCACCAGTTTCGGCATCCATTCCTGCGGCTTGCCGACGGCGCCGATGGTTTGCTCCTGCCGGCGCCCTGCCAAATCCTCCGCGCGCAGAACGGGCGGCGCGCCCGGTTTGAGCAGAACCCGCGCCTTGAAAGCGAAGACGTCCGAGTAGTTGCCCTTCGGCGTTTTAGCCTCGCTCCAGCGCACCGGCCTGCCGTTGAGCGTAACCGAACTGACGGCGCAGTCGTCATACGCCGCGCCGGAGATTTCGAGGGTATGGCCGTCGAGACTTTTCGCGGTTATGCGCAGCGCGGGCGGCAGCCGGTCCGAGAACGCAAGCGCGGAGCGTTTTACGCGGCCTTCCCGCCCCTCATACTCGACGCTTAACTTCGCGCCCGGGTTTTTATCCCACAAAACCGTCACCTGCGCGCCATGCGGCAGTTTCGCCAGTTCGCCGCCGTTTTTGTCTTCAAGGGAAGCTTTCGGCGCGGACACGCGGGCGTCTTCGCGCGTCCAGTCCCATACCCGCACCACGCCGAGCATGTAGCCGGCGGTGATAAAGCCGTCTCCGGGGCCGAAACGCAGCGACAGCGCGTTGAGGCTGTAGTTTTTAATGGTGCGCACGCGGTTGAAATCCGGCACGGTCCAGAGTTTTAAGAGCCCGTCGTCGCCGGCGGTGGCCAGCAGGCGCGAGTCGGGCGAGAAGGCGGCGGCGTTGAGCTCGCCGCGGTGCGCCTGCTCAAGCTTGTTTGCCAGTTTCCAGCCGGAGACGCGCCAGAGCTGCATTATCCTGTCCGCCGAAACCACCGCCGCGAATCTGCCGTCGGGCGAAAAGGCCACCGCGTTCGCGTTGGCATTTATGCCGCGCAGCGTTTTCACCGGCTCGCCGGAGGGGACGCTCCAGATTTTGACGGACTCGTCGCAGCCGGAGGTGGCCAGCAGCTTTCCGTCCGGGGAAAACGCGGCTCCCGACGCGCAGCCGTCGTGCGCGCGCAGCGTTTTGACCGGGCGCAGCGCGGCGGCGTCCCAAATCACAGCCGTGCCGGAAGTGGAGGCCGAGGCGAAATAGCGCGAATCGGGCGACCAGGCCACCGCTTTCACGGAAGACTTGTGAAGCCGCAGCCGGGCGGAAAGCGTCATGTCGGCCAGCCGGAAAATGAAAACCCCGCCGCTGTCTCCGCCCGCCGCCAGATACTTTCCGTCCGGCGAGAAGGCGAGCGTTTGCGCCCCTCCCTCTCCCGCGAGGGTGAAGGAATGGCGCGGCGCGCCATTTTTGTCCCAGAGCCTTACTTCGCCCTCCGACGAGGCGGCGGCCAGCGTCCGCCCGTCCGGCGACCAGTCAACCGCGGCGGCCCAGCCTTTAAGCTCGAAAGTGCGGGAATACTGCGGCGCGGACTGCGCCGGCAGGCGCACCGGAACGAGAATGACGGACAGGAGGAGCGGCAGGCGTAAAAAATTGCGCATTTTAATTATTTGTCGTTTTTGCCGGAATCCCGCTTGTCCGCGTTTTTTGGGTCGTAGTGCGCCAGCCAGGAGCTTTCCGGCAGGGCGGAGCCGGCGCGGTCCCCTGCGAGCGCGCGTTTGGCCTCTTCCTGGCGGTTATGCACGTCGTCCATTTTCATCTGAGTGCGGACGGTATAGGCGGGATTGTCGGCCTGCGCGTTTGACGGCGCGGTTTTGAGCCTGGAGCCGATGCGTTTTGCCAGCGCCGGAAACAGCAGCAAAGCCAGCAGAACGGCTCCGGCGCCCGCGGCCGCGGCAGGATGGCCGGCAATGAACTGCCTCAACTGGCTTTCTGCGGACGGCGGCGGCTCTCCGTAACGCCGCTCCTGCACGGTTTGAGTGGACGCGGCGACGGCGATGGTGGAGGCCCGCGCCGCGTCCGGCGATACAAAAGCCTGCGGCGGCGCGCCGGCCGGATATTGCAGTTTCCAGACCCGCACCGCGCCGTCCTCGCCGGCGGAGGCCAGCAGACGCCCGTCGCGCGAGAAGGCGGCGGAGAACACCTCGCCCCTGCGTCCGGCGAACTCCTGCGTTTTGGCGCCGTCTTGTATGCTGAATATTTTTATGCGTCCCGACGGCCCGGCGGCGGCCACGAAATCTCCCGCGGGCGTCCAGGCGCAGGCGGACACCTCGTCTCCCGTGTCGAAGCTGCGCACGGCGGCGCCGTCCGAAATGCGCCATATTTTCAGCGAGTTCTCGAGGCCGCCTGAAAGCGCGTATTTCGCGTTGGGCGAGACGGCGACGCATTTCCCCCCCGCCGGATGCGCCGCCAGGGCGAGCAGTCTTCCCCTGCCGGTTGTCCATAGCGACAGCGTTCCCGTCTGGGTCAATACCGCCAGCAGCGAGCCGG
>JAQTYB010000031.1 GCA_028688475.1 Elusimicrobiales bacterium
GCATGTTCGTGTGCGTGACGGGCGTGTCGGGCTCCGGCAAGTCCACGCTGGTGCACGAGGTGCTTTACAAAACGCTGGCGAAACAGCTTTACGGCTCTAAGGAAATGCCCGGAAAGCACGCCTCCATTTCAGGCGTGGAAAACATCAACAAGGTCATCATAGTTGACCAGTCGCCCATAGGGCGCACGCCGCGCTCCAACCCGGCGACGTACACCGGCGTGTTTTCCCATATCCGCGACATTTTCAGCAAAATGCCGGAAGCCCGGCGGCGCGGCTATCAGGCGGGGCGGTTTTCCTTCAACGTGAAAGGCGGACGCTGCGAGAAATGCCAGGGCGACGGGATTTTGAAAATCCAGATGCAGTTCCTGCCGGACGTTTACGTCCGCTGCGAGGAATGCCACGGGCGGCGGTTCAACGAGGAAACTTTGCAGGTCCATTACAAAAGCAAAAGCATCGCCGACGTGCTCGATTGCAGCGTTTCGGAAGGGTTGAAACTTTTTGAGGCTATACCGCAGATTAAAAACACGCTGCAAACGCTGGAAGACGTCGGACTAGGCTACATAAAGCTGGGGCAAAGCGCCACCACGCTTTCCGGCGGCGAGGCGCAGCGCGTCAAACTCGCCAGCGAACTATGCCGCCGCGCCACGGGCGACACGCTGTATATTCTTGACGAGCCGACCACCGGCCTGCATTTCGCCGACATAGACAAGCTGCTTTCCGTGCTGCACCGGCTGGTGAGCCAGGGCAACACCGTCGTCATAATCGAACATAACCTTGACGTGATAAAGACGGCGGACTGGATTGTGGACCTCGGCCCCGAAGGCGGCGGCGCGGGCGGTTATCTGGTGGCGCAGGGCAGTCCCGAAAAGGTTGCCGCCCGCCCCGCCTCCTGGACAGGCCGCTACCTCAAAGACATCTTCGCAAAAGAAAAACTAGCCTCTCAAAAAACCGTCTGCCCCCCTAGTTTTTAGTGGAAAAAGGCTTGAATTGTATCGGGGAGAACTGCGGCGCGGACGGGACCGGCCCCGGGGCGGATTGCGCGTTTCCCTCAGGGGCGAAAAGCCATTTGCGCCAGGCTTCCTCGAACGCGGACAGGCTGCGGTAGCGATACACGTTCCACAACGCCTGTTCGAGCGGCACGCCGTTGCGCACCGCCACGCTCAGATTTTTGAATTGCAGCCGCGTGGCGGGAGTGAAAAGGAATTTCACCAGCGCGAAGGATTCCAGATACCAGTCGGAAACCTGCTGCGCGGGAGCGTCTTCCTTCGGGCCGCCGGCGCAATGGGTTTTAAGCGGCTTCATGCGCGCGGGCGCCGTGCCTTTAAGCGCCGCGGACCAGGGGCCTTTGTCCGAGTCGGCGCGGTCTTCCATATAAACGGCAAGCCCCTCGTTGAGCCAGACCGGCGGCACTGCGTCCGCCTCCTTGAAAAAGGATTCGAAAAAAAGATGCGCCAGTTCGTGCGTGATGACGCTGCGCAGCCTGTCCCTGACGCCATCGTCATAAATCACGATGGTTTTTTTGTCCGAATAAGCCAGCCCGCGCGACCACGGCGGCGGGGCGAATTCCCCCGCCATAAAGCTGGCCTGGCTGGCGTGGATGTAGATTTTTACCGTGCCGGTTGACATCCACGGCGCGAACATCGAGATATCCATGCGTATCCTGCCGTGGATTTTCTCCAGCTCGACGCCGAGGCCGGCAGGGGCCCAGTTGGCCTCGTAATACGCATGGAAATGAGGCGTCACCAGCTCGCGCCAGACGGTTTTGCGCGGCGCCGCGGCAAAAAGCGGAGGAACGGCAAACAGCAGCGCCAGCGCGCACAGTCTCCTCATGGCAATAGTATAACAGATGGTTTCCCTCCGCGCAAAAGACCCTTGCGAAAAAACGGCAAGGACGTTATACTATTGAATCGTTCGACAACGCCGCAGACAACGGGAGAGTATGTATGAGAAAGCTCATTATCATAACCGGCATGTTTTTCATCGCCTGCGCAGCCGGCGCGCAAAATGACGAAAAGGCCGCCAAATCCGGCGCAAAGCCCGGCAAAATGCATCTTACGCTCAGCTATATGGCTCTTCGCGGCGAAACTCCCGCTAACACGCGTGTTTACGCGGAAGGTTTCATCACCGGAGAAATACTGCCAAATCCATGCAACAGGCTCAGCGAGCCGACCTCGAAGGCAATCCTGGACTGCGCTTCAGAGCGCGATGAGGCGAGAGCGTTAATAAAAAAGCTTAAAATGCAGCTTGTCTCCTATGACGATTCGGAAGTAAAGCTTGGCGTGAAAGAAGCGTTGCTGACGGTTAAGCGCTTCAACCGGCCTGACGACGACCCAAAACAGCGGAATACCGAATTGTTTGAATTGTTAAAGAGCCTGCCCGGCATCGAAAAGGTACAGCCGCAGGATTCAGGCAACCACTCGGACTTTATCTGGCGTCTTGAGTCCGCCACACCCATGACGCTGGAACGCTGGCGCCGCACTCTTGAACCGCTCGCTCCGGTTATCGGGGACCTGCGCATTCCCATAGGTCTCAAATTGGAAGTCTCAGCCGAAACGGACAAACCCGCCGAAGCCGCCAAAGAGCTTCAAAGAATTTTCTCGCAGATAATAATGGACGCCCAGGCCGGGTAAAGCAAGCCGGTTTCAATCGAAAAAGCGCGGGGCCGCGGACAAGGCCCCGCGCTTTATTTGTACAATTTTATTTGTGAAACTTCTCGGGTTGACAAAACTGGAACTGGTCATGCTCGCCGCCGGCACGGCTATGCTGGCGGCGTTGCTTTACAAGATGGACGCAGCGGCGGCGCTGGCGTCGGTGTCGCTCGTGGGCGCGGGATTTTTCCTTTTAATCGGGCAGGAGTTGGTGGCGCACGCCTTCAACTCGCTGGGCTGGCGTTATTCAATCGCGCCGGAACTGGCGGGTAAAATAAAATTCAAGGACGTCTTGCTGATGCGCATCGCAGGCGACGGGGTAAATTACCTGACGCCGTCGGCCACGCTGGCGGGAGAATGGGCCAAAGCGGTGATGATGGGCAGCGAACATCCGCTGGACGAACGGCTCTCCTCGGTGGCGCTGGCTAAAATAACGCAGACGCTGGCCATGGCGGCCACCTCGCTGGCGGGAATATGCTGGGCGCTGGCGGCGCATCTCGATTTCGGCAGACTGGGACCGCAGATAAGAAACGGCGGCTGGCTGCTGGCGGCGATTGTTGGCTTCATAGTTTTTCTGGAGGTGCGGGCAGGAAAAACCCGGACGGAAAGTCACGCGCCCAAAGACAAAGGCTCCGCCGGAGTGTGGGAGCAGATGAAAAACGTGGACCGCACGATGATGGCGTTTATGCGGCTCTATCCGGCAAGGTTTGCGCTTTCCGTAGCGTGTTTTCTGGCGGCGTATCTGTGGGGCGCGTTCGAGGCGTACTGGATATGCAGGTTTCTGACGGTTCCCGTAGCTGTTTCCACGGCGTTGCTTATCGAAATGCTGGCGGTGTTTTTAGACGGTATTTTTTTCGCCGTGCCGGGCAAGGCGGGCACCCAGGAAGCCACGAAAGCCGCCATATTCGGCGCGCTGGGATATAATCCGCAGACGGGGCTGGCGTTCGGGCTGGTGCGGCATATAAGGGAGATAACCTGGGCGGCGGCGGGATTTGCGCTTTACTATTTCAGGCGGCGGGGGCAACGCGGCTAGAAACCGCCATAATCAAGATTGTATGTAACTCCATTGCCGGATACAGTGACATTAACCGTAATCGTCTGGTCTTTGGCCCCAGGCACATCGGTGAAAACACAGGAACTGGCGCCTTGAGTGGGCGCATTGGTTCCCCACTCGGCGGCTTTCTGAGCCATGCACGAGTTGATATAAGTGCGCGCCTCGATGCTTCTGCGCACCTTGGTCGCGACGGTATGCCTGCCGAAACTCCATTTAAGCATCATCGTGGCCAGAAAAGAAAGTATGACCGTCATCACCAGCGTCTGCACCAGCAATGTTCCCCTCTCCCCCGCTATCCGGTTGAAATTCATAAGAACCCCTCTTAGACTTGTCCCCGAATAATTTTTTGGGCAAAAATCACGGCTTTTGGCTTGCAGCTTCGCGGGCTTCGGCTTACACACCCTATTCGAGTGTGCGCGCCTGCGCCCGCTGCGCTGCAAACCAAAATCCTGTCTTTTTGCCTCATAAATCTTATTCGGGAGCAAGTCTATTGGCTTTGAAACGGCGCGTTGAACTTGAATTCCGCCGTGCTGGTCGTCTCGAACGGCTTGTCGGTGGAATACTTGCCGGTGGCGGAATTGAATCCGGCCGGCCTGGAAATTTTCACCTGGAACTTGATGCGGTCCGGCTGGTTGGGATCGCGGGAGAAAAAGCCCGCGTCCGCATTGGCTCCCGAAACAAGCATGATTTTGGACACGTCCTGCATATCCCTGCCGCAATTTGGAAGGCTGACCTGCCAGGACGGAGGCGCAGACAAGGGAGGACAGCCCGTGCCGCCGGAAACAGTGCCGGTATAATAATACAAACCCGGGTCCGGATTCGCCGTAGTGCCCGCATCGGTGAAACAATAAAAGAACCAGCGGGCCGTGGGGCCGTCCACGGGAAAGCAGCCGCTTTGGTCCACGTTCGACGCTCCGTAAAGCCTGGAATCCTGCTTGCCCGTTGGGACCGGGTAGAGGATTATGCCCGCGCCGGACACATCGCTGGAAATCTGCTTTATCGCCACCGCGATATCATTTTTCGTGATGGTGCTGCGCATCATCGAAAACAGCATTCTGTGCGAGTTCGCCCATATCAGCACCAGCGTGGAGAGAACCATCAAAAAAATTATGGCGGCTATAAGAGTTTCCGTCAGCATAATGCCTTTCTTATCGGATAAAGGCTTCATTTTTTCTCATCCGGCAGCACCAGCTCGAATTCCGCCGCCGTGTAACTGAGACCGGTGTTCTTGTCCGGCTCCGACTGGGTAACGGTGTAATAAAGCTTCGTGTCTACTGGCAGTTTGGGGAAATACTCGGATTTCAAAAGGCAACTCACATCAGTACGGTTTTTCTGGGACAAAGGGTCGGCTGGAAAGCAATCGTCCGCGGCGTTAGGCGGAACATCATCGGATTTTGCCGCGACATGGCTGCGCAGCATGTCCGAAGCCATTTTAAGCGCCAGTCCGGCGTCCTGCCTGGCGTCGCTGCGAGTGTCGGTGGTGAAGCTGGTCAGAATGACCGAGAACAGGCCCGCCACCACCACTGCGGTCAGCAGCACAGCGATGACGGCCTCCAAAAGCGCAAAACCGGAGGAAGAGGGAAACTTTCGCCTGCGAATCATTTCCGCACCTGTCACATCGTCGGGCAATTCGGCACATTGGTGCCGGCTGTGGCGCACTGGCCGGTTCCGGATATGGCTACCGTCCAACTGGCATAATCGCTGCCGGACAACGCCCTGAGAAAATCGGCCTGGCCTTCCCTGCGTTTGGCGCAGGCTACGGCATTCACGGCGGCAGTGGCGCCGCAACAGGTGCCGCCTGACGAGCCGTTGCAGACAAACACCTCGTAAGAGTAGTTGTCCCAGTCCTGCGTGGCCAGATACTTGCAGCCCATCAGGGTGGCGGGATCGTTTGTGAGTCCGCCGGAGGGACAACTCGGTTCGGCTTTCAGGCTTATAAGCGGTCCGCTGACAGTATTGTTGGGGTAATCCAGTTTGGCCATGCGCTGGGCATGAGATACCATGCGCACATTGGCGATGGCATCCTGGAACTTGGTGTTCTCTATCATTTTAAGCGACTGCGGCACCGCGATAGAAGCCAGAATGCCGATAATCAGCACCACCACGACCAACTCTACAAGCGTAAACCCGGAAATTGCAGTTGATAGCGAGAACCGAGACGAAAAAGGGCGAAGCAGATTCGGTACAAAAAAGTGCGAGCAGGCCCGTAGGCCTGTAAGCGCTTTTTTGTGCCGGAGATGCGAAGCCATTTTTCGTCGAATTCCGCTACTCAACTGCGATTTTCGGGTAAATCCTTGGGAATTATTCATTTTTTCCTCCCACCTATTAGCATCGGTCCGGGTTGTTACGGAATTGTTACGAAAGCGCGCCGCCGGAACGCCGGCGCGGAGCAGGTCCTGATAATCGCGGTCCGCCCGTCAGCCCTTGGTGCTTATCTGTGACAACTGGAATATCGGCAGGAATATCGAGATGACGATAACGCCGATGATTCCGCCTATGCCCACCACCAGCACCGGGTCTATAAGCGCCGAGAACCGCGCGATGAACTGGTTTATCTGCTCGATGTAATAGCTGGACAGGGTGTTGATGATGTCTGGCAGCTTGCCGGATTCCTCGCCCATCCACATCATCTCCGTCACAAGGCCGGGGAAGATGCCGGTGTTTTTAAACGAGGCGGAGATGGATTTGCCAGAAGCCACGTCGTTTTTCACCGACTTGAGCGCTTTCTGTATCACCAGATTGTTGGCGAACGCGCCTTCGAGAACCGATATGGTGTTGAGTATGCTGACGCCGCTTTTTATCAGTGTGGACATGGTGGTCAGCAGCCGTTCCAGCAGCACGTTGCGGATGAACTCGCCGAATAATGGCAGCTTGAGCTGGGTCTGGTGCCAGGTCAGCCGCCCAACCTCCGTGGCCAGATAGGAGCGTATCGCCAGAATGGCGCCGGTGATGACGACGATGATGGCCACGTAGTAATGGGTGACTATATAGGAGAAGTCAACAATGGTCTGGGTCAGGATGGGCAGCTTCATGTTGAAGTCCCTGAATATCGAGGCGAAGACCGGAACGATATAAATAATGAAGTAAGCCAATACGCCTATGGACATTGTGAACAGCACGACGGGATAGGCCACGGCGGTTATAATTTTGTTGCGTATCGTTTCCTTGGACTGGATGTACTGGGAAACCTGCCTGAGCGCGCCCGGCAGCTGTCCGCCCATCTCTCCGGCCTGCACGAGCGATACCCATATGGAATCGAAAGTCTGCGGATGTTTCTCAAGCGCCTTGTAGAGCGCGCCGCCGGCGGCCACTTCCTTGGCGATATCGCCCACCACGGCGGCCAGCGCCCTGTTGGTGCCGTAATCGGACAGCAGCGACAGCGAGCGCACCAGCGGCACGCCGCCCGCCAGCAGCGTGGACACCTGTTCGCTGAAAAACGCCAGTTCCTGCCCGCTTATGCGCCCGCCGCTTTTGAATTTGCGGAAAACCGGCGCTCCCTTAGATTCAGACTCGGGCTGTATCGAAAGCACGAACAGGCCTTTGTTCTGAAGCGCTATTACCGCCTGGTCCTCGTCGGAAGCCTCCAGCATTCCCGTGGAGGCGTTGCCCTGCGTGTCCTGAACGGTATAGACGAATTTAGCCATCGCTTATTCCTCCGACAAAGTCACCGACGTGACTTCCTCGACAGTCGTCTGGCCGGTGACAACCTTGCGCCAGCCGCTGGCGCGCAGGTTCCACGCGCCGCTTTTTTTGACGGCTTTGCGCAGTTCCACCACGTCCTGGTTCTTGTAGATTATGTGGCGCATCTCGTCCGTAATCAGATACACCTCGTAAAGCGCGCGGCGGCCCAGATAACCGGTGCGCGAGCACTTGTCGCAGCCGCGCGGCTTGAAAAAAGTCCATCGGGACTGGTCGGTGCCGGCTGGCAGCAGCGATTCGGCCATAATCAGGTCGAGAATCTTCTGGTCCGGCTTCGAGGGCACCTTGCAGTGCGGGCACAGCATTCTCACGAGACGCTGCGCGGCGATAAGCGCCAGCGAACTGGAAAGCAGAAACGGCTCCATGCCCATGTCTATGAGGCGGGGCACGGCGCCCAGCGCGTCGTTGGTGTGCAGCGTCGAAAGCACGAGGTGGCCCGTCAGCGCGGCGCGCAGGCAGGCCTCCGCAGTCTCCTGGTCGCGGACCTCGCCGACCAGTATGACGTCGGGGTCCTGGCGCAGGAAGGAGCGCAGTCCGGCCGCGAAAGTGAGTCCGATTTGCGCGCGCACCTGCACCTGGCTGATGCCCGCCAGCTTGTATTCCACGGGATCTTCCAGCGTCATGAAATTATAAGCCGGCGTTTTCACGGTATTTAGCACCGCGTTGAGCGTGGTGGTCTTGCCGGAGCCGGTGGGACCGGTGAGGAAGATAAGGCCGTGCGGATAATCCGCCGCCTTGAGGAAGTCCTCCTTCTGGCGCGGGTCAAAGCCCAGTTTGTCGAGATTGAGTTCCACCGAGCCCTTGTCCAAAATACGCAAAACGAGTTTCTCGCCGAACACGGTGGGACATACCGACACGCGGACTTCGATGGTGCGGTTCTGGTAATGGATGGTGAAATGCCCGTCCTGCGGCAGGCGCCGCTCGGCTATATCGAGCTTGGAGAGAATTTTTATGCGCGAAATGAGCGCGTTGACGAGCTCGCGCGGCGGCGGGGTGCGCTCGTGGAGTATGCCGTCTATGCGGAAACGCAGGCTGACGCGCTCGTCGAAAATTTCGAGATGGATGTCAGACGTGCGCTCCGAGATGGCCTGCTTTAGAATGGCGTTGACTACGCGTATGGACTGCGCGCCCTTGCTGTCGCCGGCGATGACATGGTCGAGGTCCAGCTTGTCGTCCACGGCGGAGAGGTCCTCGCCGGAATCCTTGCCGTCGGTGGCGACGGACATCGCCTGTTCGATGAGGTTGGAGCCCTGATAGAACGAGTCTATGACGCGCAGCACCTGCGACTTGGTGGCGATGAAGGGCTGTATTTCCATGTTGGTCATCAGGCGCAGATTGTCCATGACCAGCACGTTGGTGGGGTCCGCCATAGCGACGGCGAGCGATTCCCCCTCCACGAAAAGCGGCACGAGAAAATGCTCGCGCGCGTATTTTTCGTTCACCAGTTTTTCGAGGCCCTGGTTCTTCTCGGGATTGAGGATGCGGTTTTCCTTGGAGGCGTACGGCACGCCCAACTGCTTGGAAAGCGCCATTGACACGACTTCCTCGGTGACAAAGCCCAGCTTCACAAGGGCTTCGCCTATGAGGCACTTGTTCTGCTGCTGGTAAACGAGGCCCTGCTTGAGTTTTTCCTCGTTTATAACGCCCTGTTCGGCGAGGATTTCGCCAAGTTTTTTATGCGCCATCGCAATCAACCCCGTGTCCTGACAGCTAGTCCACCTGTATGGTCGGCTTGATGAAAATGACCAGGTCGGTGTTGTCCCTTTCGGTGGAACTACTCGTGAACAGCCAGCCTATGATGGGAATATAGCCCAATAACGGAACTTTGCGGACCGTGGTGGTATCTTTGGTCTGCAACAGGCCGCCCAGCGCGACCATCTGGCCGTTTTTCACGCGCACTATCGCCGAAGCGCCGCGGCTGACAGGGTCGTACACCGTCGAGCCGTTGTTGGTGAGGTTAGACGCCTGAATGTCGGAGAAGGAGGGTTGTATAAGCAGCGTGATATAGCCGTCCTTGTTGACCTGCGGAGTGACGCGCAGTGTGACGCCCACCATGCTGCGCTCGACGGTTCCCGACTGGCCCACCTGGGAGACGTTTGTCGTCACGCTCGTCGCGGCATCCCTGCTTATGGTCACGATGGCGGTGTTGTTGTTCATCGTGACGATGTTGGGTTTGCCGAGGAAACGGGCGGCGCTGCGCGATACCAGCAGGCGCAGCACGGCGGTAAGCTGCTGGAGGCTCAGCGTGCCGTAGGTGATGCCGGTGCCGTTGGTGAGCCCCGAGGAACCCACGGCCGGATACAGATTTTTCCAGTTGTCGCCGCTGAAGAATCCGGGGCGCAGGAAATAGTCCGTCTGGCGTATGGGACCAGTGAAAGTAGCCATTCCGCCGCGGGAATCGCCCCACTCGATGCCGAGTTCGTTGAGCCGCGTGGTGCTGATTTCCACTATCTCGGCCTCGATGGATATCTGGGGGGCTTTGCGGTCGAGTTCGTTAAGCACCGTCTCTATCTGCGGAAACACTTCCGGCAGGTCGGTGATTATGACGCTGTTGGTTCGCGGCTCCGTGACCACCTTGCCGAGCTTCGGCGTCAGCATGCTGTTTATGACGTTAAGGATGGCTATGCCGCTTGCCGCGCTTCCCGCGCTCACGCCCCCGGCTCCTCCGGAGGAGCCGGACGCGGTAGAATTCGAGGTGAACGGATTATTGGAATTGGCGCTGGAGGTTATGCTGGACAAATCCTGCTGCGCGCTGCCGGGCGACAACAGCGAGATATAGCTGAGGGTGTATATCTTGGTCACCAGATTGGCGCGGGCGGTTGAACGCTTGGTCACCACGTAGGTGTTGGTTTTGCCTATCCGCTGGTAGGTGAGTCCGCGGATTTGCAGCAGAATCTGCATCGCCTCGCGCACGGATATCTGGCGCAGGTACGCGGTTATCTTGCGTTCCTGCAATCCCTCCGCGAGAATGAAGCTTATGCGCGTCTGCGCGGAAATAGCGTGCAAAAAAGCGGTGAGCGGCGCGGCCTCCAGATTCACCGAGACTTTGGCATCGAGAGGGGTGCGGGTTTCGCTATCCTCGTAAAGAGGCGCCTCCATCCTGCCGCTTTCGTTCTCCTTGAGCGGAACGCCGGGAGGGCTGGCGACAGGCATTGAGAATTCGCCTTCTCCCGACGGCGCGGGAGCCGCCGCGCCGGGCGCGATAGGACCGCCGCCCGCCGCGCCGCCGCGCGACGCGGATTGGAACTGCGGGTTGATGTCCGGTCCGGTCTGCGCAACCGCGACGGCGACCGGTACAAGCGCCTGTTCGGCGAACAGCAGCGATATCAGGCAGATACGAATTTTTCTCATAGCGTTTGCTCCTGTGCCCTGCGTTTATGAAAAGCTTTGCCGCGGCGCGCGCGCCGCGCTCACTGCCCCTTCAGTTTTTTGCGGAACGTGACTCCATCCTCGTCGAAATCCACGAAATTGCTGCCTATCCTGGTTATCCGGGCGCCCATAACTTTCGCGCCGACACCCACCACCTTGTCGTTGACAATAGCCTGTTTGCCGATGATGCCCTGCACGATAATTTTGGCGCCGGGCCTGGAATTGAGCAGCTCTTCCGCAGCCCTTCTCCTGCTCTCCTGCTCTTCCCGCTGGGCCATTATTTTCCTGCGGCGCTCCTCATCCCTGAGGGAAACGGCTTCCTCAGGGGACAGGAACGGCTCGCGGTCCGAAGACGGAGCGAAGACAACCGCGGCGGCGCCGCCGGAAACCGCAACCCCGGAAGCCGCCGGAGCGGCCGCGCCGGACGGAGCCGGTACGGGAACCCCCGCCTGCGCGGGAGCCGGATACGGCGCGGTGCCGGAATTGCGCGGCGGCGCGGCGAAAGGCACGGCCTGAGCCAGCAGGACCGGACGGGGCTGCCCGCCAGCGGCCACGCGGTTCCACCAACTGTAGCCCAGACAAGCGGGCACGCACAGCGCCGCGACAACCACGACAACTTCAAACAGCGCGACGGTTCTTTTCATGGTTTACCCCGCCGCAGCCGCGCCGGTCTGCGCCGGGGCCGCGGGCTGCTGGCTTATCCTGTTTTTAGGGAATATCGTGGAAACCTCTACCGTAGCGGTGATAAGCCCCAATCTGTCCTTCCTCTCGGTTTTCCTGATGGTAACGCGCGTTATCTTCACGTATTGCGGATTATTCTCTATTCTCGCCAGTATGTTGCCCAGCGTCCTGATATTGAGCGTGATATCGAACGCCGCTGATGATTGTATCATATTCTCGGAGTCGGATTCAGTGGGCTGCGAGACGCGGTCGGGCGTAACGTTTTCGGCGGAACAGGCTTTGGAAATGACGGAGCCGAGCCACTCCGCCTTTTCCTTCATCGGGGGAAACCGCGCTTCCGCGCTCATAAGCTGGCTTTTGTAAGCGTTGAAAGAAGGCGTATATTGCGCGAGCATCCGGATTGCCGCGATTTGCGCCCGCTTGCCGTTGAGGCCCTGGGCGGCGGGTTTGCCCAGCGCGAAATAAATCAGCAGGGCGGCTCCGCCGCATATCAGGACCGGATTCTGGAAATACTTCCAGCCTTTCTCCTGATATACGGAGTAGGCGATGAGCGCGGATTCCTTCACCTTTTCGAACAGTTCGTTAGCGTCTATTTTGGCCATTAGCGCCCTCCCTGGCTGAGAGAACAGTTTATCGTGAAACTCGTATCATCGGGCCGTCCGCCGGAGCCGCCCTTGCCCGTCGCGGCGTTGAAATTAAGGTTGACGCGACCGCCGTACGTTTTCTCTATCTCCGGGTTGGCTTTAAGACTGTCCCGGAACGACTGCACCAGCTCCAGGTCGGTCTTGCTGTTGCCGGCGCGCACGAATCCGTTGAGCGTGAGATCGCTCTCGAACTGGGTGGTCTGGCCTATCGTCGTGCGGCTGACGAAGTTGAGGCTGGTAAGCCAGATTTTGGCCGGCAGGGTGTTGAGCACGGCCACGAATTTCGGCGTGAAGTAGTCCTGGCGGGAGGTTATGGCCAGCAGGCGGTTGGCGGAAGCCTGCATGTCATCCACCTTCTGCTGTATCATCTGAGGCTGAAGGCCGGCGAATTCCGGCACTTCGGGGTTGGAGGCCCTGAGCCGGCTCAGTTCGAATGATTTGAAGCGGTACTGCACCTGCCCCGCAAGCGCCGATAAAAACACCAGCGCCGCAAGCGCCAAACCCGCGCTCCAGACAAAAAACAAAGCCCGCTGCTCGTCTACGGATTCGCTGGTCTTGCTTACCAGGTCCACGCCGCCGTCGGCTATTATCTGGCGCAGCGCGGCGCCGGCCGCGGCGTATATACACCAGTCGCCCTCGGGGAGCCTGAGCACCTGCCGGGGGTCCCAGGTTTTTATGGGCAGCTTGGCGTCGTCTTCCACCACGACTTTCCAGAGGTCCAGGTTCTCTCCGCTCATATGCACTTCCTTGAACAACTGCGGAGTCTGCGAGCCCATCTGCTTGTTGACGAACTCTATAGAACCCTTCACATCCAGCCGGCGGCGTTCGGACGCCTGCACGTCGCCGAACGTGACCTCGCGCGATAGCAGCGGCACGCCGTTGTTGGAAAGCAGCATGTAGGCGGTGGTGGAATCGAAATGGGTGAACAGCCTCGGCCCGGCCCCCGTGACATGCCCGAACACGCGGCCTACCGACGTGGCCGACACTTCTATGCCCACCGGCTCGAGGCCGATTTTCCTGATGCCGGCGGTCAGCGCCTCGCTGACTTTGGCGTTGGTGAGCGCGAACAGCACGCCCATTTTGTCTTTCGCGCCTTCGGCGCCCAACTGGTAGACCTGGAAATCGTACACCGAGGTTTCAAACGGGAACGGAACGTACTTTTTCGCCTCAAGAGGCACCGACTGCCGCCAGAAGCGCCTCTCGATTACCGGCATGAGAAAATGCCGGAACACCGCGAACTGCGGCGAAAGGGTAATCACCGCATTGCGCGTGCCCCATTTCACCTGGCCCAGCGCTTTCTGCAAATGCGTGAGCCAGTTCGTCTCGCTGGCGAAGAAATCGGCGTTCATCGCGGCGTTGCGCACTTCGCCGGCGGCCTTTTTCACCTGGGGCACCGGGACCTTGACATAGCGGTCTATCTTGACGGAGCCGCCGTCCATGCGTGTTTCGACGATGCAGATATCCTCGATGCTGATATAGATACCGAGACAGTTTCTCAGCCTGGATTTGCCCATCACTTGGTCGAGCAGCGCCATATTTCACTCCTGCTATCGGGATAGTGCAGCAACTGCCAACGGCTTGGTTTTTTTGACTATCTTCACGGCGGTCCTGACGCGCGCGCTGTCTATGCCGTATTTCGCGGAAAGCAGCTTCGCCACCGCGGCCGCGCGTTTTTTGGCCAGCGCCGCCGCCTTAGGCTCGGAAGCGGCGGCATAGCCCGTAACGGTCGCGGAAAGGCGCTTGTCGGCCTCCAGGGCGCCGGCGAGACGGGCGGCGATTGCCGCCGAGCCCGGCGCCAGTTTGGCGGTGCCCTTTCCGAAAGGCATGGAATACCCCAGGCCGCTCGCCGCGTGCGCACCGGATTTCTTTGCGCTTGGGGCGCCGCCCTGCGCGCCTTTCCAGCCTTTGGGCGGGATAAGGGTTATGGCCTGGCGCAGCGAGCGCTCGCGCCCGTCGGAACCCAGCGCGCTCAGCATGCAGAGATACTTGCCGTAAGGCAGCGTCCTGCCGAAAAAGTTCCTGTGCCCGTTCCAGTAAATCTGATGATAGGCGGGGCCGGAGCCCGAGCTTTCCTGCACCACCGAAAGCGTTCTGGACGCGTCGTAACGGTAAATCTGCACGCGCCACTTGTCCACCCGGACCGAGGTGTCCAGCGCGGACAGCTCTATTATCGCGCCCTGCCCCCTGTCCGGCTCGAAGGCCGACGGGAACACACCCAGCGTCATGGCCAGGGGAACATGCTCTGAGGCGTCAGCCGGAGAGCGCAGCGCGGGCTTGCGCCCGTAATCGAATATGACGCCGACGCCGCCCAGTTCCCTGAACTTGCGCGGCAGTCCCTCGCGGGAGAAGGCGTCCAGGTCCAGCGTCAGGCGCGCGGCGGAAACGCCTTTCTGCAAAAAGTAGGATTGCATGGCTATGGCGCGGCGCATGTCAACTATCTCGTTGTCTCCCGCCGAAAATCCGAATGGCGTCACCGTGAAATTCGCCTTCCCCATGGCGAACATCAGCCCCGCCACGGCGGAAAGCCGCACATCCGCGTTCGGCTTGAAAGCGGCCGTCGAGGAAAAAATGGTCTCGGGGTCTATGTTGACGGCTTCGGGAATGTCGCCGTTCATGATTATCTGCACGCCTTCGCTCCTGGAAAGATAGGCCACCATGGAATCGCGTATCGCCTTGAGCTTGCGCTCAATCTGGGCCGCCATATCGGCCTTGCGCCGCGCCTCGTCGCCGCCGTGAGAATCCGCGGCTTCAAGAGCCGGAGCCGTGCCGGCGGCGGAGAACAGTTCCGCCTCGGTTTTTTGCTTTGCGCTTTCTTTAGCTTGCGCCGAAGCCGCGGGAGATGTTTCGGGAACGGAGGGGCGTTTTTCGGATTCTCCCTTTTTCTCTCCCGCCGCGGCGGGCGGTTTCTTTCCGGCTTCCCCCGCTTTTTCCTCACGGGGTCCCGACGCATAAACCGCCGGCGACCCGCCCTTTGATTCGGTCGCCACGACCGCCGGTTTGGCCGCCGGTTTCGCTATGCCGCTTTTTCCGGTGAGGCGCGCAGGCGGGCTTTCCTCGTCTTCAGGCGGGAAATAGCTGTCCGTACTATCCGCGCTCGACTCGGAAGCGTTCAGCCGGCGGGTTATACGGTTTATATAATCGTTCGCGACGGAACGCTCCTGCGACGTTCCTGTCACCAATATGTCCATAAAGCGGTCCAGGGACTCCTGATAGTTCCCCTCCTGGTAGAAACGCACCGCCAGTTGAAGCGAACTGCGTTCACGGGTATCCTGCAAAGCGCCAGCGGCGCGGCAGAACAAAACCCCGGGCAAAAACAGCAAAATCAGCGCCGCACTACGACGTATGCGCATAGCGGTCTATAGTATACATGTTTCTAACGGTATTATATAGCAATATAACGGGTTTGGGCAACGCCTTATTGCGTTGAAGCGGAGAACAGTTCCAGCAGCCGGCGCGCGCGCGGGTCCGCAGGATTGGCTTCGAGCACCTGGCGCAAAAGCGCCGCGGCGTCGCCCGCCCTGCCTTCTCCGGCGTACATGGCGGCCCGCGCGGTTTTTCCGGCGGGGCTGTCCGGATTGGCCGCCAGCACCTCGTCGAGAAGGCGCGCGGCTTCGGCGTTCTCGCCGCGCGCGGCTAGTATGCGGGCAACCAGCACACGGCCGTACTCATGCTCCGGGTGCGCCAGGGCGTAATCGCGGGCGCGGCGCAGCAGCGCCGGAGAGCGGTCGCCCGACGAAAAAGCAGTCTCAAGCGCCCTTATTTGCGCGGCGCGCCTGAGAGCGCTGTCGTCGATTATTTTCAATCCGGCGTCGAGTTTCGCGATATTTGCTTCCAACATCGCGTTCAGCGGGTCCAGCTCCAGGCCTTTGACAAAATAAGCGCGCGCCTTCCCGTTCTCGCCGGAGAGCACGCAGAAATAAGCCAGCGTGTTGAGATAGTTGGCGTTCTGCGAGAAAACCGGCTCGGCGGCTTCCAGCGTCCGGCGCGCGTCCGCGGCCAGCCTGCCGCCGGTGGATGTGGACAGCGCGATATCCGCCAGCAGATTATATGACTGGATATTCAGCGGATTTATGGCCACCGACATTTGCGCCAGGGGGAACGCCTCGAAGGGCTTGCCCGATTTTTTGAACAGCACCATCGCCTTGTTGAAAAATATCTCGTCGTAGCCGGCGTTGGCTTTCAGCGCGTCGCCGTACGCGCGCAGCGCCTTGTCCGCGTCGCCGTTCTTCAGATAGATGTTAGCCAGTTCGTACTCCGTGTTCACCTCGCGCGAAAAACTCGAATGCGCGCGTTCGAGGTGGCCCAGCGCCAGCGCGTTTTCCCCCCGCCGCGCCAGCTTGAAACCCCAGAAATATTCCACTTCCCTGTTCCATTGAAGCGCCCAAATCCAGACCACGCCGGCCGCGGCGCAAAATCCGGCGATGAGGGCGGCCCGCGCGAGCGCGGGCCGCTTCCATTCCAGTCCGGCGGAACGGCTTTTTCCCGCGCAGAGCGCCGCCAGAAAACCGGCAATCCACCAGAACAAAAATCCCGGCAGCGCGAAATGCAGCGAGACGTTGAGCATGTTGTCCGCCAGCATTCCGGCAATCGCCGCCGCGCAGGCCGCGGCGATTGCCGCCTGGTCCGGCGGGGCGGTTTTATAGAACTGGACAAAGGCAAAATAAAACGCCGCGAAAATCCAGAGGTAGAGGCCCAGCCCCATGATGCCGGTCTGGCAGAAGACTTCCACGAGCTCGTTATGCGCGTTGTTGGCGTGTGTGCGCAGCGCGCGCGCCGACTCGCTGGCGATAAGCAGCGGTCCCTGATAGAACGGATAGAACAGTTCCAGCAATCCCCATCCCTTGCCGATAAACGGGCTCTCGAAACCCATTTGCAGGCAGGAATCCCAAATCAGCACGCGCTGGTGCCAGGGGCTGTACACCTTGGCCGGGTTTTTTGGCAGCGCGGCAAGAGACGCGCCCATGCCCGCCATCTCCGCCGTGCGTCCGATTACGGTGGGATGATACCCGCCCGTCCCGCCCGACGGCCACAAAAACACCAGCAGCGCCGCGGGCGCCGCCACCGCCAGCACGGCTTTTTTGGAGAGCAGCGCCAGCCGCCTTTCCTCTTTAAGCGCGGCGAGAAACGCCATCGCGGCCAGCGCGCCCAGCCAGGAGGAGCGCGTCATGCTCGCCAGCAGCGAGGCGCTGTAAATCAGGAAAAGAAAACCGTAAAAAATCCGCCGTCCCGCCGCGCGCTGGCGCACGTAATACACCCACGAAAACGGCAGCAGCATCACGAGATAGGACGAGACGAAATTGGGATTGCCGAAAGTGGAAACCGCGCGCGCGCCGTAGGGATTGAGCGCGGTGGGCCATATCCATTCGACGCCGAAGGTTTGCAGCACGCCGTAACCCGCCGCCAGCGCCCCGGCGGCGAAAGCCAGATGCAGCAGCGCGTCGAACGAAACGTCACGCGCCGCGAAAACCGCCGCGCACAGCGCCGCGGCCCAAAGCGCCGCGCCGTACGGGTCGAAAATACGCTGGAAGGTCGAAGACTCGGCGGGAAGCGAGCGGAATTCCGGATAGAACGCCCAGAACAGCCCCCAGAAAATCAGCAGCGGCGCCAATCCCAGCGGCCTGGCGAAGGGCTTTTCGGAAAGCCGCGCGGACTTCGCCAGCCAGTAAACCAGAAAACAGTTTAAGACGGTGAACAGGCCGACGCGCAGCCCCTCGCTCGCCATCGCGGGGCGGAAAAACGCGGCATGCCCGAAATAAGCGTGCGCAAAACTCGCAAGGCAGGCGCCCAGCCATAAAAGCCACGGCAGGTCCGGCGCGGCGGTGTCATTGAGCCAGCGCCGCTCGCGCCACATCCGCGCCAGCTTGACGGCGGCAAGAGCGCAGATGCAGACGTTTAGAAGCGCTATCTGTGTGTAATACGGATTGCGGGTGAGGTCGGTAAAAAACAGCAATGGGCACAAAAACAGCGCGGCGGCGTAAATAACGCCTTCCGCCGAAAAGCGCGGCGAGGATTTTGCGGGAGGAAACGCTGGCATATCAGGGCAGCGTTATATGGACGCCTTCGTCCACAGGCGCGGCGGGTTTAGGCCTGGACGGCTGGGACAGCGGCGCGCCGCCGCCGAGGCGTTTCATGTTCTCAACGACCTGATAGTTGGTTTTGGCGACCTGATTGTTAGGGTCCAGTTCCAGCGCGCGCTTGAAAGCGGCCTCGGATTCGTCGAGGCGGCGTCTCTGCGCCTTGAAAAGGCCCATGTAGATATAAGCCTCGGGAGTTTCATGCTTGTGCCCTTTCGTGGCGCAGCCGGGAGCGTTGATATTCTCCTCGTATTCGCGCGCAGCTTTGTCGAACTCGCCCCTGACCTCGTAAATGCGGGCGCGGTGATAATAGGTATACGGAAAAACGGGGTCCATGTCGTGATACAGGTTAAGCTTGCCGAGCGCCATGTCCAGATACTTAGACGCTTGCGCCGCGTTGCCGTGAGACAGCTGATAGTCGTACATCTTCATGTACAGTTCGCCCACCTGGTAATGCGTCTGCACGTAATTGGGCGCATATTTCAGCAGGGCCGTGTACTCCGCCGTCGCGCGCTCGTAATCCGTGCGGGCGACGTTGCCGGAGTCCCCCCACTCTGGACGATACTGCGGCGTCATGTCGAAGCGGTCTTTGTAGACGTTGCCCCTGAAATAATACGCCATCACGAATGCGGGATCGTCTTTGTTGACCAGCCAGTAATAATGCAGCGCTCTGTCCCAGTCCTTGTTTCTCGAATAGTAAATGGCCAGATTGTGGTTCACATTGGCCCTGAAAAATCCCCAGAAAACAAGCAGCGGATAAATCATCGCCAGCATGAGCAGCAGCGGCAGCGCTTTGCGCGACAACCGCGTCAGCCGCAAAAACATCCAGGCCAGCCACAGACACACCGAGCCGAACACGAACCAGGCGACATGCCATTGCAGGAAATCGGGCGTTGCCATGTCCTCGTAGCGGCGGTCCTGGAGCACCGCGAAATCCCGGAAAATTTTCCAGAGGAACCAGATTATCGCCGCGCCGGCGGCGATTTGCAGCGCGGTTATGGCATATCCCGCCGCCTTATTTTCTTCCTCTTTGGCCGGCTTGGCCGCCGGCGCGACGTCCGCATGCAATTCGTACAGCGCGTGCCCGCGCGCGATGGCGATTACCAGCCCCGGCAGCAGCCCCAGATAGATTCCCGACGACACAAAGCGCAGGCTCACGTCGCAAATGCCGTGGCTCATCATCGCGGTGAAAGCGGTCAGGTAGCCCAGCAGGTCGTAGGCTTGCGGCGGGGCGCGCATTCCGGTCCTGGCCAGCACGCGCGTTGACTCCCCCAGCGAGCGCAGCCCCGTAACCAGCGTGAAAAGCGCGAACCACAGGAATATGCCGAAGCCGATGGCGCCGTTGTCTATCCACTGTTCGAGATACTCGTTTTCCGCGTGGTCGGTTTCGGTGTTATGCTTGCCTTCGATATGAAAAATCTGCGGACGGCGGAAGGAGGGATATATCACCTTGAAACAACCCACCCCGGTGCCGGTGAGCGGTTTCGACTCTATCATCTCCCACGAGGACAGCCAGGTGAAAACGCGGAAGTTCACGGACTGCATCCGGCGCGCCGCGAACACCGCCACGGCTATGAGGCAGCCGATGACGACGGCGGCCGCAGCGGCGTTTATCTTCCATTTATGCCGCTCGTAATAATCGCGCAGGAAGAATACCGAATAGATGGCTATGAAAATGCCGAAACCGATGGCGAAACCCAGCCACGCGCCTTTGGTTTCGGTGCAATAAAGGCAGGCGAGGTCGGCGATTATGATTGGAATATAAAGGAAGTTGCGGGTCTTGAGGTACTGCGCCACGAATATGAAAAAGAATATCAGCGTGAAGTCAGCGAAGAAGTTGGGATTGCCGTAAGTCGAAAACACGCGCGGACCGAAAGCCGACCGCCAGCGAAACGGGTCCCACATTATCCCCAGTTCGGGGGAGGAGAGGCGGGTGTCGGCAATCTGCACCACGCCGTACAAGACGGTTATCACGGCGCCGATTACCAGTATTTTGGTAAGGCGCGCTATGGCGGCCTCGTCGAACTCCCGGATTACGATAAGCGCCACGGCCATGTAGACGAAATAGCGCACGAAATCGTCCACCGAAAGCCATTTATAAGGGACATTTATAAAGGAAAGGACTATATACCCCAGATAAATAAGGAAGGGGGCCAGAAACACCATGTCGCCCCGCCGGAACGCCTTTTTGCCCTCCAGGGAAAGCAGGCAGGTCCACAGCGTGACAAGCACCAGCCCGCCCATCTGGACCAGCGTTATTTTGACCTGCGCCGAATCGTAGGTGCGCAGATAGAATGCGTTGGAGATGAGCGCGTACAGCACCGGCAGCCACCAGTGTATGGCCTTGCGCGCATAGTCAACCGCCGGATTGGCCGAGACAGTCTGAAGGGCGGGGAAAACCGTTTTTTCTTTCGCCATTATAGCTGAAACCTGCCGATGAAAACAAAGCCGAGGATGGGATTTGAACCCACAACCTATCGCTTACGAAGCGATTGCTCTACCAGTTGAGCTACCTCGGCGCAAAGCAGCGCTGAAATCCGAATATCCAGTATACCCAATAAAAAACCGCCGCGCAAATTTACGAACAACATGCGGTCATCGTCTCGTATAAGCCAGTGCCCGCGCGGTTCGGAAACGGATGCGCGCAGCATAGGCCGCCGCCAGCACAGGAACGCAAAACGCCATTATATCCGTATAGTGAGATTCCGCAGAAAATAGGCATATTGTCAGTTCTTATACCAAAGTGTCTGGTGCTGCAAACGTTCCCTTGCTGTATTTTATGAAAACCGGCAGCCTTGTTGCGGCTACGACACATGCCGCCAGGACTGCCATGTCCGAATAGACAGTGTAATGAGCGGAAAAAACTCCCGTAGTCATCGCGATGAGCACGTGGTTAAAAAACACCGCCGAGGCCGCGCTGAGCGCCAGGGTTTTCAGTTCCTCACCGCATTGCCGGGAGAACGCCAGAAACACTGTTATGAATATGCCCAGAAACATGGCAAGATTCACCGCCGACACAAGCGGCTGGCGCAATACGCAAATTCCCGAAAAAAGGCACCATCTGCCCCAGTACTTGCGCAGCAACGTCCCGGTCATGCCGCGCCAGACGGCATCGCTCCGTGCAGCGCCATAGCCGAACCTCTGTGCCATAATGGCGTTTCCCGCCGAACGGATATCCTCAAAATAATTGGAAATGGATTTGGCCTTTCTCGTCAGAGGCCAGTCCTGAAGCAACCGATTGTCCGACATATAGACGTATATCTCTTTTACCGCCGGATACTCCGGCTTGTCTTTGAAAAGCTCCGCATCCCCCGCGCCGTCGCTTATGAACAACAGCACGGTGGCGAGATGGCTGTTCATTCTTTTGTGTTTGCCAAAAAAGCCGAACCGCGCGGCGTTTATGCTGTTTTCCAGCAGCGTTGCGGCAAGGAAACAACCGGCTATCAGCGCTATCGCTTTGGCTGCTCTCTTCGGCGCGTTTCTAAAATTATACAGCGCGAATATCCCCAGCACGGGGTACATGAAAAAAAACTGCGGCCTCAGCAAGTTAGACAGCGCGGCGGCGGAGCAGAGCAAGCTCCAACCGGTCCAGTTGAATTCAAACGCCAGGTTTATAGACATGGTGCAAAAAAACGCCATGAAACCAATGCTCAAAGGCTCGCTTTGAATCCAGTTGAATTTGCGGAGCGAGAACAAAACAAAGAGGAAAACCGGAACCCCTGCGGCAAAGCCGAATCGTTTGCGCGACGCCGCCAGCAACAACGTAGCCGCTCCAACCGCTGCGGCGGTTTGAAACAAGGTCAAAACAACGAATGTGCGCCCGCTCCCCGCAAACGATGCCAGTTCGTAGAGAAGATGATAAAGGGGCGCACGGTACGGCACCCAACGGAAATATGTGCCGCTGTCTCCGGCAAAGACGGCTTGCGGCCACAGCCACAAAACAAGCGCGGACGCCAGGGCGAAATAACAGAAGGTTTCCAGTCCGTTTTCGCGCGGTTTCCGAGTAGTTCGGAGATGCAATGGCAATTTACAATTCAACCTTGTGCCCGCAAAATGCAAAAACCCCTTAAGTTTTTTCACAACTGCACCCCGCATCGGACCGGCAGAAAAAACTTATGGACAGCTCGTGGAAGTCAGTATTCCGTTGGTGAATATCAAATTGCAGTTGATTCCGGCGCTGCCCTTGACAACAACGGTTTGGCTCAAACCGCTTCCAAGTCCGAGATTCGTCCTGGCTCCGCCAGTTGTCGCCGCACCTGTGCCGCCGTTGGCGACTGCGACGGTGCCGGTAACATTGGACGCATTGCCGCTTACACTGATACCCCACGTCCCGCTGGCGCCGGTGCCTGTGGGGCCCGGAACGTCGGTGCCGATAGCCAGTCCCAGGCTGGTGCGCGCGTTAGCCGCGGTCGCCGCTCCCGTGCCGCCGTTGGCTACGGCGACGGTGCCGGTCACGTTGGCGGCGGTTCCCGATACGTTGCCGGTGACGCTTCCAACAAGGTTGGCGGTTATGGTGCCGGCGGCAAAATTGCCCGACCCGTCCCGTTTGACAACGGTGTTAACGGTATTGGCGCTTGTCGCGTTAGTGACAGCCGCCGCGTAAGCCGAGTTCCAGTTGGAACTGTTGTCGGTTATCGTGGTGAAAGCGTTCGCGCCGTTGGCGGTCAATATTCCGGCGGAAAACGTGTTAGCTCCCGTGCCGCCATGAGAAACGCCCAGCGTCGTGCTGGCGATATTATTTATATCCAGTTGCCCGCCTCCGGCGGCGTTCTGATGGTTGTGGGCTGCATTGGCGAAACTCGCTATCGCCGGCGCGGTGAGCGTCTTGTTCGCGAGCGTCTGGGTGTCGGTGGTGCCCACCAGCGTGCCCGACGGAAGCGCCTGCCCCGAACTTTCAAGCGCTGTGCCGCCGGCATTCATGCGCACGAGTTGTCCGGCGGTAAACGCCGCGGCATTCGTGCCTCCGTTGGCTATGGCAACCGTGCCGGTAACATTGGCGGCGGTGCCGGACACATTCCCGGTTACATTGCCGGTAAGGTTCGCGGTTATCGCGCCCGCCGCAAAATTGCCCGACGCATCGCGTTTTACTATGGTGCTTGCGGTGTTGGCGCTGGCGGCGTTGGTAACCGCCGCCGCGTAAGCCGAGTTCCAGTTAGAACTGTTGTCGGTTATCGTGGTGAAAGCGTTTGTGCCGTTGGCGGCCAATATTCCGGCGGAAAACGTGTTAGCTCCCGTGCCGCCGCTGGTTACGGCAAGCGGCGTGGCCAGGCTGAAAGCCCCTGTTATGGAAACTCCGCCGTTGGCGGACAACAGGCCGCTTACATTTACCGCGCCGTTCACATCCAGCTTCGCTGCTGGAACGTCCGTTCCGATACCCACTTTATCCGCGGGATTGGTGGCGAGATACGCGCTTTTCTGCACCAGCGCGCCGCCGCCGACCAGCAGGTTGTTCATCGGATTCGAGGCGGCAAACGGATTGACCGCCGAACCTACAAGAATATTACCTACCGAGACGGAAAGCCGCTCGGCGGGGTCTGTCGTGCCTATACCTACATTGGGCGCGCCAGTATGGTTCTTGTCCCGGACTATGAGGCCCGGAGCGCCGCCCGCCTGAAGCGAAACCCAGCTTGCGCCGGTGCCGCCGCTGTCGGCGTTGACATTGGCGTCGCCCGCGCTCGAAATGCTGCTGACCGAGCCCACGCCCGCGCTGGCCATGAAAGATCCGTCTGGAAAAGAAATCCCGTTTCCGCCGCCGGTTATGCTCAGCGAGCCGCCCAGCGTCGCTTTATAAGAGGAACCCGCCTGCGCGCCGAGGCCGATGTTGCCGGTGGCGGAACTGACATGCAGCGCCGTCGCCGCTCCGGCGGTGACGCGCAGTCCGCCGTCAACGCTGACGGTCTGGCCCTGGCCGGCGGTGAAGCTGATATCGCCCGCCGGACCGAAAACCGCGCGCGTGGAATTATTGACGGCGAAAAGCAGGTTGCGGTCGCCGGCGGACTGGATGCGAGCCGACTCGGTGCTGCCGCGCATGAAATACAGCTTTGCGTCGGCGAACGGGCCTACCGCGCCCGAATCGCCGCTGACGTCGCCGGCGTCTATGTAAACCCGCGCGTCTTGCACCGCGCCGCCGCCCAGCACCTGCAAATACTGCGAAGGCAGCCACTTCGGAACGGCCACATAGCCCTGCACCAGCGGCTTGTTGGGAACGTAGACGGTGGAAAAGGTATTTTCGCCGCTGAAGGTCTGCGTGGAGGCCAGCAGCGCCGCCGACGAGGACAGCGAGCCGAACCCCTGTGAGACCGAAAGCGAGCCGTAAATCGTGGTGTTGCCGTAAATAGTGGTGGACGAAAGCGTGACCGAGGTGCCTGTGCCCGGATTGGCGGTGAGATTTCCGCCAATCGCCACCGCGCCGCTGAAAGCCGCCGTCGCGGCCGCGACGCCGTAGTCGGAACGGATGCTGCCCCGCACGTGCAACTTGTCCTGCGGCGCGGCGGTGCCTATTCCGATATAGCTTGTGGTGTTGTACATCAGCAGCAGGTTGACGCCGTCGCGCGCCCTGATTTCGTTGGAAGCCGCGAACCAGCCGCCTGTCGTGTAACTGCCCATGCCGATATCGGCGGCGCGCGCCCCGCCGCCGAAATAGCCGTCCGAAGCCACGGTCAACAATGCGGACGGACTGGGCACCCCGATTCCCACCCTGCCGGTTTCGGTTATTCTCGCGCGCTCCGCGCCGCCGGTCTGGAAATAAATCGGACGGTCCGCGCCGGAACCGCCTTTTTCGGTCGCTATCTGAAACCCCGACGAGGTGACGCCCAGCGCGCCCCTGTTGTAAGTTGAGGGGTCCGCGTCGGCTACCGCCGCGTCCGAAAGCGAATAAAGCTCCAGCCGCGAGGAACGCTCCGCTGCGTCGCCGGGGTAGAGCCGCACCACTCCGTCGGCGAACGCGGCGGATTTGGGACGGATTATCAGCCGTGTCTGCGGCAGCAGCCCGAAGTTTCCGGCGGAGTTGGAGATATTGCCGTTCACTTCCAGCCTTTCGCCGGGCGTGCCGGTTGATATGCCCACATTGCCGTTTGAAGACAATATGCGCGCCCGCTCGGAAGCGTAGGTCTTAAAAATGATGTCTCCGGCATGCAGCGTGCCGGTGGCGGAGGTCACGACGGCGTCGCCGCCGGCGAAAATGCTTTCCACGCTGAACGTGGCCGCGGTATTGAACTGGACGCCCTTTATGCTGAGCGAACCGTTGATATTGGTGTCGCCCAGCACGTTGAGTTTATAAGCGGGGTCGAGAAAACCCACGCCCACGTGCGAAGCCGGTATCGTGGCCAGAGTGACGTCGGAAGCCGTGTAAAGTGTATCGAGCCCGACGCTGCTGCCGTCTTCCAGCCGCTTGCTCACTAATGCGTACGGAACCGACTGCACCGGCTGCCTGGGCGAAAGCGCCTGGTTTTCCACCGTCACTTCCAGATACTTGTTTCCGGCCCCGGAAAACACGCTCATCGGCACACTAAGCGTAACGCCGAATATGCCCTGGGTGACGGAGACGAGTTGCTCCGTGTTAGTAACGCAGCCCCACAGGCAATTGCCCGCGGCCAGGGCGTCGTAAATCTTGAAGCTCACGTGCGCGTTGCCGGACATCGGCGCGGAGTTTTTCTCCAGCTTGCCCT
>JAQTYB010000118.1 GCA_028688475.1 Elusimicrobiales bacterium
CCAGAAAAGCTACGACAAGGAATTGAGCAAAGCGATCGAGGCGTTGCTGGCCTAAAAGTCCTGATATCCGCTGCGAAACAAGACGCCGCCCGCAAATAACTTTTGCGGGCGGCGTCTTGTTTGGTCAGACCGTTACAGCGGTATGTTTCCGGCGTTGTTATGTGTGCCGGGGTCCCGCTTGTTTTTGAGCAGCCGCAGGGACTGGATTATGCGAAAGCGCGACTCGCAGGGTTCTATAACGTCGTCTATGGAGCCGATGCTGGCCGTCTGGTAGGGCGAGGCGAACTTGTCGGCGTATTCCTTCGACAGTTTTTCCTTGAGCGCCTCCTGCTGCTCCAGCGGGGCCTCTTTTATCTGGCGGGAGTTCAATATTTCAATCGCGCCGCGCGGGCCCATAACCGCTATTTCCGCGCTGGGCAGCGAGAAGTTGAAATCGCCGTTGAGGTGCTTGGAGCTCATGGCGATATAGGCGCCGCCATAGGCTTTGCGCAGCACAAGCGTGATTTTGGGCACGGTGGCCTCCGCGTAGGCGTAAAGCAGCTTCGCGCCGTTGCGGATGACGCCGCCGTGCTCCTGCTCCACTCCCGGCAGGTAGCCTCCCAAATCCACGAGCGTGAGCAGCGGGATGTTGAAGTTGTTGCAGAAGCGCACGAACCGCGCCGCCTTCACGCTGGCCTGAATATCCAGCGCGCCGCCGAGCTGCGCGGGGTTGTTGGCCACCACTCCCACCACGTCGCCGCCGAGGCGCATGAAGCCGACGACGATGTTCTTGGCGAAATTCTGATGCACTTCCAGGAACTTGTGCTCGTCGGCCAGCCACCAGATGATGTGCGTCACGCGGTAGGGCCGGCGCGGATGGATTTCGCAGATTTTTTCCAGCAGCGGCACGCGGCGGTTGGCGGGGTCGTGGGAATCGCCCATCGGTGGGCGCTCGTTGCGGCTTTGCGGCAGGAAGCTCAGCAGTTCGCGCACCTGCCGGAAGCAGTCCGGCTCGCTCTTGGCCACGAAATGGCAGACGCCGCTTTTCGCGGAGTGCGGGCCGCTGCCGCCCAGCGTGTCGAAATCCACCTGCTCGCCGGTGGCGGATTTAACCACCTCCGGGCCGGTGATGAACATGTGGCTTATGCCTTCCACCATGAAAACGTAATCCGTGAGCGCGGGAGAATAGACCGCGCCGCCGGCGCAGGGGCCGAGGATGACCGAAATCTGCGGTATGACGCCGGAGGCCTTGACGTTGCGCGCGAAAATGCGGGCGTAGCCGTCGAGGCTTTCCACGCCTTCCTGTATGCGCGCCCCGCCGGAGTCGAGCAGGCCGATGATGGGCATTTTGGCTTCTATGGCCTTGTCCATGACGGCGGCGATTTTTATCGCGTGGGCCAGCCCCAGCGAGCCGCCCAGCTGCGTGAAATCCTGGGCGAAAAGCGCCACGTCGCGCCCGTTGACCTTGCCAAAGCCGGTGATTACGCCGTCGCCTTTTATGTGCTTTTCCTTGAGGCCGTACTCGGTGCAGGCGGTTTCCACCAGAGTGCCGGTTTCGGCGAATGTGCCGTCGTCCACCAGATACTGTATGCGCTCGCGGGCGGTGAGCTTGCCTTTGGCTTTTTGCGCGGCGATGCGCTCGGCTCCCGCGCCTTCGTGCGCTTTGGCGTACACCTCTCGGAATTTGCGCAGGTTTTCCGGTATTTCGCGCACCTTTTTGGGCTTGCCTTTCGCGCTTTTGCCCGATTCGGCGGGGGTTGCCGCCGGGGGTTGTATCAAATCGTCCATGATGTGCTCTCCTCGCTAATTTAGTATCGCGACGGTGGTTATGTAGTCCTGGGGCTGTTGGCTAAGCTGTAAATCGAATATCCCCGCCCCTCTGGCTTCCCAGGCGCGGCGGGCGCGGTTGAACAGCGCGGGCTGGCGGGCGCCCGCTTCAAAACGCACGTCGTAAAGGTCAGTGGACAGGCCTATGCCCAGCGCCTTGAGCACTGCTTCCTTGCGCGTCCACAGCGCGGTAAGTTCGCCGGGGCCCGCTCCCGCTGGTATTTCAGTCGGATAAAATGAGTCGGCGGCCCAGGAGCGCGGGCGCGGCTCTATCTTTTCTATATCCACGCCCACGCTTTTGCAGTTTTCGCAGACGGCGGCGGCGCCATAGTCGCCGCTGTGGGAAAGCGAGACGGATGTGCCCAGCCGGACGCCGTTGGCGGTAAGATACGGCTCGCCGGTCTCGGCTTTCGAGACGATGATTTCCCTGAACGAAAAGCCGCAGTCCGGACGGTGCTCCAGAAACGCGCGTTTTGCGGCCGCGCGCGCGCGCAGCCACTCCGTTCTGCGTTTTTCCAGGCGCAGCGCGGCGAACTCCGCCAGTTCAGCCGGGGAAAGCAACTCCTCCGGCACGAGGATTTCGCCGCGGTGCACCAGCGTTAAAACGCCGTTTTTCATCAGGAGCCTATCATTATGTAATCCTGCAATTCCACCCAGAGCCTGCCGTCCGCGTCGTAGACGCAGGAATCGTAGACGCTTTTGCCTTCCTTGTTTTTGCCCTTGAACACGCAGGAGATGTAGAGTTTTTCCGGAGACGCGCCGCCGGGGGACACCAGCAGTTTGCCGATATAATCGGGCAGCGTCATGCGCTTGTCCGCATGCAGGTCGCGGAAACCGCAGGCCTGAAACGCCGCCTCGATTAGCAGCGGGTAGGCGCAGGTTTGGGGCTGCGGGTCGCGCCACAAAGGCGCGGCGGGCCGCCTGTATACCGCGAACACGGTCTTGTCGTCCACCGAAAGTATGCTGTCTAGCACCTGGAAGCTGGGGCCGTGGAAGTAAATTTTATATACCTCCTCTTTTGACGCCAGCGGCTTGAGGCGCGACGGGCCGGTTTTGGGCATGGTTATGTACGCCGACTCGAATTCCCCCAGCGTGCGGGCGGAGAAATGTTTGCGCGCCGCGCCCATTTTGACGCCTTGCGGGTTTATGAAATCGGATTCGATATTCATGTCCACGGCGCCGGTTTTGGAGTCTTTGTCCGCCGCGATGCGCACGGTTTGCGGCTTGTCCCGCAGCAGCTTTATGGGCAGCGAGAAATGCACGTCTTCGAGCCCCGCCGGAGTTTCGCCGAGCAGTGCGGCCGCCGCCTCCATGAATGTTTCTATGCCCATCACGCCGGGCACGTAGGGCGTGCCGCTTATGGAATGGTCGGCGAGATAAGGGTCGCCGGCCAGCGAAAACTCTTTTTCCGCGCGCAGCGTTTTTCCTTTTTCCAGCTTCGCTATTGCGCCCAGAAAATGTGTTTTCGTTCCTGCGCCGGAAGCGCCGCCGGAGGTTTTTCCCCCGCCGTCCGGCGCGTTTTCCTCCAGGCGCAGCTGGGCGTCCCAGTCGAGCTTGCCGAGCGTGCCGGAAAGCACTATCTCCGGCGTTTCGCCGTAGACGATTTCGTCCAGCAGCGCCTGCATTCCCTCCACCGGCTGGAGGAACTCCATCCCCTGCGACTTGAGGAAAGTCTCCACGCCGGGGCGGGCGGCCATGCCGATTTGCGCGAAGCCGCTCATGTCGGCGGCGAAGGCGCGCACGCCTTTGGCGGACAGGCTGTTGGCCAGCTTGGCGATATAATCGCTGGCGCTGGCGTAATCGGACTGGCCGAGATTGCCGAACTTGCCCGCGATGGAGGAGATGAACATCCAGAATCCTTTCTCGCGCACCACGTCCGACGCGAGGAGCGCCATCGCGCTGGCGGCCTTCACGTCGTAAACGCGCAGGAATTCCTCGACGGTCTTTTCGTTGACCAGCTTGGAGCGCTCGAGCCCCGCGAAATGCGCCACGCCGTCAACGGAGCCGTATTTGGCTTTCACGGCCTTGAGAGTTTCGTCCAATTCCCTGAGGTTGGTGACGTCGCAGGTATAGTAATCCGTCTTCGCGCCCAGCCTTTTAAGCTCCTCGAGGTTGCGGTAAAGCTGCACGGAGTCCATCATCCGCCCGTATTCCTGCTCCAGCATGACGGGTGTGGCGCGCCGCGTCGTGTCCGCCTTGAGGGTTTCCCATACCGAGTTTTTGAGCGTCTTGAGCTGTTCCTCGCTCATCGCGGCCCATTGCGGCGTCTCGGGATGGAATTTTATTATGTCGAACACGATTATCGCCGGCTTGTACTGCTGCGCCGCGAGCCTGCCGAACAAGGCTCCCAGCCCGCGCCCGCCGCCGGTTATGATGAAGGATTTGCCTTCGAGGTTGAAGCGTTTTTTGGATTTGTCCACGCTGACCGGGGAGGCGTAATAAGTCTGGCGCTTGCCGCCGCGCATGGCGATGGCGAGGCGGTCGTCGCCTTTCAATACCTCATGCAGCGTCTGGCGGGCGATGGTTTCGACGGAGGTTTCCGGCTCGAAATCCATGAGCTTGGTCACGGTTTTGGCGAGTTCATGCATGTCTTTCCTGAAACACTGCACCGCGCCGGCGATGGCGCCGTAGAACGGGTCGAAGTCCTTTGCCGCGAAGAAGCCGAACTTGCCGTCGAGCAGCAGGTCCGCAGCTATGAAGGTGTCCGAGTCCGTACGGTCGGCCAAATCCTTTTCGAACACCTTGCAGGCGTGGAACAGCGGCATGACGTAATGGATGAGGTCGGCGTGGGCGTCGGCCTTTTTATCAAGCCGCTTATGTACCGCGCCGAGAAGGTGGATTATGCCCTGGACGCCGGGGTTGTCCGCCGAATAATCGCGCAGCGCCGCGGCGGTTTCCTCCAGGCTGTTCCAGTTGACGATGGTGGTGTTCTTGCTGCGCGTTTTAGACGAGGTGAACACGTGCGTCGGCACCTTCATCTGCGCCAGTTCGTACTGGAACGCGCGGGTGAGCGCCGAGTTGTCCGAGAATATCAGCACGGGACGCTTGGCCGAAAGCCTGCGGTTCGCTTCGGCTGCCAGCGGGACTTCCGTGATGACCGGCAGCAGGCGGATGCGGTTTTCCGCCGGCTGCGGCGCGGGTTCAGCTTCGTGCGCGACGGGCGCGGGAATTGGCGCCGCCGCCGGAGCGGTTGCGACAGGCGCCACGCCTCCGGTTTCCGTCAGCACGAAGTTGATGCAATGGCGTATGGTTGGGTAATCCTTGAGTTTCACGCCCTCTTTTCGCGGAATCGCGTAATGCTCGCGTATGGCGGCGAAGAGTTCGGCCTGCTTTACCGTGTCAATGCCGAGGTCCGCTTCCATGTCGAGGTCGAGGTCCAGCATGTCCTCGGGGTAACCGGTCTTTTCGGTTATAAGCTTGAGTATGACTGATTTGACCGCCGTTTCGCTGTGCTTTCCTGCTGCCGGAGCGGCGGGTTTTTGGACCGGAGCCTGTTTCGGCGCTGGCGCGGGTTCGGGTTTTGGCGCGACCGGCGCGGGAGCCGGAATTGCCGCCGGAGCGGTTGCGGAGGAGGACGTACCTCCGGTTTCGGTCAGGACGAAGTTGATGCAATGGCGTATGGTCGGATAATCCTTGAGTTTCACGCCTTCCTTGCGCGGGATTGAGTAGTGTTCGCGGATTGCCGCGAAGAGTTCGGCCTGCTTTACCGTGTCAATTCCGAGGTCCGCCTCCATGTCGAGGTCGAGGTCCAGCATGTCCTCGGGGTAGCCGGTTTTTTCGGTTATGAGCTT